>NZ_JBOFQF010000037.1:0-118715 GCF_051660745.1 Segniliparus sp. | reverse complement strand
GCCTCCAGCTCCGCGACGCGCCGCCGCAGCTGCTCGGCCTCGGCCTGGGCCTCGCGGACATCGCGCTGGTAGAGATCCTTCATCCGGTCCACGGACTCTCGGGGCCACAACGGCTCGATGTGCCGCGAGCAGTTGATGTCGACGGCTTCGACCGCGACGAGGAAGGACCGCTCGGGCTTGCCGACCACTTCGTCGCCCACGATGGCGAGGCTCGCCAAAAGCTCCGGGTCCTCGTGCAGCTCCACCACCTTGGCCCGGCCGTAGATCTTCACCCGGCGTTTGCGGGCGTAGTCGATGAAGAAGAGCGCCACCCGGTCGTCGGACTCGACATTCCCAGTGGTGACGAACTGCCGGTTGCCCGCGACGTCGGCGAAGCCGAGCGTGCGCTCGTCGAGCACGTGGACGAATCCTTTCGGACCGCCCCGGTGCTGGATGTACGGCCAGCCCGCCGGGGTGGTCGAGCCGAGGAAGAAATGCCACGACTCTCGGACCATCGCCTGGACCTGCGGCTCAAGCGCGTCCGGGCCTTCGTCGGGAGCGCCCAGTTTCGCGCCGTAGGCGACGACGCTGCCGATCTCCGCTTGGCGGCGCACCGCCGCGGGCCCGAATGCCAACTGTCCGTACCGTGTGCCCACGAGCGCTCCTTCCGTCCGTGCCCGATCGCGACCCGCTCCGGGGAATGCGCCGCCCAGGAAATCAAGCACTGCTTTATTGAACTCCTCCGGGCGCTGCAACATTCCGAAGCGGCCGGAGTCCGGGAGGATCGCAAGCCGCGTCGGCGACAGCACTTTTCATGCGTATATGCGCATTCTTAGATAAATATCAGGTGCGGGCCAGTTTTCGCGGCTAACGTGGTGGCATCGCTTCGAGACACAGCGAAGCGAGCAGGCAAGAACCCCACGGCCGCGCCCGCCGCCGCCACTGGGAGAACGCCGCCCCCGCCCCAACAACGAACCGAGAGGACCACAACCATGAGAATCGCCTTCTTCAGCGCGCTCTTCGCGCTCGCGGGCATGTTTGGCGCCGGGGCGAACGCCTCGCCCGCGCACAGTCCCGCGCTTACGGCCGCCGACAACGACGACGACGCGAGCAATGCTCCGAGCGACGCGCCCAGCAGGCCGGGCGGCAACACCCACTACCCGAGGAACGGCACGACCCTGCACAAGGACGACGACGACGAGACGGGCCAGGGCGCGCAAACCCTGGACGACGCCCTCGGCGCGGCGGGCGGACAACACCCCGGGCATTGACGGCGGCGCTCAGCCCAGGAAATCGAGCACTGCTTTATTGAACTCCTCCGGGTTCTGCAGCATGCCGAAGTGGCTGACGTCCGGGAGGACCTCCAGCCGCGCGCCGGGGATCGTCGCCGCGAGGTGCTCGGTGTGCTCGCGCTTGATGACCTCGTCGTATTGCCCGTCCGCGATCGCCGTTCGCACATGGATGGAGCGCAACTGGTCGTCGCTGATGTCGGGCTGGGTGTCCCACATCTTCTTGATCCGCTCGTTGAAGCTGTCCCAGCCCTGCGGATGCGGGGAGACCCGCAAGAACTCCTGATGCGCGCGCTCGGCGCCGAGCACGAAGACCGGGGATTGGTCCCCGCCCTGGACAAGCCCGTCGGGCCGCGCGTTCGCCCCGTAGGCGAAGAGGCTCGACAAAAGCTCGGGGTGCTCGATCGCGAGCTCGAGCCCGACGATCCCGCCGTCGCTCCAGCCCACGAGGTCCACCTTGGGCACCTGGAGGAAGCGCAGCAGGAGCTGGACGTCCTCGGCCATGAGGCCGTAGCTGTACGGCTCTGCGCTGCGCGTCGTGCGGCCATGGCCACGGCTGTCCATGGCGATCACCGTCCGGCCCTTCGCGACGAGCGCGGGGACCAAGCCGTTCCAATACTCCGAGTCCGCGAGCCCGCCGTGCAGGAGCAGCACCGGAGGCTTGTCCGCCGCGGGATCGAGGTCGGGGCCGTACACGGCGTACCAGATGTCGATCCCGTTCACCGGCGCGTGGCCGACACGGCCGCCTTCCGGCTCCGGGCCGAGCTGCGGCAGGGTCGTCCACGCTTTGGCCCGTTCCTGCGCCGAGGCGGCCCTCGTCCAGCACGCCACGCCGCCTGCCAGCACGAGCACCGCCAAAACGACCAGCACGGCGAGCGGCGCGCCGGAGAGAAGAGTGATCCGCTGTGCCCTCCGAAGTTTGCTCGACGCCATGGGGCTCAGCTTATGCGATATACGGCGAAAACACCTTCTCGGCCGACGCGCAGGCCGAAGCCAATCGGATTGAAGCTTCGTGCACAGTTGCGCGGCAAAGTGCTGCGGACTACAGTTGCTGGAATTATACTTTTTAGTATAACTAAAGCGAAGAAGGACGGACAACGATGATCGAGACCCAGATGGTCGAGACCCGACGGCCCCGAACCGGGGGAACACGCGCGAATGGTGGACGAGCATGACCGCATCGCGCCTGCTCTCGCTCGAAACGCTCCGATTGGAGCAAGACGGCCCGGTGTTGACCGCGCGCTACTTCGACAAGCCGCCCTGCTACGCGACGCCTGCCCTCCTGCGAGATCTCGATTCGCTCACCAAGGCCGTCGACCGGGACCGCTCCGTGCGCGCCGTCGTCCTGACCGGAGGGATTGAAGGCAGATTCCTCACCCACGCCGACCCGCGCTCGATCTCCGACGGCATCGGCCTGGGACTGCCGCCCCTGCCGATACCGCTGCTCCGGCTGCTCTGGGGCCTCCTGTCCGCGTGGCACCGCGTCCCCGGGGCGCTCCGGGCCACCGAACGGCTGACCGGACCCCTCGGCGGGCCGGGCAAGGGCATGGCTTGGCTGTTCCGCTGGCATCGAGTGATTGTGCGGATGAACCGGTCGAGCGCCGTCTACATCGCCGCCATCAACGGCCCCGCCGCGGGCGGGGGGCACGAGATAAGCCTCGCCTGCGACCTTCGGTACGTGTCCGACTCCCCCCACATCCGGTTGGGCCAGATCGAGACGCTGGCCGGACTGATCCCCGGCGGCGGGGGCACGCAGCGGCTGCCCAAGATGATCGGCACGGCGCGATCGCTGGAGCACATACTCTTCGGCACGGCGATCACTGCGGACCAAGCTCTCGCGCTCGGGCTCGTGAACGACGTGGTCGCCGAAGCCGACCTCGTCCGGCACGCGCAGGAAAAAGGGCGTCAACTGGCGCAACGGTTCCCCGCGAGCATTCGAGAGACCAAACGCAATGTCTACTTCGGCACGGCGAAGCCCCTCTCGGCCGGATTGCGGGGAGAGGTGGTGGGATTCCTCCATCTCAGCCTGCAACCGCATATGCGTTCTCTCGTCGACGCGTTCGCCGAGGACGAGGCGCGGCTCGGAGAGTCGCCCCTCGTCGCCGGAATGGCCGAGTGGGTCGGCGGAACCCGCGTCGACATATCCGGACGCACCCGCACGACATGACCCGGAACGGCCCGGAGCTCGCCCGGCGCCCTGCTTAAGCGATGAGCGGCGCGAGCGCCTCGCCGACCAGCCGCACGGCCTGCGGCTCGTTGCCGTCGCCGCCGAGCAGGTACAGCGTCACACCGCCGACGCCGGTGCTGAGCACCTCGGACTTGATCGCCTCGACCACCTCGTCGACCGTGCCGACGTACTGCCCCGCCGTGCGCGCGGCGCGCTCCTCGGGCGAGAGCGCGTCGAGGTCGACCCCGAGCTTGGCGAAATGCGCGCGCTGCAACTGGCGCGCCTTCTCCCCGTCCTCGGCCACGCAGGCCCGCACCATGGTGCTGGTCTTGAGCGTCGCCGGGTCGCGGCCGATCTCCGCGCAGCGCTCGGCGAGCACCTCCAGCTTGCGGGGCAGCTCCGAGGGCCCGGCCCCGACGATGTTGAGGTGGTCGGCGTGCTTCGCGGCGAGCCGGAACGTCTTCTGCTCCCCGCTGCCGCCGAGCATGATCGGCAGGTCGTCCCGGATTCGGGGCTCGTTGATCGCGTCCTTGGCCCGGTACCACTTGCCCTCGAAGGTCGGGCGCTCGCCGCGCAGCATCGGGTGGATGATCTCCAACGCCTCGGCAAGGCGCTCGAACCGGTCGGTGAAAGTGCCGAACTCGAAGCCGAGCGCCTCGTGCTCCAGCTCGTACCAGCCTGCGCCGATCCCGAGGAAAGCGCGGCCGCCGCTCACCACGTCGAGTGTGGTGACGGCCTTCGCCAGGTGCGCCGGGTTGCGGTAGGTGTTCCCGGTGACGAGCGTGGCGAGCTGGATCGTCGAAGTCGACGCGGCGAGCGCGCCGAGCGTCGTGTACGCCTCGAGCATCGGCTCTTCGGGCTTGCCGAGGCCGGGGAGCTGGTAGAAGTGGTCCATCACGGTCACGGTGTCGAAACCGGCGGCCTCGGCCGCTCTCGCCTGGGCGACCACGTTCGCGAAGATGTCTTTCGCCGTGCCGGGGAAGGTGAAGTTCGGGATGTGCAGGCCGAGTTTGATCGTCATACCGCCACGCTAATACCTGGAGCACGCTCCACGTCAAGAGATGTGACGCCCATTGCTCTGCGGCCGGGCCGAGGCGTAGGCTGGCCCCATGACTGTCGTGAAGATCAACGCCCTCGACGTGCCCGCAGAGGCGGGTCCCGAGCTGGAGCAACGTTTCGCCAACCGGGCGCACGCCGTGGAGAACGCCCCAGGGTTCATCAGCTTCCAGCTGCTTCGCCCCATCAAGGGCGAGAACCGCTATTTCGTCTTCACCGAGTGGGAGTCCGAAGAGGCGTTCCAGGATTGGGCGAACGGGCCTGCGAAAGAGGCCCACGCAGGCCAGCGCGCGAAGCCGGTCGCCACGGGCGCGAACCTCTTGGAGTTCGAAGTCGTGCTGCGGGCCGAGAAAAAAGCCTGACGCAGCTTGCGGAGGGAGGGACGCGCGATGGGCGCGCTGTGGGCAAAACAGGTCGGACGTCTGGCGTTCGGGGCGTTGCTCGCGCTCACCGCCTGCTCGCATGAGCCTGGGCCGGATGGGCACGGCGCCCCGTCCGGGCCTGCCGCGCAGCCGCTGCTCCTCGACCCGGGCAAGGACTACGGCAACCTCTACGCCGACGGGCGGCTGCCGGTCGGCGACGGCAAGCACACCACCGAAGGCCCCCGCCTCGGAAGCCTGTTCGCCTGCCCCCGGTACGACGAGAGCCTCACCGGCTTCGCGGGCGGGGCCGAAGTCCGGGGACCGTGGTTCTCGGAGGACGGAAAATGGTTCTATCCGAGCAAGAAGACGCAGGTGCGCGGCCACGTCCACCACGAGGGCTCGTTCACCGAGACCCATTCGGACCAGGCCAGGGTGATCACCACGAACGACCTCCCGCGCAACCACACCACCGGCGAGTTCCCGATCGCCGAGGACGACACCGCATACCAGTACGACCGCAATCCCAACGCCGTCCAGGCGCAGCAGCTGACCTATGTGCTGCCGCCCAAGCCGGTGTACGGGAAGCCGCAATGCGTCGCGCACGAGGTCGGGGTCATGCTCTCCGGGGTGGTCCTCTTCAACGCGCTGGACTCGAGCGGCAGGGACGCCGGGGCCTGGGAGACGCAGGACTCGTGCTCCGGCCACCCGGAGATCGCGGGCGAGTACCACTACCACACGCTCAGCCCGTGCATCCCCAATCCGGGCGTCGCCGAAGTGCTCGGCTACGCCCTCGACGGGTTCCCGATCACCGGCGCGCATCTGAGCCCCAACAACGTGCTCACGACCCGGGACCTCGACGAGTGCCACGGCATCACGAGCACGATCTCGCTCGACGGCAAACAGGTCGCCACCTACCACTATGTGATGACCGACGACTTCCCGTATTCCGTCGGCTGCTTCCGGGGGAGGCCGACGACCGTGAAGGGCGAGCGAGCGCCCGCGCCGCCGCCCCCAGGAGCCCCGCCCCCGCAGGGGCCGCCTCCGCCGCCCGGATCTCCGCCCCCGCCCGGAGCCCCACCGCCGCCCGGAACGCACAGATAGACTGCTGCAACCGCAGCGAGACGAACGCGATCTTCACGCCGAACGGCGCGCCCGAGGGCCGCCGAGAATCGAGGACGACATGCTCTCATATCGAATCGCGGGCAGCGCCGCGCTTCTCTCCGCGCTCGGCCTGGCCAGCGCTGCAGAGGCCGTCGCAGAGGAGGGCTGGTCGCTCTCGGTGTGCGGCACCACGGACGCCGACGACGCCCTCGTGGGCTCCTGGTCCGGGACCGGGGAGTCCGCCCAAGGCTCCGTCGACGACATGAAGGACACCGTCCCGGACGGCCTCGCGGCCACCGGCCCGTGCTTCTCCTTCGACGGGCTCACCGAGCAACAGGCGGGCAACGGCCAGAGCAGGGTGCGCGGACCGCTCAGCGCCAAGCCGCCCGCAGAAGTCTGGACCGCGTTGACCGGGAAGCCCGCTCCCGCCCAGCTGCGGCCGTAGCCTGCCGTCCGCCTGGGCCTCGGGGTTCGCTCACCCCGCCGACTCGGCGAGGACAGGCACGCCCTCCCCGGCCCGGTCCCGTCGCGCAGGACCCGCGGCATACCAGGCCGCGGCGATCAGCAGCACCCCGACGAAAAGCCACGGCATGATGCTCGTCGGCCATGCCGGAACCGGGTAGACGTTGCGATAGAACACGTAGGCGAGGCAGAGGGCCACCGCGCCGCCGATCACTGCGGCCAATGCGACGCCCGCCTGCGGGGCGAGCTTGCGCAGCAGCACCGGGACGCCGAGGCCCATGAGGATGTAGGCCACCATGTAGCCGAAGGTGCCCAGCGTCCCCGAGTAGGAGTAGACGTCCAGCTCGTTGATCCCGCCCATCGCCATGCCGACGGCGATTGCCAGCGCGACGGCGCTGAGCATCAAGATCGCGATATGCGGCGTCTGGCGCTTGGGGTGCGCGACTCCGATCCTGGCGTGCACGAGCTTCGACTCCCCCATCGCGTGGAGCACTCGGCTCGCCGCGGTGAGCGAGCCGGTGACACAGGCGAAGTTCGAGGCGACCGCGCCGAGGTCGACGGCGAGGGCGAGCCAGTGCTGCCCGAGGCCGTCGGCCAAGGTGTTCAACGGCGTCGCGTCGGCGGCGAGCTTCTCCGCGCCGTCGAAGCTCACGATCTGGGCGTACGAGGAGCACAGGTACAGCGCCCCGGCGAGCAGGGCGCTGCCGAACACGGCGCGGGGAATGGTCCGCTGGGGGTCCTTGGCCTCCACCGAGAGGCAGGCCGCCGACTCGAAGCCGACGAACCCGAGGATCGCGAGGACCATCCCGCCGACCACCTGCCCGAGCGTGACGCCGGTCGGCATGAGCGGGGCCGCCGAGAACCCGTGCCTGGCCAGCGCGAGGACGAGGACCAGCATGATCGCCCCGATGGACAGCACTTCGAGCACCACGCCCGTCCACGCCGAGACGCGCACCCCCCGGATCATCATGAACGCGGCCCCGACGACGCAGACGATCTCAAGGACGAGGGTGAATCCGAGCGCGGTCCCCGGAGCTCCCGCGCTGGCAGGCGGCGAGACTCCGAAGAGCGGCTTCGTGTACTGCGAGAACTGGGCCACGCAGCCGACCGCGATGAGCAGGTAGCCGAAGGCGAGCCCCATCGACCCGACGAATCCGACCGCCCGGCCGAACGCCGCCGTGATATGCGAGAGCAAGTCCTCGCCGGGACGCAGTTTCGCCACCTTGGCGACGCACCAGCCCACAAGCAGCAAGACCCCGAGCGAGACCGCGTAGGAGTACAGCGTGCCAGGGCCCGCGCTCGCCGCGACCAACGTCGCTCCGGACACCATGACCGCGCTCGGCGCGATGCCCGCCGTGGACTGGGCCATGAGCTCGACGCCGCCCATCGTCCCCGCGGCGAGCCCCGCTCCTGGCGACTGGCGGGCTTTCGCGTCCTCGATCTCCTCGACGATCGACAAAGAGGGCATAGGCGATTGCTCCTTCGTTCAACGCTCGGGCAGAGCGGGGGTGGTCAACAATGGCAGCCCTGGCCGCCGTCGGCTTTGTGCTGCGGCTGCTCGGGCGGCAGGTCCAGCACGGGGCTGCCGTCGAAGAAGCCGAACGGTTTGATGTGGAAGCCGACTTTGGCCACCGGCATCACCGGCCAGTCCTCCGGACGCACCACGTGGTGCGCGCCGACGGTGTACCAGAGGACGAGGTCCGAGTCCTCGATCGAACGGTCCCCCGCCGTGTACGCGCCGCCGAGGCCGTCGCCGCCGGGATGCTGCGCGATGAACTCCCCCGCCGCGTAGCGCTGCTCGGGGTCGAACGGCGTGGCCCAGAGCTGCTTGGTGGCGAACACGCCCCGGTTCGCCTGCTGCGAGCCGTCCTGCCAGAGCGGACGGGTGTACGCGCCCGGCTCGATCTTGTACGCGGTCGGAGCGCCCAGCGCGGACTTCTTGTCCGCGCTCGCGACGAGCCAGGTCCGCCCGGCGAGCGGATCCGGCAGGCGTTGCGCCTCGGACTCGCTCCTCAGATGGGTCTTCACTGTCTTCCAGGCGTTGCCGTGCGGGTTGGTCGCGCCGACGGGCTCCGCCACGGAGTCCACCTCGTAGAGGTTGTTGCGGTCCCCGTCCACCCGCATGTCGAGGCGCACCGAGAAGTAGTGCTCGTGGTTCGGCGCGTACAGGCCAGGCGCGACCATGGCGCCGAATTCGGGGCTCGCGTCCAAAGGCGCGGCCCCGAGCGAGAGGATCCCGGTCAGCTTGATCTCGAACTCGATCGACCCGTCGAGGTAGAAATGCCAGTAGAAGCCGTACTCGTAGTTGCCGACCGTCGCGATGAACGAGACCACGAGCCTGCGGCTGCGCCGGACCTCCGGCCTGCCGTGGCGGAAATCGGTGTGCTTCCAGGCGATGGAGGCGTCCTCCTCGTGCATGCAGATCGCGTTTCTGATCACCACCGGCTGGCCGTCCTGGTCGTTGACGAAGCCGTCGAAATACCGGATCTCGCCGAGGCAGTCGCAGCCGAGGGTCAACGGGTTCGCGAGCCAGCCGAGCCCGTACTCGCCCTCGTCGAAGACGTTCTTGTTCCAATGCGTCGGCTGCGGGTCGCCGTAGGGGACGTACATCTCCGAGAGCGAGGCCCGGTGCAGGACCGGCCGCTCGACTCCCTTGTCGACGTACCGCACGTCGTGCAGGACCAAGCCCTCGCGCGGAGTGAACCCGAGCCGCAGCCGCCAGTTCGACCAGCTCACCGCATGCCCGTCCACCTCGAAGGACGGGCCTTCCGGTTGCGTGATGACGATCGGCTTGAGCGGCGCGCGCTGTCCGTCGAACGCGGGCACGTTGTCGGCGGCGAGCAGCTCCGGGTAGTAGTTGCCCGCCTTCGGCGGGAACGGCACGACGCCGTGGTCGACGACCTCGATCACCTCCATCGTGTCGAGGTCCACCGTGACGATGAGCCCTTCCACCGGCCTCGCGTAGCCGTTGTCCGTCGGGTGCGAGCGGACGAAGGTGAGCGGGCGGGCGATGCGCCGCAGACCCGGATCGTCGTGGGGGCCGGTGTAGCCCGAGGCCCACGGGTCGACCATGGCGAGCGAGAAGTCTTCGACCCCGCGCTTGCGCATCGCCTCCTGCCAGCGAGGATCCGCCATGACGGCCCGCTCGCTCGCCATGAACTCCTCGAACGTGAACGGAGTGGCGCCGGGGACCTCGCAGAGCGAGACGACTTCGGCGTTCGTGATCGAGACGAGGGCCTTGACCGTGGCCCGCAGCGCCGGGGCGCGCAGCAGGATCGCGGCCTGGCGGTCCCAGCTCGCGCCCGGACGGAAGCCGAGCACCATCTCCTTGGCCGGTTCTGCCAGTTCGACGAAGACGAACCTCGCTCCGGTCGGGAAGCCTGCGTGCGCGGCGAGGATCGCGCTGGCTGCGGCGATCTCCTCGGCGGAGAGCGGTTCGAGCGGATGGCCCGCGGAGACAGGCCCGGACGGCGCAGGCCTGGGAAGCCCTGGCGGCTTCTCGGCTGCGAAAGTCATAGGACCACCGTAGGGACGAGGTGTTACCCCTGGTTGCCGTCGATGTTACGAACGTGAGCCGCCCGTCACCGCACGTCGCGGAGCGTCGCGGTCTCATGATCGCGATGTCCCGCCGCGCGCTGCTACAGTGCGGGAGTGTCCGAAGCCGCAGCAGACCGGCGCCCCCCGCTCGCCCGTCGGACTTTCCTCGCGGGCGTCGCCGCCGTGCCGGTGCTCGCCTCCTGCGGCGGCCCGAAGAACGGAGCGGGCGCGTCCGGGCCGGAGGCCTCGGAGCTCGCGGCGGCGGCCTCGTTCGCCGCCGCTGTGACCGCTCTCGAGGAGCGCTACGGGGCGGAAGCAGGCGTCTTCGCGGTGGACCTCGCCTCCCAGCGGACCCTTGAGCACCGCGCCGACCAGCGCTTCATGATGTGCTCGACGTTCAAAACCCTCGCGGCGGGCGCCGTGCTGCGCAGGTCGCAGGACGAGCCTGGACTGCTCGACCAGGCAAGCGCCGTCCCCGCAGACCCAGGGCCGATTGCCGAGAACTCCCCGTTCTCCTCGCAGCGCCTCGGCCAGAGCGCGACCTACGCGGAGCTCTGCCGGGCCGCGATCGAGCTCAGCGACAACCTCGCGGGCAACCTCTTGCTCGACCTGCTCGGGGGGCCGCCCGCGCTCACCGGGTTCGTCCGCTCCCTCGGGGACCAAACGACCCGGCTCGACCGCAAAGAAGAGGACCTCAACGTCGGCAAGGCCGAGGACCTGCTCGACACCACCACGCCGCGCGCCATCGCGACGACCTATCAAAAGCTCGTGCTCGGCGACGCCCTCGCCGCGCCGCAGCGCCAGCAGCTGGCCGACTGGCTCATCGGAGCCACCACGGGGACCAAATGCATCCGCGCGGGCCTGCCCTCCGATTGGAAGACAGGGGACAAAACCGGCACCGGAGCACAGGGCGACCGCAACGATGTGGCCGTGGCATGGCCCGCAGGCGGCAAAGCTCCTCTCGTGCTGGCCGTGCTGACCCGCACTCCGCCGCCGAAGCCCCGCCAGGACCAGCTCCTCGCCGAGGTCGCGAGCGCGGCGAGGACCGCCCTCGGGCTCTGACCGACGGCCGGGCCGCGCGGCTCGGACAGCTCGTCGGGGGCCTCCGCGCCCCCTAGGAGGCCTTGTTCGTCCGGTCGACTGTGGCGGCGAACAATTTGTCCATGAGCCCCACTTGGTCGGGGCCGGTCGTGTTGGCAGTCACCACGACGCCGCGCAGGGCGACCGCGTAGAACTGCGCGAACTGGTCGAACACGACGTGCTGTGCCCCGGCGTTGACAGACATGTTCATCTTCATCTGCGCGCCGAACGACTTGTCCGCCTCGACCTGCGGCGGCTTCGCCTCGGTGAAGCTGATCGTCATGACGACCACGACCGGCACGCCGTCCTTCGTCGTCTCGCCCTGCATGGTCGAGGAGGAGCATTTCGCGATGTAGTCGCGCAGCGTCCGCACGGCCTCGTCGTACGAGCCCGCGTCGGTGATCGCCACCGAGAGCTGCTTCACGTCACCCGCCCTGCCGGGCGAACCGGGGTTCTGCCGAGTCCCTTTCACGCCTGCGAGCTTGTGATGCTTGTCCGACAGGGATTTCGACTTCGCCATCAAGTCCGACAGCCCGCAACCGGGCGGCGTGGCCGTCAAGCTCGACAGCATTCCCGCCGCCGCCTGCGGCTCTGTCGAATCGGGCGCGGAGTCGTCGCTCACCGACCAGTCCGAGCCGTAGTCCTCCTGCTTCGGCAGAAGCGCCGCGTAGTCCGACGCAGGCCGGCCCGTCAGCGCCGCCCTGCCGCCCGCGCTGCCCGAGCCGCCGGGCCGGGTCGCCACGGCCAGGCCCACGCCCAGCGCCACGACGACCACGAGCGCAAAGACTCCCAGGCCGATCCATAAGCCGGTTTTCTTCTTCGGAGCGGCGCTCTGACCGGGATACTGCGGCTGCGGAGCGTATTGGCCGGGCCCAGGCGGGTATGTCATACGCAGTATTCTCGCAAACGGCCCCACCCGCGCTGTCATCCCGCCGTCTCTTCAGAGCGCTCGTCGGGCTGAACAGTGCTTGCGGTTAAATGGGGGGATGGCCGCATCCGCTGACATCACCGTCGAATCCGTCCTCGCCGATGTCGACGCCCAGCTCGCCGAGCGCTACCCGGGCAACAAAGTCGAGGGCCAGCCCGCGCACACCGTGTACGTGAGCGCGGCGAAGGCCGAGACCGACCTGCCCGAGCGCTGGGGCGCCGAGGCGCTCGAAGCGGTGAAACGGCATGCGGACGTGCTCCGGGGGCTCGACGAGACCGACGCGATCAAGCTCGTCAAGGCGCGGCTCGCGTCCCAGCCGGTCCAAGACCTCCGGTTCGACTTCGAGGACGGCTACGGCGCGCACGACGACGAGGCGGAGGACGAGCACGCGAGGCGTGTCGGCGAGATCTTCGAGCGCTGGACCGAGCCCGGCTCGCCGGAGACGTTCGGCGTTCGGATCAAGGGCTTGACGACTGCGCTGCACGCCCGCAGCCGCCGCACGCTCGAGCTCGTCTTCGAAGGGGCGGGCGGCGTGCCCGACGGCTTCGTCTTCACCGTCCCCAAGCTCCGCCTGCCCGTCCAGGCGCTCGCCGCACGGCTGCTCTGCGAGGAGATCGAGCGGGCGAACGGCCTCACGGAAGGCGCGCTGCGGTTCGAGCTGCAGATCGAGAGCCCGCAAATCGTGCTCGGCCACGACGGGACGGCGGCGCTCGCGGAGGCGATGAACCTCGCGGGCGACCGGGTGACCGCCCTGCACTACGGCACTTACGACTACAGCGCGGCCTGCGGGATCGCCCCCGGCCAGCAGTCCCTCAAACATCCGGTGGCCGACTACGCGAAAGCCGTGATGCTCGCCGCCGCCGCCGAGCGCGGGGTGCAGGTCTGCGACGGCGGGTCCATCGTCGTCCCAGACGGCGGGCCCGACGAGGCGGACTGGGCGGTGGCCGAGCACTTCCGGCTCGTCACCCGCTCCCTCGACCACGGCTACTACCAAGGCTGGGACCAGCATCCCGCGCAGCTGCCCACCCGCTGGCTCGCCACGTACGGCTTCTACCGCGAGGCGTTCGCCGAGGCCGCTCCCCGGCTGCGGGCGTACCTCACGAACACCGCGTTCCGGGGCAAGCTCGACGAGCCCGCGACAGCGCAGCAGCTGGCCGCAGTCACCCTGCGCGGCCTGTCCGTCGGCGCGTTCACGGAGAAGGAGGTCGCGTCGAAGACCAAATTCGCGACCGTCGACGTGCTCCGCGCCTTGTACCGCCGAGAAAGGCCCGCCAAATGACCGAATCAGAGCGCGCAGACTTCACCGAGCTGCCCGACCTCGCGAGCCGCGCCCTTGGCGGCGCGGTGATCTGGGCGAACGACGAGTTCTTCGCCGAGAAAGAGAACCTGGTCAAACCGGGGTCGGCGGCCTTCACCCCCGCCGATTTCGGGCACAAGGGCCAGGTCTACGACGGCTGGGAGACCCGCCGCAGGCGCGAGCCCGGGCATGACGAGGCCATCGTCCGGCTCGGGGCGCCCGGTCGCGTCCACGGCGTCGTGGTGGACACCGCGTGGTTCAAGGGCAACGCCCCCACCCATGCGAGCGTCGAGGCGCTGTCCCTGCCGGGGCATCCGGACCTCGACGAGGTCCGCCAGAGCAACCAGTGGGAGACGCTCGTGCCCAAGAGCCCGCTCCTGCCGGACTTCCCCAACGCCCTCCCGGTCCCCGAAGCGGCTCGGGACAGACGGCACACGCACCTGCGACTGAGCATCTATCCCGACGGCGGGGTGGCCCGGTTCCGGGCGCACGGCTTCGCGACCCCCGACCCGGCGTTCCTTCGCGGCGACAACATCGACCTCGTCGCGGCCGAGAACGGCGGCCGCGTCGCCGACTGCTCCAACCGGTTCTACAGCCACCCGCACCAGCTGATCGGCCCCGGCAAGGCCCGCGTGATGGGCGACGGCTGGGAGACCGCGCGCAGGCGGGACTCCGGCAACGACTGGGTGCTCGTGCGGTTGGCGGCGGAGGGCACGCCGGACTGGGTGGAGATCGACACCTCGTACTTCCTCGGCAACGCGCCTGGAGCCGCCAGCCTCACCGGCCTCACCGCCGAGGGCGAGCAGGTCCCGCTGTTGGAGCGGACCAAGCTCGCCCCCGACACACGGCACCGGTTCCGGCTCGCCTCGGGCGGCGCGCCGATCACGCAGGCGCGGCTCGACATCTACCCGGACGGCGGCCTCGCGAGGTTCCGGCTGTGGGGCTCCTTCACCCCGGCGGGATTCGCGGACCTCGAAAAGGCGTGGGGCCAGGGTGCCTGAGCCATATCCCCGCGACCTCCGGGGGTACGGCCGGACACCGCCGGACCCGCAGTGGCCGGGCGGCGCGCAGATCGCCGTGCAGTTCGTCCTCAACTACGAGGAGGGCGCGGAGAACTGCGTGCTCGATGGGGACGCGCACGCCGAGACCTTCCTGTCCGAGATCGTCCCCGCCGAGGCGTTCCCTGACCGGCATATGAGCATGGAGTCGCTCTACGAGTACGGCTCGCGGGCCGGGGTGTGGCGGGTGCTGCGCGCCTTCGAGCGGCGCGGGGTGCCCCTGACGGTGTTCGGGGTGGCCCGCGCGCTGGAGCGAAACCCCGAGGCGACCGCCGCGTTCGTGGAGCTCGGCCATGAGATCGCCTGCCACGGGCTGCGTTGGAAGTCGTACCAGGGCGTCGCCGAGGACGTCGAGCGCGAGCACATGCGCGAGGCGGTCGCGCTGCACGCCGCCGTCACCGGCTCCCGCCCGCTCGGCTGGTACACCGGCAGGGACTCGCCGAGCACCCGCAAGCTCGTCGTCGAGCACGGCGGCTTCGCCTACGACTCCGACTCGTACGCCGACGACCTGCCGTATTGGACGAACGTGTCGGGCCAGCAGCACCTTGTCGTGCCATACACCCTGGACACGAACGACATGCGGTACTCCTCCCCCGCAGGTTTCCCGAGCGGCGACCAATTCTTCGCGCATCTGCGCGACGCCTTCGACGTGCTCTGGCGCGAGGGCGGGGAGGGCGCCCCGAAGATGCTCTCGGTCGGGCTGCACTGCCGCCTCGCGGGCAGGCCCGCCCGCACCGCCGCACTGGAGCGGTTCCTCGACCACGTGCTGTCGCACGAGCGGGTGTGGGTCGCGCGGCGGATCGAGATCGCCGAGCACTGGCGCACAGCCCACCCGGCGTAAGGAACGCCGCCTCAGCCCGGGATCCTGGGCAACAACCCGCCGATCTGCGCCATCGCGTCCTCCCGCACCACGAAGCGGGTGATCCCCCACTCTCGTTCGCAGGCCGCGATCTTGGCGAGGATCTCGTCCTCCGTCCCGACAAGGACGAATGGCGCTGCGAGGACCTCCTCTTCGGTCAGCTCGAACTGTTCTCGGAGGCCGGCCACCGAGGCCCCTGCGTCAGCAGTCACCGCCACCCGCTGCACCAACGCCTCAAGCCGCGGGACGCGAGATCGTCCCGCAGCGCCTGTCCGCACCGCCTCCAACTGCGCTTCGATCTGATCCTGCCGCCACCGGACCTCGTGCGAATGCCCGTCCTCCAGCGTGCGGCCCAACCCGGACAGGCCGACCACATCCGCGTGCGCCCCGCCCCACCGCAGGAGCTGCGTGTTCGCAGTGCCGAGGGTCAGTGGCACATGCTCCTGCACGGGAAGCGGCCCGGCAAGCCTCGCCCTCATGACAAGCTCGGGAGTGTCGGCTTCGACGAACTCGCCGCGCAAGAGCGCCTGCGTCGCCTGCGCGACTTGAAGACAACGCCGGACCCGGCAGGCAACCGAGGGGCGGCTCTTCCCGACCGCCTCCCACTCCGCAGGGGTATGACCGGCCCCAATCCCGAGGATCGCCCGCCCGCCCGATATCAGATCCAACGTCGCGACCTCGACCGCGAGATGCGCGGGCTCCCGGATCCCGGCGTTGGACACATAAGCCCCGAGCCGGACCGACGAGGTCGCCGCAGCGGCGGCGGCCAGCGCCAAATGCGGGGCCGGGCCACGGCCGAGGTGGTCCGGGACGAGCAGCGCGTCGAACCCCGCAGCTTCGCAGCCACGAGCCAACGCGAGCCAAGATTGCGCGTCCCGTGGGACAGCCGCGAGTGAGAACACCGCCATCAGCTCAGCCCGGGATCTTCCTGCGGGACAGCTCGACCAGCGCGTCCAGCGGGTCGTCGCCCTTCTTCCGTCCCGCGCGGGAGAGCACGTCGAACTCGTACAGCACGCTGCCTTTGTGCCCGACGAGCAGCGGATAGGCCCGGCCGTCCACGCCCGCCGACCCCGAAGGGCTCCATTTCACCCAGTCCGGGCCGGTGGAGACCTGGGCCAGATGGATCAAGGACGTCTGGTCCGCTCCCCCGTCCGGGGCCTTGGCGGTCTTCTGGAACAAGTCGCAATCCACGAGCAGGCTCCGGAACGCGTCGAACGCCGCCTCGGCGCCCTTCGCGTCGGGGAAGAGCCCGACGTGCTCGACCACTGCCCACTGCGCTTCGTCCGACCCGCGCTTGGCGCTCGTGCCGTGTCTCGCCGAGGTGTAGCGCACCGAGACCGGCGGCTCCAAAGCCCCCGAGAAATCCTCGGGCTTGCCGACACCCGCCAACATCGCGCACCGCGCGGGCTCGAACACGGCGGGCCGCTCCGAAGCCTCGTGGACGGGCAGGGCTGCCGCGTTCACCCGGCAGCCGAGGACCAGGCTCGCCTCGTCCGCCGTGACGAGCGCCCGTTTCGCCTGCGGCGAGCCGGGCAGGAGCGAGCCTGCGGGCTCAGACGGGTCGTCCGGCGAGCAAGCAGCTTTCTTCTTTGCCGAGGAGGCCTGGGAGCGGCCCGCCGATGAGCCAGAGACGCCCGCCACGCCGCTGTTCAGGCAGACTCCCAGCAGCACTCCCGCCAAGAGCAGCGCCGCGCCCGCGATCCCCCACCGTCTCGTGTCCATGCTCCCACCATCTCATGCTCATTCGTAGTGCACGGCCAACGGGTAGACGCTGTAGGGGTTCCAACGCGAGACGGCGATCGTGATGACCCGCGCCGCCTCGTCCACGTCCTGGACGAATCCGCCGTAGGGGCCGCCCGGCTCGTTGAAATGCGCGCCCGACGGCCCTCGGCCCTGGCCCGGGTCGCAGGTGACGACGAGCTGCGCGGGGCCGAAGCGCGACAGACCCGAAAGCGGGGCCGAGCGCAGGGCGATACCGAGCTCCTGGTCCGTGTACACGATGACGAGCTTGTCGCCGACGACGACCGCGCCGCCTTCGCCCACGTTCGGGAAATCCGGGATCGTGTGCGTCTCCCCCGGCGCGGGAGCGCGGCCCGGCTCCCCCCAGCCGTCCTTGCCGAAGTGCTGCCAACGCGCGGGGTCCAGCAGGCTCTCGGCCCCAGCTTTCGCCAAATGCGGGCCCGGGTTGCCCCTGGCCACCGCCGAGCCGACGATGAAGAACTCCTCTTTGCCGTCCACGACGTGCGAGGCGAGCTGGATCTGCTGGAAGTCCCCGCCCTCGAACGCGCCTGCGCCGACCGCCACCGGCTCGCCGGCCGCCACCTTCGACAGCTCCCGCGTCTGCGCGTCGAAGTCGAACTGCTGCAGCCACGACCCCTCGCCTTTCGCCGGGCCCGCCCCGCCGGGGCCCCAATCCACCTGCTGCCAGGCGACGACCAGCTTGCCTCCGGCCATGGCCGCGCCCGTCGGCACCACCGACCTCGGCCGCCCGTCCGGATAGTCCCGCCAGTTGAAGCGGCCCTCTTTGGCGCGCGCGAGCCGCGCGCGGACATGCGGGCGCTCCACGGGGAAGAGCTCCCAAGGCAGGCCCGGGTACCGGGGGTCGCGCACGAAACCGTCCAGCGCCATGCGTCCGTCCCCGTCCTTATGGGCGAGGAGCGCGGCGTTGCCCGCGATCCTCGGGCCGCCGAAACCGCCCCGGTTGTTCCCGCGCTCGTCGAGGTTGTCCCGGTCCCCGGTGTCGCCCATGATGTACACGTACCGCCGCACCCCGCTCTCGTCCTCCCCCAAGAAGACCGGCACGCCGAGGTCCGCGTTCCGCACGTTCGGCAGCAAGGCCGCGTCCCGCCGGGCGTCGAGCACAGCCCGTGTGATCCGCGAATAACGGCCGACATAGCCCCGGCCCTGGTTCTCGGGCCGCCAGAAGAAGATCTTCGCGCCGCCGACGACTTCCAGCGGCCCCTCCGTCGGAGGCTGGACTTTCGTCACCGTCAAAAAACGCGGGTCGCGCGCGTCTGCGGACATGGCCGTCTCCTCTTGTCCGGGTCGAACTACGAGCCAGGCTATCAGGCTCCCGATGGACGTCCGGGCCGCGTTCGACGGGGTCGGTCTCGACCGGTACGCTCTGCGCATCGCGACCACAGACCTCTCCCTTGCGCCGCCGACCGGCGACAAAGCCCCCAAAGGCCTCAAGCTCGGGGCGCTCGGCCTCTTCAGCAGCATCGTCGTCGGGCTCTCCGCCACCGGACCCGCGTACAGCCTCGCGGGCGCGTACGGCTCTTTGGTCGGCTCCGTCGGCGAAAAGGCCCCCGGCATCCTCTTGATCGCCTTTCTGCCGAGCCTCCTCGTGGCCTTCGCCTACCGGGAGCTCTGCCAGGACACCCCGGACTGCGGCACGACGTTCACGTGGGCGACGAAGGCTTTCGGGCCGTGGGTCGGCTGGCTCTCCGGCTGGGGGCTCGCGGTCTCGGGAATCCTCTGTGTCGGCAACGCCGCCGAAGTCGCGGCGCAGTACTCGTTCCGGCTGGCCGGAATCGAACCCTCGGCCTGGGCGAGGACCGCCGTCGCGGCCGCGATGATCATCGTGATGACCTGGGTGAGCTACCGAGGGGTCGTCCTCTCCCGCATGGTCCAGAACGTCTTGACCTCGATCCAGTTCTCCGTGCTCGTCCTCCTCTCCCTTCTCGCCCTCGCCAAGGTGCTCCTCCACCGGGCGGGCCCCCAAGCCGTCGAGCCGAAGCTGTCCTGGCTCGTCCCGACCGGCCTCTCCTCCTCGCAGATCGCCGCCGGAGTGATCCTCTGCGTCTTCATCTACTGGGGCTGGGACTCCTGCCTCGCCGTCGCCGAGGAGACCGAGGACGCGACGCGCACGCCCGGCCGGGCCGCCGTCATCACCACGCTCCTGCTCCTCGCCACGTATGTGCTGGCCAGTTTCGCGGCCCAGAGCTCCGCAGGCACGGGCGCGCCCGTCTCGGACAAGGACCGCGCGCTCGACGTCCTCGGCACGCCTGTCGCAGGCAGCCTCGGCGGAGCCGCGCTCTGGCTCACGTTCTGCGTCTCCGCCCTCGCTTCGACGCAGACCACGATCCTGCCCACCGCCCGCCAGACGTTGTCCATGGCCGTCTACGAGGCGCTGCCCGCGCGCTTCGCGCGGGTGCATCCGCGCTACCTCACCCCTGGCTTCGGCACTGTGCTCATGGGCGCCACGGCCTTGGCCTTCTATCTCGTCCTCTCCATCGTCAGCGAGAACGTCCTCGCCGACTCGGTCGAATCCCTCGGCCTGGCTGTCGCGTTCTATTACGCGATGACCGCGTACGCGTGCGTCTGGTATTTCCGCAAGACCTTCGCGCAGTCCTGGCGGAACCTCTTCTTCCGATGCGTGTTGCCGCTCCTCGGCGCGCTGTCGATGACCTGGGCGTTCTTCAAAAGCTGCGCCGACATGCTCGCCCCCGACTACGGCGCGACCCGGTTCGGCCCGGTCGGCGGCGTGTTCGTCATCGGGATCGGGATGCTGGCGCTCGGCGTGCCGTTCATGCTGCTCGCGACGATCACGGGGAAAAACTTCTTCGCAGGCCGCACGCTCAACGCCCGGACTGAGGCCAGTATCCCCCCGCCCCCCGACTCCCTCTGACCGCAGCCCAGCGCGCGAGCTGCTGCGTTATCGTCGCCTCGCGTACCCTCCTCTCCCCAGTACGCGTCGGCTCCTGCTGCCTTGCATCTCATCCCGCTGGATCTGCGGCCTAACAACTTCTCTGGTGCTGCTGTGACTCGCGGGAACATTGTGACTCGCGGGCGCGCCACCCCGACTGGCGATGACCTCGGCGTTATGCTCGGTCCGTGTTGGGCACATCACTGAAGAACGCCACCGCGGCATCGCTCGTCATGCTTGCCACCGCAACGACCTCTCCCGCGTGCTGGGCGGATCCGGACGACTCGCAAAGCGCGGGCTGCGCGCAACGCGTCGCGCCGCCTGCCGCCGTCGACGCCTCCGAGGCGCCGCAGCCCGGCCACCCAGAGCTGGCCCCCCTGCCTGTTCCCGCGACGCCCGTCGGCGGCGCGATGCTCGCCTCCTGCGACGTGGTCCAGCCCGCAGGCTCCCCCGCCCTGCCGGAAGGGCCCGCGCACGGCTGGCTCGTCGCCGACCTCGACAGCGGGCAAGTGCTCGCGGCTTCGGACCCGCACGGCCGGTTCCGGCCCGCCAGCACGATCAAAACCCTCCTCGCCCTCGCCGTCCTGAACGGTCTGGACCCGAACAAGCAGATCCAATTGACTGCGGGAGACGCGACCGCCGACGAGGAGAGCGAGCACAAGTTCATCCAGCCCGGCGCCACGTACAGCGTGTACGAGCTGCTCGAGGGCGCGCTCATGGTCTCCTCCAACGGCGCCGCGAACGCGCTGGCCCGAGTGCTCGGCGACAGCGGCGGCGTCGCGGGGGCCGTCGCGAAGATGAACGAGATCGCGGGCGCGCTGGGGGCGAAGGACACCCGCGCCACCACCCCCTCCGGCGTGGAAGCCCCCGGCGGGCCGTCGACCAGCTCGCCGTACGACCTCGCGCTCATCTTCCGCGCGGCCATGAAGCACGAAACCTTCCGGAAGATCGTCGCCCAGAAGTCCATCCAGATGCACGGCAGCCCGGACGACTTCCCGATGGTGAACGACAACGCCATGCTGGACGACTACCCCGGCATGATCGGCGGCAAGACCGGCTACACCGACGACGCGCAGAAGACCTTCATCGGCGCGGCCGAGCGCGACGGACGACGGCTCGTGGTGACCCAGATGTACGGGCTCAACGCGGCTGTCACCTACCGCGAGCAGGCCACGGCGCTTTTGGACTGGGGCTTCGCCCTCGACCCTGCCCTCGGCATCGGCAAGCTGGTCGACCCGGCGCCGAAGGCCGCGCCGCCGGCCGCCGCCCCCGCGGCGCACAGCGACTCCTCCTCCGCCACCACGACGACGCTCTTGCTCGCGGGCGTCATCGCAGGCGGCCTCGTGCTGGCGAACCGGGAGATCCAGCGCCGCAAGGGCGAGGCCCCGAGCCACGCTTGAGCGGGCCGAGCGAAAAACCTCGCCCTCGCGCCTGCCGGTATAAACGGTAAGGCGGCCAAAAACGGTCGTCCACAAACGAAAAGGCGATCATGTCATCACGAACTGCCTGGCCCGAGACCGAAGAGCAGGACGGCGAGGTCGTGCTCCTGCGCACCGACCCCGGCCTCCCCCCGGTCGGAGTCGTCGAGCGCCGAGCGCCGAGCCCCCTGGCGCGCGTCGTCCTGGCCGTGGTCGCCCTCGTCGGCGCGGCCGCGTGGGCCATGATCGCGCTCACCAGGTCCGAGGAGGTGAACGCGGTCTGGCTCGTCGTCGCCGCGATCGCCAGCTATGTGATCGGCTTCCGCCTGTACGCGAAGTTCATCGAGCAGAAAGTCGTGCGTCCCCGGGACGACCACGCCACTCCCGCCGAGCTCTTCGAAGACGGGAGGGACTTCGTCCCGACCGACCGGCGCGTCCTCTTCGGCCATCATTTCGCCGCGATCGCCGGGGCGGGCCCCCTTGTCGGCCCGGTCCTCGCCGCGCAGATGGGCTACCTGCCGAGCACGCTGTGGATCGTCGTCGGCGTGGTCTTCGCCGGAGCGGTGCAGGACTACCTCGTCCTCGCCTTCTCGACCAGGAGGCGCGGACGAAGCCTGGGCCAGATGGCGAAGGAGGAGCTCGGCCCGGTCGGCGGCGGCGCGGCGCTGGTCGCCGTGCTCGCGATCATGATCCTCTTGATCGCCGTCCTCGCCATGATCGTCGTCAACGCGCTCGCCGAGAGCCCATGGGGCGTGTTCTCCATCTCCATGACGCTGCCGATCGCCGTGCTCATGGGGGTCTGGCTGCGCTTCGTCCGGCCCGGCAAAGTCGGCGAGACCACCGCTATCGGCGTCGTCCTGCTGATCCTGGCCGTGGTCGGCGGCGGCTGGGTCGCACAGACCGACTGGGGGACGCACGCCTTCACCTGGTCGAAGACGACCATCGCGCTGGCGATCGTCGCGTACGGCTTCGTCGCCTCCGCGCTGCCGGTCTGGCTCATGCTCGCCCCCCGGGACTACCTCTCCTCCTTCATGAAGATCAGCGTCATCAGCTTGTTGGCCGTCGCGGTGTTGCTGGCCCATCCGACTGCGCAGATGCCCGCGATCACCGCGTTCGCCACCAACGGCGCGGGCCCGGTTTTCGCGGGCACGCTCTTCCCGTTCCTCTTCATCACCATTGCCTGCGGCGCGCTCTCCGGGTTCCACTCCCTCGTCTCCTCCGGCACCACGCCGAAGCTGCTGGAGAAGGAGAGCCAGGCCAGGCTCATCGGCTACGGCTCGATGGTTGTCGAGTCCTTCGTGGCGATCATGGCCCTCATCTCCGCCGTGATCCTCGACCCGCACCTGTACTTCGTGATGAACGCGCCCGCAGGAGTCACCAAAGGCACGGCGGAGGCCGCCGCGGCCTGGGTGAACGGACTCGGCCTGCCCGGCGCCCCGCTCGCGCCGGGGACGCTGAAGGACGCCGCGTCCGCCGTCGGCGAGCACAGCGTCGTCTCCCGTGTCGGCGGGGCCCCGACGCTCGCGCTGGGCATGTCGCACGTGCTCAGCGTCTTCGGCGGCTCCGCCCTCGCCGGATTCTGGTACCACTTCGCGATCATGTTCGAGGCGCTGTTCATCCTCACCACCGTCGACGCGGGCACCAGGGTCGCGCGGTTCATGCTCTCGGACACCCTCGGCAACGTCCCCGGGCTCGTGAAGTTCAAAGACCCCTCGTGGCGGCCCGGCTCCCTGCTCTGCTCGCTCGTCGTCGCGTGCGCGTGGGGCAGCCTGCTCCTCATGGGCGTCACCGACCCGCTCGGCGGCATCAACACGCTTTACCCGTTGTTCGGGGTCGCCAACCAGCTGCTCGCCGCCGTTGCGCTCACCGTGGTCACCATGATCCTGCTGCGCACCGGGCTCGCCCGCTGGGCCTGGGTGACGCTGGCGCCGTTGGCCTGGGACCTCGTCGTCACGCTCACCGCCTCGTGGCAGAAGATCTTCTCCGCCAACCCGAGCATCGGCTACTGGGCGCAACACCGGCGCTACGCCGCCGCGCAGGCGCGCGGGGCGAGCTCGTTCGAGTCGGCGAAAACGCCCGAGCAGATCGACGCGGTCGTGCGCAACACCGCCGTGCAGACCGCGCTCTCCGTGCTCCTCGCGGTCCTCGTGCTCGTCGTCGTGCTGATCGCGGCACGAGTCGCGTGGCGGACGCTGCGCGGGTCCCCCGCGCAGGTGCAGGAAGAGCCCGCCGTCCCGTCCAAAATATTCGCCCCGCGCGGTTTTTTCCCGACGAAAGCCGAGCGCGAGGTGGCGCGGGAATGGGCCGCGACGGGGGCGCGGACCAGCACCGCCCTGCCGAAGTCCTCGGACACGACCCAGCGCTGCTGCTGAGCCCCACGTATAGTCGAAAGTATGAACGCTACGCCTCTCCCCGCTGGATCCGGTTTTCTCGCAGAGATCGGTCGTGTCCTTCGTTACTGGCCTGCGGTGCTCATCTCCGGGATCGTCACCGTGGTGGCCGGAATCCTCGCGATCGTGTTCACGCCCGTCACCGCGGTCGTCATCGGCCTGCTCTTCGGCTTGAGCATCCTGTTCCAGGGCGTCCTGTCCGCCGCCGCCGCCTTCGGCGCCAAGCCGGGCACGCCGGGGCGGGCCTGGCTCGGGGTGTGGGCGGCGCTGAGCATCGTGATCGGGCTGTTCGCGGTGCTGTACCCCGGGTCTGGGGCACTCGCCCTGGCCTACCTGCTCATCGTCTGGTTCCTCATCAACGCGGTCAACAACATCGTCCGCGCCGCCTCGGACAAGGACCACCGGGTCTGGTTCGCCGTGCTGGGCGCTTTGGAGCTGGTCATCGCGTTCTGGCTGATGGTCGACATCCTGACTGCGGTCGACACCGTCGTCCTGCTCTTCGGCTTCGGCCTGCTGCTGCGCGGCGTCGGCGAGATCGCCCTCTCGTTCCGGCTCCGCCACGTCGGCAACGTGCTCGGCGGGAAGTGAACGCGAGGCTGCGCGCGGCTCTGGCAGGAGCGTGTGTCCTCGCAGCCGTCGCCAGCACCAGGCAGAGCGCCTCGGCCGACACCGTGCCGTTGCCGCCGGACGTCGACCTCGCGCAGCTCCTCCCCCCGCAGAGCAGCTTCCCCGCCGGATGGACCATCGGGCAGGCGGAGCGCAACCAGAAGGCGGCCTCGTTCTCCCGCGACGGGATCTTGGCCAATTTCGGCAAGCACGCCACCCCGAAGGACTGCTACCCCGACGCGCTCGTCTTCTTCTCCGCTTTCGGAGCCGCCAAAGGCGGGAAGCCCCCCGAGCCCGCTTCGGGCTCGTACGTCTTCGTCACGATTGCCCGCCCGGACCAGGACCCCCGGGTTCGCGGCTACACGCGCATCCTGCACTACTGGGTCGACAACTGCGCGCAGTACTCGGTCGACACGATCCCCGACTGGTCGTCGTACCCGCTGGCAGGCAGCGTCGTAGCCAGGACCATGCCGGTCGTGCGCGCCGACGACTCCATCGCCATCCGGGTCAAAGAGAAGACCTCGCGCGGCCCCGATGTGGAGATGACCGCGATAGCGGCCCGGCTCCGCGGCGTCGAGGTGCTGGTGACGGGCTATCCTGGAGCGGACGAGAGCCTCGTCGACTCGCTCTTGCGCACGACGGTCGAGCGGATCGACGAGTGGGAGCCCTAGGAGGGACCATGGGAAACAAACGGTTGAAGGGTTTCGCGGCGCTTGTTGTCGCCTCGGCGGCGCTGGCGGCGGGGCCGCAGGCCGCAGCGGCCCCGGACGATCTCCCCGCGAACGCCGACCTCGGCCAGTTCTATCCCAGCCAGACCGACCTTCCCGATGGCTGGTCGCTCGGGAGCCAGAACGCGCAGGCCGTTCCTTCGGCGGACTCCACGACGCCTGCGGGCTGCGCCTTCCTCGGCCTCTTCCCCGCCACGGGCAGCCGCACTGCGGAAGGACCGGGCCGCTCGTTCCTGCGCGTGCATGTGCTCCACGACGCGGGCGCGCTGAGGACTGTCCTGTCGTGGCGCGAGAAATGCGCAAGCTTCACCATGCTCGGCGGCGGCGGAACAACGGGGAAAAACTGGATGAGCGTTGAGTCTGCCGAGCCTCCCGACTCGAACTCCGTCGTCTACCGGATCACCGGCCAAGGCCCCTTCGTCCCCCCGGAGCTGGAGGTCGCAGGGTCCGTCCGGGGCGTGCTCGTGCTCGTCTCGCAGTCCGGTCCCGCCGACGACGGCCTCGCCGCCGACGTGTACCGCGCGACGGCGGCCAAGATCAACGAGTGGCGGCGCTGAGCCTGCTCTGCGCCCAGGACTCGATCATCGCCCTGGCGATAGAGATCGACCCCGGCAAGAGCAGCGGGGCGCCGGGAATGTCGCCCCAGTCGTGGCGGCGCTCCAATGCCTCCACGACCTCGTCCAAGTGGAACCAGTGCGCCTCCTCGATTTCGCCGTCGGCGAGGACCAGCGGCTGCGCCGGGTCCGCCGCCGCTTGGAAGCCGAGCATGAGCGAGCGGGGGAAGGGCCAGGGCTGGCTGCCGAGATAGCCGATGTCCGACACTTCGACTCCGACCTCTTCGGAGACCTCCCGCTCGACGCACTGCTCCAGAGACTCGCCCGGCTCGCAGAACCCGGCTAAGACGGAGAACCACCGCTGCGGCCAGATCGGCTGCCTGGCGAGGAGCACCTGGTCGGCTCCGTCGTGGACCAGGCAGATGACGGCGGGGTCGGTGCGGGGGAACTCCTCTTTGCCGTCCGGGGCGACCCGCACCCAGCCGCCCTTCCCGAGCGCCATCGGCTCCCCCGACCACGGGGCGAACTTCGAGCGGCCCTGCCAGCTCAGCATCGCGACCGCTGTGGTGGCGAGGCTCGCGTCTGTCGCAGAAAGCGTGTGCCCGCCGACCCGCAGGTCGGTGAACTCGCCTTCGAGCTCGGGAACCTGGACCGCCCACAGATGCGATCCGCCCGACTCGCCCAAAAAGACCGCCGCTTCTGTCGGCGGCTCCTCCCCGAGCCCGGTCGCGGGGACGAGCGCGAGCGCGCCGCCGCGCGTCGCGAACTGCCCGCGCCGGGACACCAGGAGCACGCGCGCCGAGCGCCAGCCCTCGGCGAGCGCCTCCGTGTCGGCGCGCGAACGCTCGTCCCGGTCCACCTGGGCTCGCGAGAGCAGCGGCGGGCCGATCAAAGAGAAGCTCACTGGGTCACTCCTTGCTCGTCGTGTGGACGTAGAGCAGACGGTCGCCGGGCTCCAACGCGTCCACCCGCTCGTCGCCGACGCGGATCAGATTGCCCCCGCGCACCACGCCGAGCACGATGTCCGGCAAATGCTTCGGGTCCGCGCCGACCTCGGCCTGCTCCACGTCCCGCTCGGCCACCGCGAAGCCCTCTTCCGGGGTGAGCAGGTCCTCGATCACCTCGACCACGGACGGGGCGCTCGTCGCGATGCCGAGGAGCCTGCCCGCCGTCTCGGCAGAGACCACGACCGACGTGGCGCCGGAGCGGCGCAAGAGATGGACGTTCTCGGTCTCGCGGACCGCGGCCACCACCTGCGCGGTCGCGGTGAGCTCCCGCGCGGTCAAGGTGACCAGCACCGCCGTGTCGTCGCGGTTCACCGCGACGACGATGGACGCGGCGCGTTCCGCTCCTGCCGACTTCAACACGTCCGACCGGGTGGCGTTGCCCTGCAGGGTGACCAAGCCAAGCTCGGACGCGGCCCCGAGCAGCGCCTGGTCCTGGTCCACGACCACGATCCGGTTCGGCTCCACCCCGTCCGCCAGCATGGCGGCGACCGCCGAGCGCCCCTTGGTCCCATAACCCACGACGATGGTGTGGTCGCGCACTTTGTGCCTCCAGCGTTGGACTCGAATGGACTGACGGCTCTTCTCGGCGAGCACTTGCAAGGTGGTGCCGACCAAGATGATGAGGAAGAGCACCCGCATGGGGGTGATGACGAGGACGTTCACCAGTCGCGCGCCCTCGGTCACCGGCGTGATGTCCCCGTATCCGGTGGTCGTGAGGGAGACGGTGACGTAGTAGAAGCAGTCGAGGAGGGTGAGCTCGTGGCTCACGACGTCGCGATAGCCCGACCGGTCCGCGTAGACGACGAACGCCGCGACGACGAGGAGCATGATCGCGAGGAAGAGCCGCCCCGCGATGGCCCGCAGCGGGCTGATCTGGCGGTCGGGCACCATGAGCCGGGGCGGGAGGATGGACATCACTGATCGCGCTGTCATCGGCTCAGCCCTCGATCGCACGGGAGTCTGGGCTGGCTTCGAACACGAAGCGTAAGCCTACCGCGCGTTCAAAGACGCTGCGCGGCGCGCCGTGCCCGATGGGCCCGAGCCTTGTCCCGGTTCCCGCAGCGGGCCATGTCGCACCATCTGCGATCGCCCCGACGGGATCGGTCGACGAAGATCCGGGTGCAGTTGTCCGCCCCGCATTGGCGCAACGGCGCGTCCGAGCCGAAGAGCCGCACGGCGTGCAGCGCGATCGTGGCAAGGGCCTCGGACGCGCCGCCTTCGCGGCGGATCACGCCCGACTCCGCGAGCTGCAAAGTCACGCGGGACTGCCTGGCCCTGCCATTGACGAGCGCAAGCGCGCCGCCCGGCAGCGCTCCCCTTTCGAGCCGCGCCGCCGCGATCTCGTACACCGCCTCCCTGAGCTCGACCGCCGCCGCGAACTCGGCTTCGGCCACGGCGGGCTCTTGGTCGAGGACGCCCGCCAGAGCCAACCATCGGGCGAGGTCGTCCGGACTCCGCAAAAGCTCCTCCCGGCGGGTGCGCCGGTATCGGAGCGTGCCAGCGAAATCGAGGACCACATCGCCACTGATGAATGTGAAGCCAGTCTCTTCTGCCGCCGCATCCACTACGGTAACCATATAAATAGGTTACACTATGCGGCATGGTCGCACACCAAGAGGCTCACGGGGGCCAGGCCGAGACAATCGAGACAATGGAGGCGGCAGCGAACGGAATAGCCTTCTCTGCCGAGCCGGGGACCCGCCCCAAACCGCGCCATCTCGCGCTCGCCGAGGCGGTCCAGGGCCCGGTGCTCGTCGTCTCGTGGTCCAGCGCCTTCGTCGCGGGCGTGATCGGCACCAGGGCCGGGACGCCCCTGCTCTTGTGCTTCCTGCGATTCGCCTGCGCCGCGCTGCTGCTGACCGCATTGGCGTTCGCCTTGCGTTCGAGGTGGCCTCGCGGCAAGACGCTCGCGCACACGGTGTTCGCGGGCGTCTTCATGCACGCCATTCAGTTCTGCGGCTTTTACTACGGCATGGCGCATGGGCTCGGCGGCGGCGTCTCCGCGCTGATCCAAGGCTTGTCCTCCATGATCGTGGTGGTGCTCGCGGCCCTCACGCTCGGCGAGCGCCTCACCAAAGCCCAATGGCTCGGCTTCGCCATCGGGATCGTCGGCGTCGTGATCGCGATCGAGGACCGGCTCGCCTTCTCCCCTGTCGCTGTCGCCTCCGCATTCCTCGGCCTCGCCGGGATCAGCGTCGGCACGTACTGGCAGAAGCGGTTCGTCTCTGGGGTGGACGTCGTCTCGGGGACCGCCGTCCAGCTCGCGGCCTCCGCTCCGCTCGGGCTCGCCGCGACCTTCTTGTTCGAGCATCCGCAGGTCACCGACACGACGAGGTTCGCGGGCGCCGTCCTGTGGATCGTGCTGGTGAACTCCCTCGGAGTGTTCCTGCTGCTCAACCACATGCTGCGCACGCTGCCCGCGAGCTCGGTCTCGACCCTCTTCCTCGCCGTCCCCGCGACCACCTCGTTCCTCAGCTGGGCCTTCGCCGGGCAGACGATGAGCACGCAAGCCGTCGTCGGCCTCGTGATCGGCGGATTCGGCGCCGCGCTCGCCGCATACGGCGCGGCGCGGGCCTCGGCGAAGCGGGCTTCCCCGGCGTGAGCGCGTCCGCCTAGCGCTCCGCAGACCAGCGACGGCCCGCGACGGGGTTCACCGGCACGTGGAATTTCGCCGACGAGCCGCCGAGCTTGCTGCGGCCCAGCTCGAGCGAGGCCTGCAGCTCCGACTCGGCGAGGGTGGCGGCGATCCGCAGCCCGAGCCGCTTCGTCTCTTTCGGGTCGAACCCCTCGGGAAAGCCGACCCCGCTGTCCGCCACCTCGACGCTGAGCCATTTGCCCTTTCGCTCCGCCCAGATCACCACCTCGCCCTTGTCGCCGGGCTGAAAGGCGTGCTCCAAGGCGTTCTGCGCCAGCTCGGTGAGAATCGTGGTGAGCGACATCGCCCGTTCCGCCTCAAGGAAGCCGAACCTGCCCTGGCGGCGCACCGAGATGCTCGTCCCCGGCGCGCAGAGCTCGGAAAGCATCACAATGAGCTTGTCGACGATGTCGTCGACCGAGACATGCTCGTCCGCCGAGATGGACAACGCGTCATGCACCAAAGCGATCGAGCCGATACGACGGACCGAGTCCTCCAACGCTTGCCGGGCCTCCGCGTTCGCGGTGCGCCTCGCCTGCATGCGCAGCAGCGCCGAGACGGACTGCAGATTGTTCTTCACCCGGTGATGGATCTCGCGGATCGTCGCGTCTTTGCTGATCAGTGCGCGATCACGGTGGCGGAGCTCCGTGACGTCGCGAAGCAGGACCACCGCCCCCGCCATCTCCACCAGCTGTCTGAGCCCGACCACGCGCCACTGCGTGACAGCCCCGTTCGCCTCCGCCTCGATCCGGGCGTCGGCCGCCTCGCCCCGGAGCACGCCCGCCAGCGCCGTGGCGGAGTCCTCTGCCGCGAGCGAGTCCGGCGCGGTCGCGCGCAGGATCTCCACGAGATCCGAGCCCATGAACGTGCCCTCCCAGCCCAGCCTGCGCAGCGCGGAGGAGGCGTTCGGACTGGCGTACGTGATAGCCCCGGTCTCGGCGAGGCGCATGAACCCGTCGCCTGCCCTCGGGCCGGGGCCTTTGTCCACCGGATCGGGGAAGGACCCGTCGCAGACCATCTGGCACAGGGCGTCCGCCGCGCTCGTGTACGCCGTCTCCAAGTTGCCCGCAGAGCGCGGCTGCAGCAAATTCACGTAACGGGTCGCGACAGCGATCACCTCGCCGTCTTTGTGCACCGGGACGACTTCCCTCCGGGTCGGCACATACTCCAGCCACATCGGGTCCTCTGGCTCGATGATCCGTCCTTCTTCGAACCCTCGGTGCAGCTGGCTCGCGAGCGGCTCGCCCACCTCGGTGCCCACCATGTCCCCCGGCAGCAACGTGGTGGACGTGGTCGGACGGCACTGCGCGACGCACACCACCCGCTTGCCGAGGCCGCCCAAGTACTCCTGGCGGTCGGGGTCCTCCCCCTCGAACGCCGAGGGCGCGTCCTGGCGCACCCACAGGAGGAAGTCGGCGAAGGCGAGGTCGGAGATCAGTTGCCACTCTGCGACAAGCCTCTTGAGATGTTCGACTTGGTCCCCGGTGAGCCTGGTGCGCTCGACGAGCAATTCGCTCAGCGTCGCCACAAGACCCCCGAACACCCCTTCGACCCCCCGAATTGGTCTGTGTCGGCCTGATGTGTCATTCTTTTAGTATGGCAAAACGAGGACGTAAGAAGCGCGACCGGCGCAAGAGCAAGGCCAACCACGGCAAGCGGCCAAACAGCTGATAGCCGACGATTAGTCAACGACGTCGGGCGCGGCCTCGACACGGGGATGCGAGATGCTGAGCATGTCTCGGATCTCGCCTCGGAGCTTGTCTTTCAAGCCTTCCGGCGCGCACGGCTCGGACTTGCACTTCTTCGAGAGCAGCTCCTTGATCCGTATCTCCACCTCGTATTGAGCGTGGCAGGAGGAGCAATTCGAGAAGTGCGCCTCAAGGCGTTCGCGGAGTTTGATGTCGCAGCCCCCGTCCGCGACGATCCAGAGCGCTTCGACCTCTTCGCGGCATTTCGGAATCGCTCCCCCGCAGTCGAAGCTCTTCAGAGTCTCCGCGAGCTTGGTGTCGAGGGGCTCGAAGGCGCGCTGCATCGCTCTGAGCTGCGCCCGCTCGATCGCGGTGATGTCGAGACCGGATACCTCCGACTCCTCGTCCCTGCTGCTCAACTCGCCACCTCTTCACTTTCGACTTCATTGTTGACATGCCGCGCCCGCCGCGCCTCCGGCCCGATGCCGTATTCGGCGGCCAGGCCCGCGAGCTGGTTGCGCAGTTGCTTCCTGCCTCGGTGCAATCGGGACATGACCGTCCCGATGGGGATCTCAAGGATTTCTGCGATCTCGCGATATGGGAACCCTTCGACGTCCGCGTAGTAGACGACCATCCGGAAATCTTCCGGCAAGGACTGCAGCGCCTTCATGATCTCCGTGTCGGGAAGGGTGTCGAGCGCTTCCACCTCTGCCGAGCGCAGCCCGGTGGAATCGTGGTTCGCCACTTCGGCGAGCTGCCAATCGGTGATCTCGTCAGTCGGGTACTGCGCGGGCTGGCGCTGGCGTTTGCGGTAGGAGTTGATGTACGTGTTCGTGAGGATCCGGTGCAGCCACGCGGAGAGGTTCGTCCCCTCCGCGAACGTGTGGAACGCCCCGAACGCCTTGATGTAGGTCTCCTGCACCAGGTCCTCCGCGTCCTGCGGGTTGTGCGTCATCCGCATCGCGGCCCAGTACAGCTTGTCGAGCAGCGGCATGGCCTCCTGCTCGAAACGGCGGCTGAGCTCGGCCTGGGACTGGCTGGAACGCGCGGACGGATCGTCGACCGGATCCTTCACAGACATTCGGACTCCGCCCGCTGGCTGCGGACGCATGGTAGACGGCGCATGTCTTAATTTTACCGCAGCTGCGTTCTTTTCGAATTCCGGGGCGAGCGCAGAACGCTCGGGGCATAGCAGGGGCATTGCGTCTGGTCTCCTTTCCTGTCCCTGGGAAACACTCCAGGGTCGAGAATTGTTCCCCCGCCCCCGCGACTCGCCGGGCCGCGTTCTGACAGACCACCGCGCCCCGCCCGCCGCGAGCGCCGCGCGGACTGCGACAATGGCCTGGTGAGCTTTTGGGAAGCCCCGGCCGTCGACGGCCCGCTCGACGCGACTGTCGACCTGCCCGGTTCCAAGTCCATCACCAACCGGGCGCTCGTGCTCGCGGCGCTCGCCTCCTCGCCGTCGCGGGTCGTCGGCACGTTGCGCAGCCGCGACACCGACCTCATGCTCGACGCGTTGCGGCAGATGGGCGCGGGCGTCGCGGTCCACGAGGACCAGACCACAGTGGACATCAGCCCCGGCCCGCTGCACGAGGCCTCGGTCGACGTCGGCTTGGCGGGCACAGTCATGCGGTTCCTGCCTCCGGCCGCGGCGCTCGCCACGGGGCCGGTCTCGTTCGACGGCGACGAGCAAGCCCGCGCGAGGCCGCTCGCCACTATCTTGGACGCGCTCCGCGACCTCGGCGTGGCTGTGGACGGGGACTCGCTGCCGTTCGTCGTCCACGGCCAAGGCTCGGTCCGAGGCGGCGAAGTCGCCGTGGACGCGTCGTCGTCGTCACAATTCGTGTCCGGCCTGCTGCTCTCCGGGGCGAGGTACGAGGAAGGGCTCGTCGTCCGCCACGTCGGCGGGCCGCTGCCCTCCGCGCCGCATATCGAAATGACTGTCGAGATGCTCAAAGAGTTCGGCGTCCAGGTCGAGCGGCCCGAGCAGCATGTGTGGCGCATTCCGCCCGGCTCCTTCCTCGGCCGCGAGTGGCTGGTGGAGCCCGACCTCTCCAACGCGAGCCCTTTCCTCGCCGCCGCTGTCGTGGCCGGGGGCGAGGTGCGGGTCCCGCGTTGGCCGACGAGCACCACACAGGCGGGCGACCAGATCCGGCACATCCTCGCCGATATGGGCGCGACCGTGCGGCTGCAGGACGGATGGCTCGCCGTCGAAGGAACGGGCGTGCTGAACGGGATCGATGTGGACTTGGGCGATGTCGGGGAGCTCACCCCCACGGTGGCCGCGCTCGCGGCCCTCGCCTCCTCCCCTTCCTATCTGCGCGGCGTCGCGCATCTGCGCGGACACGAGACCGACCGGCTCGCCGCGTTGTCCTCGCAGATCAATGGGCTCGGCGGGCAGTGCGTCGAGCTGGACGACGGCCTGGCGATCACCCCGAAGCCGCTCGGCGCAGGGCTCTGGAAAGCCTTCGCCGACCACCGCATGGCCACAGCAGGCGCGATCATCGGCCTCAAGGTCCCCGGGGTCGAGGTGGACGACGTGGAATGCACGGGCAAGACGCTGCCAGGGTTCGCCGATCTGTGGGCCGACATGTGCGCGACGGCAGGAGCCAGATCCTGAAACGAGGGCACGACCTGCGCCGCTACGACGAGTCCGATGTCCGGTTGCGACCGGGCGCGCCGAACCGGGCGCGCACCAAACGCAGGCCGGAGCACGCCGAGGCGAAGCCTGCCATGGTCGTCGGCATCGCCAGGGGGCGCCAGCTCTGCGCGTTGGACGGCGAGGAAACCCTGGTCGCCACGGTGCGCGCACGAGAGCTGGGACGGCGGGGAGTCGCGGTCGGCGACCGCGTGCACCTCGACGGGGACGTGTCCGGGGCGCCGGACACGCTCGCGCGGATCGTCCGCGTGGACGATCGCACCTCGGCCTTGCGCCGCACAGCGGAGGACGACGGCGCCACCACGACACGCGAGCGCGTCGTGGTGGCCAACGCGACCCAGCTGCTCATCGTCGTCGCCGCCGCCGACCCGCCGCCGCGCGTCGGCCTTGTGCGGCGGGCCCTCGTCGCCGCCTACGTGGAGGGGATCGTCCCCCGGCTCGCGATCACCAAAGCCGACCTCGCCGACCCCGCCGAATTCGAAGCCGAGTTCAACGGCCTCAAGCTGGACATCCTGCGCTGCGGCCAAGAGGACGACCTCGCCGAGCTGGAAGGCCTGTTCGAGGAGGAGCTGACCGTGCTCCTCGGGCATTCCGGGGTCGGCAAGTCCACGCTCGTCAACCGGCTCGCGCCGAGCGCGAACCGCGTGGTCGGAGAGCTGACCAGGATCGGCAAGGGCAAGCACACCTCCACCGACGCCCGCGCCTTTCCCTTGTCCGAGGGCGGGTGGGTCGTCGACACGCCCGGCGTGCGTTCCTTCGGGCTCGGCCATGTCACGCCCGAGCAAGTGATCTGGGCCTTCAGCGATCTCGCGGAGGCTGCGGAGGAATGCCCCCGGGGCTGCGGCCATCTCGGGCCGCCCGCCGACCCGGAATGCCTGCTCGACGAGTTGCCCGACCAGGAGCGGGTGACCGCCGTGCGCGAGCTGATGCGCAGCGTCGGGATATCGGCATAAGCTGGCCCCATGCCCGAGCAGCGCCCTCCCCTTCCCCCGTTCGACCGCGAGCGCGCGCTGGTCAAGGTCCGCGCGGCCGAGGACGGCTGGAACACCCGCGACCCCGAACGCGTCTCGCTGGCCTACACGCCGGACAGCCATTGGCGCAATCGGGCCGAGTTCTTGTCCGGACGGGCGCAGATCGTGGCGTTCCTCGCCCGGAAATGGAACCGCGAGCTGGACTACCGGCTCGTCAAGGAGCTGTGGGCGCACACGGACGACCGCATCGCGGTCCGGTTCGCATATGAATGGCATGACGACTCCGGCAACTGGCACCGCTCCTACGGCAACGAGAACTGGGCGTTCGACCAGGACGGTCTGATGACGCACCGGCACGCCAGCATCAACGACCTGCCGATCACCGAGGCCGAGCGCCTCTTCCACTGGCCGCTCGGACGGCGGCCCGACAACCACCCCGGTCTTTCCGACCTGGGGCTCTAGCAGGAGGAAACACGATGCCGCACGCCCAATTCGACCCTGCCGCGCGCGAAGCGCTCGCGCTCGCCGCGGTCGAGGCAAAGATCCGGAAAAACCTCACCTGGCAGGAGATCGCCGACGCTGCCGGTTTCTCGACCGCATTCGTGACCGCCGCCGTCCTCGGCCAGCACGCCCTCCCCGAGGAGGCCGCGAAAAAAGTGGCAGAGCTCCTCGGCCTCGACGAGGACGACGCGCTCCTGCTGCAGACCATCCCCCTGCGCGGCTCGATCCCCGGCGGGGTGCCGACCGATCCGACCATCTACCGGTTCTACGAGATCGTGCAGGTGTACGGCACGACGTTGAAAGCGCTGATCCACGAGCAGTTCGGCGACGGCATCGTCAGCGCGATCAACTTCAAACTGGACGTGCAGAAAGTGGCGGACCCCGAGGGCGGGCACCGCGCGGTGATCACGCTCGACGGCAAGTACCTGCCGACAAAACCCTTCTAGCGCAGGCCGGAGGCCTCAGGCGAAGCGGTGCTCGACGGCGCTCGCGGCCCGTCTGGCCCGCGCAGCGGCGCGACGAGCCTTGCGCTTCGTCGACTCGTACGCCGACTTGAGGCCTTGGCGGACGCCGGTCACCGGGTCGATCTGCGGCTTCGCGGGCTCTCCCGCCACGCGGAAGCGCAGCTCCGAGGAGGTCTCCGGCGCGTTGTCGCTCGTGGCCTTCAAGAAGCGGTCGGGCAGGGAGAGCTTCGCGATGGTCCGCCACGTCAAGAAGTACTGCTTCGCGAACGAGCCCGTCGTGTACGGCAGGTCGTACTTCTCGCAGAGCGCGCGCACCTTCGCGGCGATCTCGTGGTAGTGGTTGCTCGGCAGGTCCGGGAAGATGTGGTGCTCGATCTGGTGGGAGAGATGGCCGGAGAGGAACCCGAGCACCCGCCCCGCGTCGAAGTTCGCCGAGCCGAGCATCTGCCGCAGGTACCACTGGCCCTGGGTCTCGTTCTCCACATCCGTCTGGGTGAACTTCTCCGCGCCGTCCGGGAAGTGCCCGCAGAAGATCACCGCGTTCGACCAGATATTGCGGATCACGTTCGCCAGCGCGTTCGCGGTGAGCGTCTTGCGGAACGCCTTTCCCGTCAACGCCGGGAACAGCACGTAGTCCTTCGTGAGCTGGCGGCGAATTTTGCCGATCGACTCGCGACGGCGCTTCTTGGCCTGCTCCCGCTGCGCCACGTCCTCGATCTCGGCGATCTTCTTGTCGCTCAACGAGACGCTCTGCAGCCCCACGCCCCATTCGAAGAACACGGTCAACAGGGTGTTCCAGAACAGGTTGGCGAGATGGCCCGGATTCCACGGCTCGTCGCGGGTCACCCGGATCGTGCCGTAGCCGATGTCGTCGTCGAGGCCGAGGATGTTCGTGTACTTGTGGTGCAGGTGGTTGTGCGTGTGCTGCCAGTGCGCCGACACGCCGACCATGTCCCACTCCCAGGTGGAGGAGTGGATCTCCGGGTCGTTCATCCAGTCCCACTGCCCGTGCATGACGTTGTGCCCGATCTCCATGTTCTCGACGATCTTCGCGACCCCGAGCGCGACCGCGCCGAACCACCACAGCGGCCTGCGCTTGCTGCCGACCAGCGCCGCGCGACCGACCAGCTCCAACATCCGCTGGAAACGGATCGTGCCCCGGATGTAGCCGGCGTCGCGCTCCCCTCGTCCGTCTTCGATATCGCGCCGGATGGCGTCGAGCTCGCGACCGATGGCCTCGACGTCGGCCTCCGTGAGATGCGCGAACTCTTTGATGTCACTGATCGCCATATCGACCTTTCCAAGTGGTGGGCGCTGCGCCCGACCGAATTATACGGCAAGGAATAAAATCTTGCCCTCGCCTCGTGCGTCGCGGAAGCGCCCGCGAAGACCGAACTGGGGTCAATGCGCGGCCAACGCCGGATGCGCGGGCTCGACCCCTGGGAGGCTCCGCGCCGTTCTGATGAGCCGCTTCTGCCACTCGGGCCGAGTGAGGCCGTACGCCGTCCTGAGCCCGACGCGGTGCTCGGCGCTCCCCTCCGCCGCAGCGGCGGGAGGTTCCTCCAGCCCTCGGAAACGCAGCTCCGAGGAGGTCTCCGGCGCGTTGTCGCTCGTAGCGGTCAAGAAACGGTTCGGCAGCGAGAGCTTGGCGATGGTCCGCCACGTCAAGAAGTACTGCTTCGCGAACGAGCCCGTCGTGTACGGCAGGTCGTACTTCTCGCAGATCTGCCGGACCCGCTTGGACACCTCGTAGAGCCGGTTGCTCGGCATGTCGGGGTACAGGTGGTGCTCGATCTGGTGGCACAAGTTGCCTGACAAGAAGCGCAAGACCGGGCCGCCGGTGAAGTTCGCCGAGCCGAGCATCTGCCGCAGGTACCACTGCCCTTGGGTCTCGTTCTCGATCTCGGCGGTGGTGAACTTCTCCGCGCCGTCCGGGAAGTGCCCGCAGAAGATCACCGCGTTCGACCAGAAGTTCCGGATCACGTTCGCGGTCGCGTTCGCCGTGAGCGTGGACCGGAACGCCTTCCCCGTCAACGCGGGGAACAGCACGTAGTCCTTGCCGACCTGCCTGCCGACCTTCTGCGCGACCTCTTTGACCTTGTGCTTGCCCTCCTCGGAGCGGTACCAGCTCGCAGTCTTGGCCTCCATGCCCGCGGCGGCGTTCGGGCTGATGTGCTGGAACGCCACGCCCCACTCGAAAAGCCCGGCCAGCAGGCTGTTCCACAGCAGGTTGCCGAGATGTGCGGGCCGCCAAGGCTCGTCACGGGTCACCCGGACGACGCCGTAGCCGACGTCCTCGTCCAACCCGACGATGTTCGTGTACTTGTGGTGCAAGTAATTGTGCTGGTGTTTCCAGTGGGCGGAAGAGGACGTGTTGTCCCATTCCCAGGCGGAGGAGTGGATCTCGGGGTCGTTCATCCAGTCCCACTGCCCGTGCATGACGTTGTGCCCGATCTCCATGTTCTCGACGATCTTCGCGATCCCGAGCGTGACCGCGCCGATCCACCACAGCGCCCGGTTCCGGCTGCCGATCAGGGCAACCCGTCCGACGAGCTCCAGTGTCCGCTGGAAACGGATCGTGCCCCGGATGTAGCCGGCGTCGCGCTCGCCGAGCGAGCTTTCGACCTCACGCCGAATGGCGTCGAACTCTTCGCCGATGGCTTCGACGTCGGCCGCCGTGAGATGCGTGAACTCTTTGATGTCGCTGATCGCCATATCGACTCCCTTCAGAGATGGACGTCGTCAGACCGCGCGAGCGGGGCGGGCGCTGGTCCGGCCCGAGGCGGAGCCGCCGACGCGCTCGCGGACCGTCCGCAGCGCCCTGGCCCACACGGGCCTGCTCGCCTCGTATGCGGTCTTCAGGCCGCGCCGGACGCCCGTCACGGGGTCGACCGTCGGCCTCGCGGGCTCGCCGTCCACCCGGAAACGCAACTCGGACGAGGTCTCCGGGGCGTTCTCGACCGTGGCCTTCAAGAAGCGGTCCGGCAGCGAGAGCTTCGCGATGGTCCGCCACGTCAAGAAGTACTGCTTCGCGAACGAGCCCGTCGTGTACGGCAGGTCGTACTTCTCGCACAACGCCCGCACTTTGACTTGGATCTCGTGGTAGTGGTTGCTCGGCAGGTCCGGGAAGATGTGGTGCTCGATCTGGTGCGACAAGTGCCCGCTCAAAAAGCCCAACACCCGCCCCGCGTCGAAGTTCGCCGAGCCGAGCATCTGCCGCAGGTACCACTGGCCCTTGGTCTCGCCCTCCACGTCCGCCGTCGTGAACTTCTCCGCGCCGTCCGGGAAGTGCCCGCAGAAGATCACCGCGTTCGCCCACACGTTGCGGATCAGGTTCGCCGTCGCGTTCGCGGTCAGGGTCGAGCGGAACGCCTTCCCGGTCAGCGCGGGGAACAGCACGTAGTCCTTCACGATCTGGCGGACGGCCTTATGCCGGAACTCGCCGATCCGCTTCTGGATCTGCGGAAGCTTGATGCCCTCCTTGAACGGGAGCTTGACGCCGTCCTTCACCATCCCGCTCGCCAAGTGGAGGTGCTGCATGCCCACCCCCCATTCGAAGCCCGCGCAGAGCAGCGCGTTGAAGACGAGGTTGCCGAGGTTCATCGGCTTCCACGGCATGTCCCTGGTCACCCGGACCAGGGTGTAGCCGACGTCGTCGTCCATCCCGATGATGTTCGTGTACGTGTGGTGCGTGTAGTTGTGCTGCTGCTTCCAATGGGCCGAGGATCCGACCATGTCCCACTCCCACGCGCTGGAGTGGATCTCCGGGTCGTTCATCCAGTCCCACTGCCCGTGCATGACGTTGTGGCCGATCTCCATGTTCTCGACGATCTTCGCGAGACCGAGCACAGCCGTCCCGAACCACCAGAGCCCTCGGCGACGGCTCCCCGTCAGCGCCACGCGCCCGACGAGCTCCAGGCTGCGCTGGAAACGGATCACGTTCCGGATGTACCGGGCGTCCCGCTCGCCACGGGCGCTCTCGACCTCCCTGCGGATGGTTTCGAGCTCAAGCCCGATCGCCTCCACGTCCGCCTCGGTGAGGTGCGCGAATTCTTTGATGTCGCTGATCGCCATATCGGCCTCCGAAAGTTTTTCGCCTCGCGCTCGGAAGGGGAGCGCGTGCCCAAGCCTGGACTGTGCCCAAGACTAGAGAATGTCACCCATTTATGTGACTACCGCTTGCGCTATGTGACTAGTCCCACTGACGACTATAGGTCTATAACGCAGTTACCAACAGGCGTGGTGCAGCACGTTTGTATGCGCTCGCCCTCCTCGTAGATGTGACCGTTGCGCAGATCACACGCAGTGCCTTCGGAGAGCTGCGCGGAGCAGGTGTGGCAAATGCCCATCCGGCAGCCGAAGGGCAGCACGAGACCAACGCCCTCCCCCGCCTCGAGGATCGTCGTCGCCCCGTCCGCATCCGCTTCTTTCTTCGAGCGGGCGAACCGGATCACGCCGCCCAACCCGCCGGAGCCCTCCGTCGCGCCCTTGCGGCGCAACGCGAACTGCTCCATCTTCAGGCGGTCTTCCACGCCTGCCGCGGACCACCACGAGACAAGCGAATCCAACAGCTCGGGAGGCCCGCAGGCCCACGTCCGCCGCTCCTGCCAATCCGGGACGAGCTCGGCCAGCCGCTGCTCGTCGAGGCGCCCTTGCGTGCCGGTGAGCTGGAGGTGGAGGCGCAGGCCGGGGAACTTCTCGTCGAGCTCGCGCAGCTCGGAGCCGAAAATAACCCCCGCCTCGGTCCGCTCCGAGTGCACATGCGCGACATCGATCGGCATGCCTTGGCGCGCGAGGGAGCGAAGCATCGACATGACCGGGGTGATCCCGCTGCCCGCCGTGATGAACAACGCCTTCTCGGGCAGCGGGTCCGGCAGGCGGAAATCCCCTGCGGGGGCTTGCAGCCGCACCACAGTCCCGGGCCGCACCCCCGAAGTCAGGTGCGTGGAGAGCCTGCCCTCCGGCACCGCGCGCACTGTCACCGACAGCGGGGCGTGCAACGCCCGGTTGCGGATGGAGTACGTCGGAACGCTCGTCAGCGAGTACGAGCGCCACACCCACCGCCCGTCGATCCGCACGCCGATGCCGACATGCTGGCCCGGGACGAACCTCGGGTCGAACCCCCAGCCCGGACGGATCACCAATGTGGTCGAGTCCGCCGTCTCCGGGCGGACGTCGATGATCTGGCCGCGCAGCTCGCGCGCCGACCACAGCGGATGGAAGAGCTGTGCGTAGTCGTCCGGCAACAGCGGATGCGAGAGCCGGGCGGCGGCGCCCCGGACCATGTTCACGCCCCAGTTCCGCGTCGGAATGTGCTGTGCAGGCTTTTCGAGCCACGCTTTGAAACTCATAGGCCGAGTCTAGCCAGCAACGCCGACGAGCGATTAACGCAATACGCGAGGAGCCGAGACCGCCCGCTGGGCCGGGGTCAATCGGCCAAATGCAGCACTAAAGACAACTCTGTCGAGGCGTACCACGCAAGCGGCTCGTCCTGGGCGTCCGCCACGACGTGCTCCGCGTCCGGGTCGCCGAGGTCCGCCGAGTCGACCACCAGGGCGGCCTTGGCCACGACGTCTTTCGCCGAGAGCAGGTCGACGTAGAGGCAGTCGACCGCGTCGAGCCCGATCGGGCTTCCCACCCGCGCCACCGCGTCGTCGAGGTCCGGGCGCAGCTCGACCTCGGGGATCTCCAGGACCAGCACCACGCGCAACGACGGGGCTGCGCCCTCCTCCTCGGACAACAGGCGCAACGAAGCCAGCGCGGCCTCGTCCAGCGCCACTTCGGCGAGCTCCTCCTCGTCGCCGCTGGCGTACGCCTCGCGCAAGGCGGGCGTGACCGCGAACGCCGTGCCCGACCGGGGCCTGATCTCGCCGGACTCCAGCCATTGGGCCAAGAGGCCCAACGTCGCGGGGACGAACACCCGCCAAGGCTCCTTCGCCTGGCCCGGCGAAGGCTCGGACGCTTGCGTCACCGTCCCTGCCTCCGAGCTGCGGCACGACGCTCCCGGCGCGTGCTCGAAGGGAGCTCGCCCGGCGCGGGGCTGCGGCTCACCACAGCCGAGCCGTCCTCGCCCGGAGCCGTGTAGGTGAGCGCCTCCTCGGGCTCGGACTCGGGCTCGGCCGCGCCGCCGACCTGCAGCTGGGGATGCTCCTCCGGCGCGGCGGGGTCCTGTTCGGCCTGGGCCGCATCGGCGGGCGCCTGGCCCTGCTGGGGCGGGGTCTCCACAGTGACGTTCACGTTGAAGAGGAAGCCGACCACTTCTTCCTTGAGCCCGTCGAGCATGCCGGTGAACATGTCGAAGCCCTCGCGCTGGTACTCGACCAAGGGGTCGCGCTGGGCCATCGCCCGCAGGCCGATGCCCTCCTTGAGGTAGTCCATCTCGTAGAGGTGCTCGCGCCATTTCCGGTCGAGGACCTGCAGCATGATCATCCGCTCCAGCTGCGCCATCCCGCCCTCGCCGACGACGGAGTCGATCTCCTCGGTGCGCTTCTTGTAGTGCGAGCGGGCGTCTTCGAGGACCGTTTCGAGCAGCTCCTCGGAGCTCACGTCCTTGCGCTGGCCTTTCTTGTCGGTCGGGACGGCCTCTTCCGGAGCGATCCCGACCGGGTAGAGCGTGCGCAGCGCCGCCCACAGCGCGCCGAGGTCCCAGTCCTCCGCGTACCCTTCTGCGGTCGCGCCGCTGACGTACGCGGTGATCGTGTCCGTGACCATGTGCTGCACCTGGTCGCCGAGGTCCTCGCCTTCGAGGATCCGCCTGCGCTCGGCGTAGATGACCTTGCGCTGCTCGTTCATCACGTCGTCGTATTTGAGGACGTTCTTGCGGCTCTCGAAGTTCATCTGCTCGATATCGGTCTGGGCGGTCTTGATCGCCCTGGTCACGAGCTTGTGCTCGAGCGGGACGTCGTCGGGCTGCCCGCCGCTGCGCAGCGCGAACTCCAAGATGCCCTGGTTGAACCGGCGCATCAGCTCGTCGCCGAGGGAGAGGTAGAACCGCGACTCGCCCGGGTCGCCCTGGCGGCCTGCGCGGCCTCGGAGCTGGTTGTCGATCCGGCGGGACTCGTGGCGCTCGGTGCCGAGGACATAGAGCCCGCCCGCCTTGCGGACCTTCTTCGCCTCCTCCTCGGCCTCCTGCTTGACCTCGACCAGCGTCGGCTCCCACTGGGCCTCGTACTCCTCGGGGGTGCCGACCGGGTCGAGGCCCTGCTCGCGCAGGCGCTCGTCGGCGATGACGTCGACGTTGCCGCCGAGCACGATGTCCGTGCCTCGGCCCGCCATGTTCGTCGCCACCGTGACCGCGCCGAGCTTGCCCGCGCGGGCGATGATCGCCGCCTCCTGCTCGTGGTACTTCGCGTTGAGCACGGTGTGCGGCACGCCCTGCTTCTTCAAGAGGCGCGAGAGCGTCTCGGAGCGCTCCACGCTCGTGGTGCCGATGAGCACCGGCTGCCCCTTCTTGTGCCGCACGGCCACGTCTTCCACCACGGCGTCGAACTTCGCGTCCTGCGTGCGGTAGATGAGGTCGGCCTGGTCGGCGCGGACCATGCTCCGGTTCGTGGGGATCGAGACCACGCCGAGCTTGTAGATCTGCTGGAACTCGCTCGCCTCGGTCCGGGCGGTGCCGGTCATGCCCGCGAGCTTGTCGTAGAGGCGGAAGTAGTTCTGCAAGGTGATTGTGGCGAAGGTCTGGTTCTCCGCCTTGACCTCGACGTTCTCCTTGGCCTCGATGGCCTGGTGCAGGCCTTCGTTGTAGCGCCTGCCCACGAGGAGCCTGCCGGTGTGCTCGTCGACGATGAGCACTTCCCCGCTCTGGACCAGGTAGTCCTTGTCCCGGATGAAGAGCTCTTTGGCCTTGACCGCGTTGTTGAGGTAGCTGACCAGCGCCGAGTTCGCCGCCTCGTAGAGGTTGCCGATGCCGAGCTGGTCCTCCACGAAGCCGACGCCCGCCTCGCTCACCCCCACGGTGCGCTTGCGCAGGTCCACCTCGTAATGCACGTCTTTCTGCATGCGCTCGGCGATCCGGGCGAACTCCACGTACCACTTCGAGGAGGAGTCGGCCGGGCCGGAGATGATGAGCGGGGTGCGGGCCTCGTCGATGAGGATGGAGTCGACCTCGTCCACGATGGCGAACGAATGGCCGCGCTGCACCAGGTCGTTCACGTTGTGGGCCATGTTGTCGCGCAGGTAGTCGAAGCCGAACTCGTTGTTCGTCCCGTAGGTGATGTCGGCGTGGTACGACTCCCGACGACGGGCCGAGCCGCCCCCGGCCAGGATGGCGCCGACGTTCAGGCCGAGGAAGCGGTGCACGCGGCCCATCCACTCGGAGTCGCGCTTGGCCAGATAGTCGTTGGTCGTCACGACGTGCACGCCTTCGCCCGTCAAGGCGTTGAGGTACGCGGGCAGGACACAGGTGAGGGTCTTGCCCTCGCCCGTCTTCATCTCGGCGATGTTGCCGTAGTGCAGCGCCGCGCCGCCCATGACCTGCACGTCGAAGTGGCGCTGCGACAGCACTCGCCGGGAGGCCTCCCGAGCGGTGGCGAACGCCTCGACCAGCAAGTCGTCGAGGCTCTCGCCGTCCTCGTGCCGCTTCTTGAACTCGTCCGTCTTCGCCCGGAGCTCGGCCTCGGTCAGTTTCTCGAACTCGTCGGAGAGAGCATTGACCTGGCTCACGACGTTGCCGAGACGCTTGATCGCCCGGCCTTCTCCGATTCGCAGCAGCCTGTCGAGCAACGACACCTGGGCACCCATTTCTCTCGTCGCCAGGCAAGTTCCTATCCCCTGCCCGGCGGTTTTCTCCAGCCGGAGCAATATCCGGCGAACGCATCCATACTAGGGGACGGAGCCGGCTGGGCGCGTTATGCTCGGGGCACGCCCCGACCCACCGCTTTGAAAGGCGCAGCCATGGCCCGCAAGATCCGCATCGGTGTGCAACTCCAGCAACAGCACGCCCACGACTACCACGCGATCCGCGACGCGGTGTCACGGGCCGAAGACGCGGGCGTGGACGTCATTTTCAACTGGGACCACTTCTACCCGTTGCACGGCGACCCCGACGGGACGCACTTCGGCGACGGCTGGACGCTGCTCGCGGCATGGGCCGAGCAGACCTCCCATGTCGAGCTCGGCGTGCTGGTCACCTGCCTCGGCTACCGCAATCCCGATCTCCTCGCCGATATCGCCCGCACCGTCGACCACATCTCCGGCGGCAGGGTCGTCCTCGGTGTCGGGGCGGGCTGGTTCGAGAAGGACTACGACGAGTACGGCTACGAGTTCGGCACCGCAGGCTCCCGGCTCGGCCTCTTCGCGGACAGCCTCGACCGGGTCAAAGCCCGCCTCACGAAGCTCAACCCCCCGCCTGTCGGTCCGCTGCCGATCCTGATCGGCGGCAGCGGCGAGCGCAAGACTCTGCGCGAGGTGGCCAAACACGCGGACATCTGGCACAGCTTCCTCCCGCTGCCCGAGTTCGTCCGCAAGAGCGCGGTGCTCGAAGAGCACGGCGCGGCTGTCGGCCGAGACGTCTCGCAGATCGAGCGCTCGATGAACTGGCCGGGTTCGGGGAGCACCGTCATCAAAGCCGTCGACCCCGCGCAAGCGCCGAGCGTGGCCGACGACTTCCTCGCGGCGGGAGTCACGCTCTTCACCGTCGGCGTCGGCGGCCCCGACTACGACTTCACCACCCTCAACGAGGCCCTGCGCTGGCGCGACGCGAACTCGTAATTCCTGAGAGCCAGGCGGCGATCTGCGGCGTTATCGGAACCTCGTGTGCCCATAGCCGCCTCCGTGCACGTCGGTTCCTGCTGCCTCGCATCTCATCCGCCTGGACACCTCAGGAAGAGCGCTCGACCCTTATTGTTCCAATCGGATCAGCCCGTAGTCGAAGGCATGCCTGCGGTACACCACCGAAGGCAGCCCGGTCGCCTCGTCGTGGAAGAGATAGAAATCGTGGCCGACCAGCTCCATGTGCGAAAGCGCCTCGTCAACGCTCATCGGGGCGGCGGGGTGCGATTTGACCCGGACGATCTGGCCCGGCCCGGAAGGCTCCTTGTCCACCTCGACGTCCCACTGCTCCAGTTGCGGCGCCCCGGACGGGACGCCCCCCTCGGCCTGTTCCGCGACAAGCCCGGTGGGAGCGGGCCCGGCATGCGGAGCGACCCCGTTCGGCGAGGGGGCCTGCGCGACGAAGCCGCTCGCCGTCGCCTCGGCGACGGAGGTCGGCCGGTGCTGCCCCTGGTGCACTTGGCGGCGGTCCTTGCTGCGGCGCAGCCGCTCCATCAGCTTGTCCCCCGCGAGCTCCAAAGCGGCGTAGAAGTTCTCCGCCCTGGCTTCGGCGCGGACCACCGGACCCCTGCCGAGCACGGTCAACTGGACTCGTTGGCATTGTTTGGACTGCCGGGGGTTCGTCTCATGGGCGAGCTCCACCTCGACCCTGTGGCAGCGCGAGTCGAACTTCTCCAGACGTAACAGCTTCTCCGCGACATGTTCCCGAAAATGCTCGGGGACGACGACCCGACGACCGGTCACCACGATGTTTGGATGGGATTCGGCCTCCGCGCCTGTGTCTTCCCCATTGACACGCGCCGTGTCCTGCCTGGCTGCCAACTGCTGGGTCATTCTCGAACCTCCTGAGTTCTCCGGCCTCGGTCGGCGCGGCCCTGCGCGCGGCCTCTAGGCAGCGAACAGGCGGTCCGATTCGGACTTGTCGCCATGTCCGCTACATGTGACGGTAGTCGCATTTTCGCGATCTTGCCACCCCGGCCCGTCGGCGAGTGATTAACTCGACGTCATTCTTTGTTCAGAGCGATGTCTGCTCAGCCTGCGACCACAACGACCGCCGCGACAAAAACCTGCGCCCCGGCGAGCGCGCGAACTGCCTCGCACGCCGTGGACCCCGACGTGAGCACGTCGTCGACGAGCACCGTCGACCGCCCGACGGCAGGGCTCGGACGCGCGCGCACCCTGGCCCTGCCCCGGACATTCGCGAACCGCTCCGAAGCCCCGAGCCCCACCGAGTCGCGAACGCCGATCCGGTAGCGGAGCAGATCTTCGACATCGGTCCTCGGCAAGATCGCCGAGGCCGCGGCGGCCATCCGGAGCACCGGGTCCCCTCCCCTCGCCCGCGACACGCGGGCGCGCGACGGCGCGGGCACGAGCCGCAACCCCCGCCCTGGGGGAAGCACGTCTCGGCGGCGCAACTCGGCAAGGACGCGGGCCAGGCGCTCTCCAAGGACACCCCCCATGTCGCGACGGCCGTGCGCCTTCGCGGCGAGCACGGCAGAGCGGCGCGCTCCGCCGTATCGCCCGCTCGAATAGACCGGCACGCCCGGATCGAACTCGGGGCGCACAAGGCGCGGGCGCGGACTTGTCTCCCGATCGCAGCAATCGCACCACGCCACGCCCCTCGCCCGGCAGCCGCCGCACTCCTGCGGCACGAGCACATCGAGCACCGACCGGCCGGCCCATTGCAACCCCTCCAGGAAATCCATGCCGCCATGGTGCGCCAGAGCACCGACAAAAACCGGACCTCATTTTTCGGAACACGACCACATCGCATGGAAGTATCCGGGGAGCCCCGTGTGGATGAGATGCAAGGCGCGGCGGCCCGTGGTGTGTTAGGGAGCGGAGGCACACACGAGGGCCGCCGCAACGCCGCAGATCGCCGCACGGACCCCGGAGACGCTATTTCGGCAGGATGATGGTGGAAAGCGTCCCGTGCAGCATCGGTATTTCTTTCCAGAAATCCTCCGGGCCGCCGTTCCTGCGCAGCTGGAGCACAGCCCGGGAGTCCGTCACATAGATCATCGTCGACGAGGCGGTGATGGACGAGATCGGCGGGGTGAGGTTCCGGGTCGGGATCGGGGTGGAGAACGGGCTGCCGACGGGGACTTCGAGCACCGGGGGCTCGAGCCCCGGGGGGCCTGCGAGCGCCTGCGCCACGTACAGCACGTCGCCCGCGCCCCAGTCGACGCTCGTCACCTGCACGGGGTGCTCCGGGTTCGAGGTGAGCAGCGACTGCGCGTCGGTCAACGAGTAGCCGCCCTCCGCGTTCTGGCGGACGTTCATCGTGATGAGCCTGCCGCCCACCACGAGCGCGGCCCGCACGCCGTCGTGGGACAGCCGCAGCTCGGTGATCGGGCCGTCTTGCGGGGTGCGGCCGAGCTCTGAGATGTCCACGTCGGAACGGGTCAGCTGGCCGTTCGCGTCGACGCTCGCGCAGGCCACAACGGAGCCGTCGAGCACCGTCCACACCTTCAACCCGTCCGGGGTCCATGTCGGCCTGGTCATCGTGTGCTCGGCGGTCGCTCCCAAGTTCACCGTCTTGTCCGGCGGGCCCACCATCAGCTGCGCGGAGCCGTCCGGGCCTTTCACCACCGCCGCCGCGTAGCTCTCCTGGTCGTTCACGGCGGCGGTGAGGATCGAGTTCACTACGCCGAGCGCCCCGGCGACCTTCTGCACCCCTCGGTCGGTGACCCGCGCCAAGGTCCCCCCGTACACCGCGTACATCGTGTTCCCGGAGCTTTCCCCGGTCGGGTCCCACGGCCCGACGTCGTTCGTCGTCCATCCCGCGCTCAACCGGTCTTCCACCGGTATCCCGCCGACCGAGATCAAATACGGGCCGGTGATCCCTGCCGAGGCCAACGTCCAGATCACCTGCGCGGCGAGGAGCTGCTTTCCTTTCTGGTCGAGCTCTCCGAGCCCCTTGAAATCGATGCTCAGCCCGTGGGCGTTGGGATTCCCCGGCTGCCCGGCCACCCGCGCGACCGGCGAGCGCAACGCCGCGTGCTGGGGGAACTGCGTGCGCACCGCGCTCGACAAGAGCGGCCTCGGCCCGTTGATGAGGAGCTGGACGAGCTGCTCGGCGAGCGCTGTCGGATCGCCGGAGACCCACCGGGGGTCTGGCACCAGCTGCGCCCCCGACGGGTTCAAGAAGTACAGGTTGCGGCGCTGGTAGCGGTATTGGAACTGCTTGGCGTCCGCCAGCACGCCCTTGTCGAGCGAGCTGATCCGCCACTCCCCGCGCACTCGGGTCACTTCGATCTGGCGGGCCACGGCCGTGTCGTCCCGGCCGACGACTCCGTCGGACTCGATGTGCCCGATCGCGATCGCGCGGATCTGGAAGCGCATCCGGTCGGCCTGGTGCTCGTTCTGGTCCTCGGGCAGGAGCACGTCGATCGTGTCGATGATCGTGCCCCCCGGCGAGTCGTCCCAGGTGCGCGCGGCCTCCTCGGTGAGGAACTCGCGAGCCTTCCCGTGCCGGGCGGCCGGATCGACCGAGGCCTTCAAGAAATCTCGGATCAGCGTCTCGGGCGACATGCCTGGGGACGGCTCGGGGACGGCCATCGTGTCCTGGGCTCCCGCGGCGCGCTGCACGGGGCCGAGCGCGTGCGGCGGGCTGCCGGTCGGGATGGTCGCGCACGACGCGAGAAGCGCCACGCACAAGCCCAGAAGGACCGCGCGGAACTGGAAGGAGGGCTGTCGTGTCACTCGTCTGTCCCCATCATTCTTCATCTGTCTTGCCCCTGAGCGGCGGGGAATCCGCGAGCACCTCGCGGAGTTCGTGGGCAGACGGAATACGTTGCGGGCTTGCCGGTTTGAGCGGCAGCGGGCTGCCCACCACCTTGTGCCCGCGCACCAACGGCAGCGTCAACCGGAAACAGGCCCCCCGGCCCGGCTCGCCCCAGGCCTCCAACCGGCCTTGGTGCAGCCGCGCGTCCTCGTAGCTGATCGCGAGGCCGAGGCCGGTGCCGCCCATCCGGCGCACACGTGACGGGTCTGCCCGCCAGAAACGGTTGAAGACGAGTTTTTCCTCGCCGGGCTTGAGGCCGACGCCCCAGTCCCGGACGGTGATCGCCACCGCGTCGGTGTCGGCCCGCATCTTCACCTGCACCGGACGCGACTCGCCGTGGTCGACGGCATTGGCCAAGAGGTTGCGCAGCACTCGCTCCACGCGGCGCTGGTCCACCTCGGCGATCACCGGCGTCTCCGGGAGGTCGAGCTGGATCACCGTGCCCGAGCTCTTCGCCCCCTGCTCGACGACGTCAACGGCGGCATAGACGCAACGGCGCAGGTCGACTTGCTCGGCGGAGAGGTCCGCGACCCCGGCGTCGTGCCGTGAGATCTCCAGGAGCGACGTGAGCAGGGATTCGAACCGGTCCAGCTCTGCCTCCAGCAGCTCCGAGGACCGGGCCAAAGCCGGCGAGAGCTCGTCGCGGGAGCCGTGGATGAGATCGGCGGCGAGGCGCACCGTGGTGAGCGGCGTGCGAAGCTCGTGGCTCACGTCGGAGGTGAACTGCCGCTGCAGCTGGCCGTACTCCTCCAGCTGGACGATCTGCCTGGACAAGCTTTCGGCCATTTCGTTGAACGACATCGCCAGACGCGCCAAATCGTCCTCGCCGCGCACGGGCACCCGCTCGTCGAGCCTGCCGTTGGCGAACCTGACCGCGATCCGCGCGGTCTGGCGCACCGGCAGCACCACTTGCCTCGCCACGAACATCGACACCGCAGCCATCAGGATGGAGAGCACCAGCCCGCCGGTGATCAGGTTGCGCTGCACGAGATTGAGCGTGGACTCCTCGTTGGACAGCTGGAAGATCAGATAGAGCTGCACCCCGACCGCCCCGGTGGCCATCGGGGTGCCCATGACGAGCACCGGCCGCGTCCCCCCGTCCTGCGCGGGCTCGGTGGCATAGGTGTAGCTGACCTGCCCGGAGCGCACGAAGTCCTGCAAGGCCTCGCTCACCGTTTGGCTCGGCCCGAGGACGACCTTCCCTTGCGTGCCGTTCTCCGGAACGATGATCACGGAGTCGAACACCCCGGCAAGGCCTGCCGCCGAACCGGGATCGGAGAGCCGGAGCCGGACCGCCCGCATCCTGCTCTCCACCCCCTCGGACTCCCCCATGCCCGCCAGCTCGCTCTCGACGGTGGCGCGCGCGCGGGCGAGCTCGTCCGAGGCCGCCGTGATCTTCTGCGTCAGCAACCGGTCGGCGATCTGGCTCGACAAGAAGAACCCGAGCACCAGCATCAACGCCAGGGACAGCCCCATCGCGGACACCAAAACCCGCAGCTGCAGCGAACGCCGCCAACGCCGCCCGACAACCCGCGAGGCGCGCTCCAGCCAGGTCAAGAAGGTGGCGGGACCGTGCTGTAAGCGACGACTTCCCCCGATCACGCGCCTTCAACTCCAGTCATAGATCCAGTGAAGCATGGCAACCATTCCGAAAGGGCCTGATTCCATGCTGAGTCATCGTGGATCCAGATGGACGCATCGCAAGGCGCACCGGGACGACGCGCACGGGCCCAGCGAGGAACGAGCCGGTACACGAGGAGCGGAGCAACGCAGCGAGGCGCCATCTGGGCCGCGACCCCAGATCAGGGCGGGCCGGCCTTGTAGCCGACACCCCTCACCGTGAGCACGACGCGCGGGGCGTCGGGATCTTTTTCGACCTTGGCGCGCAGGCGCTGCACGTGGACGTTCACCAGCCGGGTGTCCGCCGGGTGGCGGTAGCCCCACACCTGTTCGAGCAGGACCTCGCGGGTGAACACCTGGCGGGGCTTGCGCGCGAGCGCGACGAGCAGGTCGAACTCAAGGGGGGTGAGGGAGATGATCTGGTCGCCCCGGCTCACCCGGTGGGCGAGCACGTCGATCTCGACGTCGTCGATGGTCAGCACCTCGGGCGCGGCCACCTCGTTGCGCCGCAGCCGGGCCCGGACCCTGGCCACCAGCTCCTTCGGCTTGAACGGCTTCATCACGTAGTCGTCCGCGCCAGACTCAAGGCCGACGACCACGTCGATAGTGTCGGTGCGCGCGGTGAGCATGACGATCGGGACGCCGGACTCGGCCCGCACCTGGCGGCACACGTCGATGCCGTTGAGCCCGGGGAGCATCACGTCGAGGAGCACCAGGTCCGGGCGCAGCTCCCGAACCGCTGGCAACACCTTGCTGCCGTCGGAGACGACAACCGGGTCGAACCCTTCTCCGCGCAAGACGATGGTCAGCATTTCGGCCAAAGCCACGTCGTCGTCCACCACTAGTATCCGCTGTCGCATGGGCACATGGTCGCATCTCGACCTGATAACGGTCCAGACGGCGCGCCGTGACACCGCGACGCCGAACTCGCAGGCAGCGCGATTTCGGCCGGAGCGGACCTGGTTTTCTCCTGATTTTCTCCTGAAAAACCTTGCTTTCCACCCGCCGCAGAACTAGCATCGAGCACGATACATCGTTCGCAATTGAATATTTTTCTTCGATCTCGGGCACTGTATCTGCCGCCCGCCGATCCCTGGAAAGGCATCCGATGGCCACCCGCAGCTCAACGAGGAGCGTCGCAGACCATATCGTCGCCCGCATCGCGGACGAGGGCACCGACACGATCTTCGGGGTCGACGGCGCGAACATCGAGGACGTGTACGACGCCATCGACCGGCTCGGGCCCAAATTGCGCGGGATCGTGGCAAAACACGAGTTCGGAGCCGCCACTATGGCCGACGGCTACGCGCGCACCACCAACCGGCTCGGCGTGGTCATCGCGACTTCGGGCGGCGGAGCGCTGAACCTGGTCGCGGGGCTCGGCGAGGCCTTCGACTCCGAGGTGCCCGTGCTGGCCCTCGTCGGCCAACCGCCGACCGCGCTCGAGGGGCGGGGAGCCTTCCAAGACACCAGCAGCCGGGCGGGGACGATCGACGCAGTCGGCCTTTTCTCCCACGTCTCCCGGTTTTGCGCGAAGGCGACCAGCGCGGACGAGGTCCCCGAACTGTTGGAGCAGGCTATCGCGGCCGCCCGCGCAGGCGGGCCCGCCGTGCTCCTCCTGCCCAAGAACGTCCAACAGGCCGAGCTCGCCGAGCGGGCATTGCCCGAGCGGGCCCTGCCCTCCGAACCGTCGCGGCCCCGCCTCGCCGACGGCCTTCACGAGGCGGAGCGCATGCTCGCGCAGGCGGCGCGCGTCGTCGTCATCGCAGGCCCCGAGGTCGCCCGCGCCGACGCGAGGGCCGAGCTCGAGTCCTTCGCCACCGCGCACGGCGCTCCGGTGCTTGTCGCCCCGGACGCGAAAGACGCCATCTGCAACAACCACCCGCTCTTCGCCGGGATCTGCGGGATCATGGGCTATCGCGGCGTCCCGGACCTCGTCGCCAACGCCGAGGTGTGCGTCTTGGCAGGCGCGCGGATGCCGCTCATGGCGCGCGGCGGGATGGAAGAGGCGCTGGGCCGCACCCGGCTCCTGCACCTCGGCTCGCGCCCCCCGTTCGTCGACGTCGAGCACAGCGCGATCGGCCCGCTCAAGCACAGCCTCGCCTCGCTCGCGGGGGAAGCCCGCCCGAGACAGCCAGATCGCCCCGACCTCGCGGCGATCCAGCCGCTGAGCGTGCCCGCCCGGAACGGATCGCAGGGGGGCGCCCCCGGAGTCGCCTACCGCGAAGCCGTCGCGGCGCTCGCCAAACGGATCCCGCCCGGGGCGGACGTGTTCGCCGACGCGGGCAACACCGGAGCCTCGGTGGTCCACTATCTGCCGGTCGCCGACGGCGGCAGGTTCGTCGTCGCGCTCGGGATGGGCGGCATGGGCTACGCGTTCGGGGCCGGGATCGGCAGCTCGTTCGGCAGAAGACGGCGGACGTTCGTCGTCGCGGGCGACGGCGCGTTCTTCATGCACGGCTTCGAGGTCCACACCGCCGTCGAGCAGCAGGCCCCGGTGACGTTCGTGATTTTCAACAACAACGCGCACGCCATGTGCGTGACCCGCGAACAGCTCTACTACTCCGGCGAGTACAGCTTCAACCGGTTCTTCGAGGCCAGGATCGGCGAGGCCGTCGGGACGCTGCTCCCGCGCCTCCCGTCCCGAGCCGCGAACACCCTCGCCGAGTTCGAGTCGGCGCTCGACGAGACCGTCGCCGAGCCTGGGCCCGTGTTCATCTCTCTGACCTGCGATCCCGACGAAATACCCCCATTCATCCCGTTCCTGAAGGAGTTAACCGCATGACAACCGCCGCCAATACCCCGACGAGCACCGATCCCGCTCCCGACTTCGACGTCCCCGACGTCTACCGCATCGAAAACATCAGCGTCAAAGAGGGCATGCCCCTCGTCGTGGACATGACCCGGTCGGTCTACCCGCACGAGCAGGTCTACGGCCAGTACTGCAGCATCCAAGACTTCATCGACGCGCCGCCCGACGAGGTCTACGAGTACCTCTCGAACACGCTCAGCCTTGAGGAATGGACCTACAGCCTGCGGGGCTTCGAGAAGACCGAGACTCCGGGCCTGTGGATCTCCGACGACCGGATCGGCAAGCGCCCTGGCGCCGTGCCCACCAAGATCTACACCCGCACGGTCGCCAACCCCGAGGCCCGCACGGTGGACTACCACTGCGCGTGGGACCAGGGCGAGCACCTGTGGATGATCTACCTCATGCGCGTCATCGACGCGCAGCTGGTGCTCGACAAGCCGGGCTCGGTGGTGCTGTGGACCAACTGCCACCACCCCTTCTACGACAAAAACCCGTTCCCGCAGGCCGCCCCGGAAGGCAGGCCCGTGTGGGTCGGCGACTTCTGGGACTTGTTCTACGCGGGACACGTCCTCGAATTGCGCAATTTGAAAGCTATCTGCGAGCACCGCCACGCCAAAGGACAGCCAATCACCCCGGATTGGATGCAACAGGATGGGAGAAAAGAATGACCACGCTCAGCCTTGTCGACATCGCGAGCTACCTGCCGAAGAACCGAGTCTCCGCCGACTGGTACGCCCATGTCGCCGAGTCGGACGAGCTCAGCGACAACGTCATGTTCAAAGCGCCGAAGTTCCGCCATCACGTCGCCAAGGACGAGACCGCCGTGGACATGATCGAGCGCGCGGCCGCCGGGATCGTCGAGCGCCACGGCGCTCAGGCCATCACCGAGGCGGATGTGCTCATCATGCACACCCAGCTGCCCGACCTGCCGTTCGTCGGCTGCGGAGGCGAAGTGGCACAGCGGCTCGGCATGAAGCCGACCTGGATCCTCGACATCCACAACGGCGGCTGCGCGGCCTTCCCGCACATGATCAGCATCGTCCAGAAACTGCTCGCCGGAGCCGCGCCGGGGACCAAGGCTGTGATCGCGGCGGCGCAGAACTGCGCCGGGCAGATCTTCACCCAGCCCCACGTGCGCACGCTGTCCCAAGCCGCCATCCCAGGGGACGGCGCGGGCGTCGGCCTCTTGGAGGTCTCGGACGCGTCGCCGATCCTCGGAGTCGAATGGCGGAACTACGGCCAGTACGCGGGCGAAATGATCTACCAATGCGACCCGCCGCGCAAATACTGGGAGCCAGGAGAGGGCGAAGGCCATGTCGGGTTCACCGAGAGCAAGATCGTCAAAGTGCTCGCCAGGGGCAACCGGCAGGTGCCCGAAGTGGCCCACGCCCTCTGCGAGCGGATCGGGGTCGCGTCGAAAGACCTCGACCTGCTCGTCACCAACCAGCCCAACCGATTGTTCCTGAGGAACTGGCGCGAGGCGCTGGAGGTCCCGGCCGAGCGCCACCCGGACACCTTCGACGAATGCGGCAACCTGTTCGCCGCAGGCATCCCCGTCACCTTCGACCACGCTGTCTCCGAGGGCCGGGTCAAAAAGGGCGACATCGTCATGTTCGCCGCCTTCGCCCACGCGGGCGATTTCGCGGGCGCGACGGCCGTGCGCTGGGGAGGAAGGCCATGATCGTGCCCCCGATCCTCTCGGAGGTCCATCCGGACATCTCGCAGCCCGCCAGGCTCCTCCTCTCGCTGAACGAGAACCCCTTCGGCCCCCTCCCCTCGGTCCGCCACGCCCTGGCCGCCGCGACGGAGCGGGCCAACCGCTACCCCGAGTTCCTCCCCAGACGGCTGCCCAGGCTGATCGCCGACCGCATCGGGGTCGAGCCCCGACAGGTCTCGGTCGGCTCAGGCATCACCGGGGTCTTGATGCACATCCTGCAGGAGTTCGTCGCCCCTGGCGAGCGGGTCGTGATGGCGACCCCGACCTTCGACGGCTACCCGATCTTGGTCGGCATGGTGCAGGGCCAGAGCACACAGATCCCGCTGGCTCCGGACGGGCGGCAAGACCTCGACCGGATGGCCAAGGCCGTCGAAGCCACGACCCGGCTCGTCGCGCTGTGCAGCCCGCACAACCCGACCGGCTCCCGGATCACCAAGGACGAGCTGTCCTCGTTCTTGGCGAAAGTGGATCCCGCCGTCCCGGTGCTCCTCGACCAGGCGTACATCGAGTTCGACGTGGCGGGCGAGCTGACCGATGTGGGCTCGATCATCGCCCAGCATCCGAACGTGATCGTGCTGCGGACGTTTTCGAAAGCGTTCGGGCTGGCCGCCGTGCGCGTGGGCTATGCGGTCAGCTCGCCCGAGCTCGCCGCCCGGATCCAGCGCTGGCAGGTCCCGTTCGAGATCAACGCCTTCGCCGAAATCGGAGTCGAGGCCTGCTACAACGCCGAGCACGAGCTGATGCGCCGGGTCGAGCGGATCTCCGCCGAGCGCGACCACCTGGCCCGCAGGCTGCGGCTACTCGGGCTCGACGTCCCGACGAGCTTCGCCAACTGCATCTACGTCGCGCATCGCGACGAGATCGAAGCAGAAATCCTCCACCGAGGCTTCGAGAAAGAAGGCGTCCTGGTGAAAGGCTATCCCGGCGGCACTCGGATCACGGTCAGCGACCGCGAGGCCTCCAACACCATCCTCTCGGTGTTCACGTCATGACACCGTATGCCTGCTTCATTCCCTGTATCCTTTTGAAATGCAACAGGGCGTAGAAGCCGTGGCTGAACAGGTGGTCGAACCATCGGGGAAGTCCGGAAGCATCGAGACGCTCCGGCTCGGGGCGCAGCTGTGCTTCGCCCTGTATTCGACAACCCGGTCGATGACCGCCTCCTACCGCCCCTACCTGGAGGAGATGGGACTCACCTACCCGCAATACCTGGTCCTTCTCGTGCTGTGGGAGCACGAGGAGCTGACCGTGAAAGAGCTCGGCCAGATCATGCGCCTCGACTACGGCACCGTGTCGCCGCTCACGCAGCGGCTGGAGGCGTCCGGCCTGGTCGAGCGACGGCAGAGCTCGCACGACGGCCGGGTGACGGTGCTCCGGGCGACCGAGGCCAGCGTGGCGCTGCAGCCGCAGGCGCTCGCGATGATCGGAAGCATCCTCACCGACCTCGGCTACGAGATCGGCGAGATCATCGCGCTGCGCGACCAGCTCAAGGAGTACCGCCACCGGTTGGACCGAGTCCTCGGGCGAGAATTCTCCCCCGCGCCGCACTGACCGCGCGGATCGCACCGCCCGCTCGCCGCACACGCCCTCGAATGCGGCGGCCCCGCCCCCTCGGGGCTTCGGATCAGCCTGATCCGACTGGATGATCCTGGCGGCTTCCTGCGTTGTCATACTGATGGCGGCACTCGCCATCCGACACAACGATCCGAAAGGACCGACTATGCCCCTTCTCGATGTCAGTTTGAAAGCAGGCCGAAGCCCCGAGCAGCTGCGCGAGCTCATCGCCGAGCTCACCACGACCGTCCAGCGGGTGCTCGACGCGCCTCCGGAGGTCATCTCCGTCATCCTGCGCGAAGTGCCCGCAGACCGGTGGGCGGTGGCGAACAAGACCCTCGCCGAGAAAGCCGCGCAGAGCTAGACCAGCTCCGCCGCGAGGGCGGCTGGGCCGGAGTCCGGGGCGACAACCCGCCACTGACCCGCCCAGCCGGTCTCGGCCAGATGCGCGTACACCGAGCCGACCCGCTCTTGCAGCTCCGCGTCTCGCTCGTAGGAATCCCGCTCCCGACCGGGGTCCGAAGCGGCTCTCGCCCGCGCCCGCTGCGCAGCGAGTCCGGGCGGTGTCGCGAGCAACAGCTGCCGGTCCGGCTTCGGCAGGCCGAGCCGCCCGAATTCGAACTCCAGCACCCAGGAGGCGAACGGGCCTGCGCCGTCCTCCCCGAGCCGGGCCGCGCCGTATGCCGCGTTGCTCGCGACGTAGCGGTCGCAGAGCACGATGTCGTGCGCCCGCGCAAGCGTCTCGAGCTCGCCCTTGGCCTCGTGCCGGTCGAGCGCGAAAAGCAAGGCCATGCCGAGCGGGTCCGCCGCGATCCGCCCGTCGAACGCCCCGTGCAACGACTCCGCCGCCACATCGGCGTGGACGGACCGCCCGTACCGGGGGAAGGCCACCTGGGCGACGCTCAGGCCGCGCGCGCGCCACGCGTCGCTCAAGGCGCTTGTGAGCGTGTTCTTCCCGGCCCCGTCGAGGCCTTCGACCGTGATCAGCATGACCAGACTCTAGCCCACAGCGCTTTCAAGAAATCCGCCGCAGATCGCCGCGCGGACCCGTTTTCGGGGATCCCCGCGTGGATGAGCTGCAAGGCGGCAGGCGACGACGCGTACGGAAACAGCGAGGAACGAGCTCGGTACGCGAGGAGCCGACAACGCCGCAGATCGCCGCGCGGACCCCGAAAACTCAGTAGCGGTAGTGCTCGGGCTTGTAAGGCCCTTCGACGTCCACGCCGATGTACTCCGCCTGCTCCTTGGTGAGCTTGGTGAGGGTGCCGCCGAGCGCTTCGACGTGGATCTTGGCGACCTTCTCGTCCAAGTGCTTCGGAAGCCGGTAGACCTCGTTGCCGTACTCGTTCGGCTTGGTCCACAGCTCGATCTGGGCGATGACCTGGTTCGAGAAGCTGTTGCTCATCACGAACGAGGGGTGCCCGGTGGCGTTGCCGAGGTTCAGGAGCCTGCCCTCGGAGAGCACGACGATCGACTTCCCGTTGCCGAAGAAGAACTGGTCGACCTGCGGTTTGATGTTGACGCGGGTGACATCGGACGCGTGGGTGAGCCCGTGCATGTCGATCTCGTTGTCGAAGTGGCCGATGTTGCCGAGGATGGCCTGGTCCTTCATCTGCCGCATGTGCTCAAGGGTGATGATGCCGACGTTGCCCGTGGTGGTGATGACGATGTCGGCCTCGCCGATCGCCTCCTCGACCGTCTTCACGTCGTAGCCGTCCATGAGCGCCTGCAGGGCGTTGATCGGGTCGATCTCGGTGACCGTGACGCGCGCGCCCTGGCCCGCGAGGGACTGCACCGAGCCCTTGCCCACGTCGCCGTAGCCGCAGACCAAGACCTTCTTGCCGCCGATGAGCACATCCGTGGCCCGGTTGATCCCGTCGACCAGGGAGTGCCTGCAGCCGTATTTGTTGTCGAACTTGCTCTTCGTGACCGAGTCGTTGACGTTGATCGCCGGGAACGGCAGCTCCTTGGCGGCGGAGAACTGGTAGAGGCGCAGCACGCCGGTCGTGGTCTCTTCGGTGACGCCGCGCACCGAGTCCCTGATGGCCGTCCACTTGGTCGGCTGCGCCTCGTACAGGCCGCGCACAAGCTTGAGGAACGCCTGCCACTCGTCCGAGTCGTCCGCTTCCGTCGGCGGCACCACGCCTGCCTTCTCGTACTGCGCCCCGCGCAGCACCAGCATGGTGGCGTCCCCGCCGTCGTCGAGGATCATGTTCGCGGGCTCGCCCGGCCACGTCAGCGCCCGGTCCAAGGCCCACCAGTACTCGTCGAGGGTCTCGCCCTTCCACGCGAAGACCGGCACGCCCTTCGGCTCGTCGTACGTGCCGTTCGGGCCGACCACCACGGCAGCGGCGGCGTGGTCCTGGGTGGAGAAGATGTTGCAGGAGGCCCAGCGGACCTCGGCGCCGAGGTCGACCAGGGTCTCGATCAGCACAGCGGTCTGAATGGTCATGTGCAGGGAGCCGGTGATCCGCGCGCCCTTGAGCGGGAAGACGCCCGCGTACTCCTTGCGCAGCGCCATAAGCCCCGGCATCTCGTGCTCGGCGAGGCGGATCTCCTTGCGGCCGAAGTCCGCCAGCGAGAGGTCGGCGACTTTGTAGTCGAGGTTGCCCGCGAAGTCCGCGACGAGTCCGTTATAGCGCGTGGTCATAGATTCTAGCCTTTCACATGTGCGATCCTCCCCGAGGAAGCCGGGGGAAAGTTAGCTCCGGTCAATCGTAGCCTGCCGCTGCCTTGCCCAAGCCCCCGGGGAATCCGTGTGGATGAGATCCAAGGCGGAAGGGAACGACGCGCACAAAAGGCGGAGGCCACGGAGCAGGTGCGCGAGCGACCGACAACGCAGGAGATCGCCGCACAGGCCCCGGGCTATGCGCAAGCGGGGCGCAGAGCCTTGTATGCCTCGTCGAAGAGCGCGACTTGCGCATTGATCTGATCGGCGCCCTGTTTGTCTCGGATTGCCGAGGCCAGCGCGGTCATCGCGTCCCGCAGCCCGAGGACGGCACGGCGGGCCGGGTCGGAAAGCCCGCCGGGGAAAGCCGCGAGAAACCCGTTGAGCGCGTCGACCGCGTCCCCCGCCGATTGCGCGGCCTCCTCGGCCGGGACAGCTATCCGCGAGTCGCTGTAATCGCCGCCCGCGACGCCGAACGCCCCGAGGAACTCGGAGACCGTGTCCATGCTCTCCGGCAGGTCGTCGGCGTACCAGCCGCAGAAGTCCCCGAGCTGCTCGCGGTCCTGCGGCGAGGCGGACGCGCCGCCGAGCGTGCGCGCGGGGAATGCCTGCCCCACGGCGGACGGAGCGGCATGGGACGGCCCATGCGCGCCGTGGCCGCGCCCCGCCGGGGCGCAACCCGCGAGCAACGCGACAACAGCCGCGCAGCAGACAAGACTCGCGGGGCGGAAAACGAAAAACACGCCTTATTCTTGCAAGTCGAAGCTGTGAGAGCGCTGTGCGCCGCTCAGCCCCCGGCGCTGGACGTGGTGGGCCGGTACTCGTAGCCGCCAGCGAAATCGGACGCGTTCGTGGTCCCGAGGCCTGAGACGACGTCCAGGTCGTCGGTCTGGATCGCGAGCTCGCGGTTGTTGAGCATCGAGTTGTCCGAGAGGTTGATCGACCCGACGATGGCCGAGCTGTTGTCGGCCACGATGTTCTTCGCGTGGATGTAGGTGTCCGCGTTCTGCCCGTAGAGGTGCACGTGCACGCCCGCTGCGGCGAGCTGGTCCCAGTACTTGTAGTAGCTCGGGTTGTTCACCATGGTGAGGTTCACGTCGACCCCCCGCTGCGCGGCGGCGACGAGGTGGTCCGCGATGTCCTGGCTGGCCACGTACTGCTGGTCGAGGCTCAACGTGTGCTGCGCCCCGTCGATCATCGCGAAGATCTTGGTCTGCGCGGTGGTCGGGCTCCACACCAGGTGGTCCCCGTTCGGGGGGATGTAGCCGTCCGTCTTCGTGCCGCCGATCCCGGCGAAATCGTGGTTGAAGACGTCCTGGATGGCCGCGACGTCGTTCTTGTTCGTGTCGATGACCGCGAAGTCCCGGCTCGTGCCGTAGTACTCCGGGGTGAAGTTGCCGGTCATGACCGCCGAGGTCTCCCCGTCCACGGTGACCGTCTTCTGGTGGGTGAACCGGAAGTCGGCCGTGTCGTCCCACACCGCTTGGACGCCGTGCGCGTTGAGGTAGTCGAAGACAGGCTGGTCTTTCTGCTGCTCCCCCGTCTTGTCGAGGACGACCCGGACGTTCACCCCGCGCGCTGCCGCGGCGACGAGCGCGTCGCGCATCGCGGGGTCGGTGAACTCGTACATCGTGACGTCGACGCTCTTCTGCGCGCCGTCGATGAGCTTGAGGACCTGCTGGAAGTTCGAGTCGTGGTTCACGCCGTCCGGCTGGTGCGGGCCCTCGACGTAGAGGGTCAGCTCGTCGCCGCCGACCGGCTCCGTCGTGCTGTCCGCGCCCGCGCCGAGCTGGCTGACCGCCATCAGGTCGCCCGCCGCCTGCAACCCGGTCGCCGCCTGCGCCTTCGCCTGGTCCGCCTGCGCGAGCACGGACGACACGTCGCCCGGCAGCTCCGCCTTCACCTGCTCGTACACCGCGCGGTCTGCGGGCGACAGGCTTCCCACCAGCCCCGACAACGCGTACGAGTCCCGGATCGAGCCGTCCGGGCCGATGCTGAAACCAGCCCGCGCGGCCCGCTGCTCGACCTCGCCCGCCTTTGCCTTGAGCGCCGACATCGCCTGCGCGAAATCGCCGACCTTCGCATGCGCCTGCTCCGTCGCGCTCCTCGCCTCCGCGAGATAGCCCAGCGGCTCCCCGAACGAGCCCGAGGCCGCGTCCTTGCCCGGCCCCTGCCAGCCCGGCAGCTGCCGGACAGAGCCGAGCATGCCCTGAAAAGCAGAAAGCTTGGCCTGCCGGTCCGCCAATGCCCCCTGGATCCCCTGCGCGATAGCAGGCTCGAAGCCTTTGACCGCGCCCCAAACGCCGTCTGCCATGCCAAGCCTTCCTCTCCCGTCCCAGACGGATGTCGATGTTTACGGAGTCGTGGTGGTGGTCGTCGTCGGCTTGTACGTGTAGCCGCCGTTCCAGTCCTGCGTGTCCTGGGCGTCGATGCCGGTGACGACGCCCGCGTTCGTGGTGATGACGCCCAGCTCGCGGTTGTTGGTCATCGAGTTCTCCGAGAAGTTGATCGACCCGACGTACGCCTGGGTCCCGTCGGCCACGATGTCTTTCGCGTGGATATAGGTGTCCGCGCTGTGCGCGTACAGGCGCACGTCCACCCCGGCGGCTGCGAGCTTGTCGAGGTTCGCGTAGTAGCTCGGGTTGTTCGTCATCGTGACGTGCACGTCCACGCCCCGGTTCGCCGCGTTCACCAGCGCGTCGACGACCGCCGGGCTCGCCATCTCCTCGTTCTCGACGTTGAGGGTGTGCTGGGCGCCGTCGATGAGGGCCAGCGTGTTGCTCTTCGCCGTGGTCGGGCTCCACGTGAGGTTGTCCCCGTTCAGCGGGGTGAACTTCTTGTCCCCGGTGCCCGCGTAGTCGGCGTTGAAGGTCTTCTCGATGGCCGACACGTCGCGGGCGTCGGTGTCCATGACGAGGAAGTCCCGCGTCGTCGCGTAGTCGGCGGTGACCGCGTTGCCGGACATGATCGCCGCCGTCTTGGCGTCCACGGTGACCGTCTTCTGGTGGTAGTAGGCCAGCTTGTTCGCCGTGTCCGGGTCCGCCGAGGTGTTCGCGGAGTCCCAGATGACGTGCACTCCGTTCGCGGTCAGGTAGTCGTACGCGGCCTGGTTCTTCGCCGTCTCGCCCCTGGTGTCGAGGATGGCCCGCACGTTCACCCCGCGCTTGGCCGCGTTGACGAGGGCGTCCTCCATGTTCTGGTCGTCCAGGTGGTACATCGTCATGTCGACGCTCGTCTGCGCGCTGTTGATGAGGTCGACGACCTTCTGGTAGTTCTGGTCGTGGTTCTCCCCGTCCGCCTGGTGCGGCCCTTCGACGTAGAGCGTGAGGGCGCCGCTTTTCGGGGCGATCGTGGATGTCGCGGCCGCCGTGGCCGCCAACGGGCTCACCGTCGCCAGCCTGCTCGCCGCCTGGAGCCCGGTGACGGTCTGCGAGCCCGCCTGACTGGCGTCGTCGAGCACCGAGGCGACATCGACGGGCAGCTCTGCGGCGAGCTGCGCGCGCGCCGTCTGCTCGGCGGGGCTCAGGGCGGCGAGCAGGCCGGTCGCGGCGTACGAGTCCCGGATCGAGCCGTCCGCCCCGATCATGAACCCGTTCTGCGCCGCCCGCTCCTCGATCTGCGCCGCTCGTGCTTTGAGCGCGCCCATCACATCGCCGAAGCGGCCGACTTTGTCATGCGCCTGCGTCGCCGCGCTCTTCGCCTCCGCGAGATAGCGCAACGGCTCCTCGAACGAGCCCGACGCGGCCTCCTTGGCCTGCCCGTCCCATCCGGACAGCTGCTGGGCGGATCGCAGCTTGGCGGAGAAGTCCGACAGGCCGGAGAGCCTGCCTGCCAAACTGTCCCGCACGCTCCGCACAGCAGCGGGGTCGAAGCCTTTGACCGCGTTCCATGCCCCGCTCGCCATCATGACTCCTTGGTTCTCGTGGATTCTTAGCTGCTCGGAGTCGAAGCCGTGGTGGGGGCCGTGCTGTGCTTGTACCGGTAGCCGCCCGCGAAGTCGGAGTCGTCTGTCGTGTTGATGCCTGAGACAACGCCGGGGTCGCTCGTGATGATCCCGAGCTCGCGGTTGTTGGTCATCGAGTTCTCCGAGAAGTTGATCGACCCGACGTACGCGGTGCTGCCGTCCGCGACGATGTCCTTGGCGTGGACGTACGGCGCCGAGGACCGCCCGTACAGGTCCACTTGGACCCCGGCCTCGGTGAGTTTGTCGAGGTTCGCGTAGTAGCTCGGGTTGTTCGTCATCGTGACGTGCACGTCCACGCCCCTTTGGGCGGCCTGGACCAGGTGGTCGACGACGTCCGGGCTCGCCATCTCCTCGTTCTCGATGTTGAGGGTGTGCTTCGCGCCGTCGATGAGCGCGATCGTGTTGCCCTTCGCCGTTGTCGGGCTCCACGTGAGGTTGTCGCCGGTCGGCGGGGTGTACTTCTTGTCACCGGTGCCCGCGAAGTCGTGGTTGAACACGTCCTGGATCGCTGCGACATCGTTCTTGTTCGTGTCCATGACCACGAAGTCGCGAGTGGTCTTGTAGTCGGCGGCGACGGCGTTGCCGCTCATCATCGCCGACGTCTCGCCGTCCACGGTGACCGTCTTCTGGTGGTAGTAGGCCAGTTTGTTCGCCGTGTCCGGGTCCGCCGAGGTGTTCGCGCTGTCCCACATGACGTGGACCCCGTTCGCGGTCAGGTAGTCGTACGCGGCCTGGTTCTTCTTCGTCTCGCCCCTGGTGTCGAGGACGACTCGCACGTTCACCCCGCGCTGGGCGGCGTGGACCATGGCGTCCTCCATGTTCTGGTCGTCCAGGTGGTACATCGTCATGTCGACCGACTTCTGCGCGCTGTCGATGAGGTCGACGACCTTCTGGAAGTTCTGGTCGTGGTTCACCCCGTCCGGCTGCTTCGGGCCCTCGACGTAGAGGGTGAGATCGCTCCCCGCCGCCTGCGCGTCGAGCTTGCCCGCGCCCGTGCCGAGCTGGCTGACCGCCATCAGGTTCCCCGCCGCCTGCAGCCCGGTCGCCGCCTGCGCCTTCGCCTGGTCCGCCTGCGCGAGCACCCCGGACACCTCGCCCGGCAGCTCCGCCTTCACCTGCTCGTACCGCGCCCGGTCCGCGGGCGACAGGCTTTCCACCAGCCCCGACAACGCGTACGAGTCCCGGATCGAGCCGTCCGGGCCGATCGAGAACCCGGCCTGCGCGGCCCGCTGCTCGACCTCGCCTGCCTTTGCCTTGAGCGCCGACATCGCCTGCGCGAAGCCGCCGACCTTCGCATGCGCCTGCTGCGTCGCGCTCTTGGCCTCTGCGAGATAGCCCAGCGGCTCCTCGAACGACCCCGAGGCCGCCTCTTTGCCCTGCCCCTGCCAGCCCGGCAGCTGCCGGGCCGAGCCCAACTTCGCCGACAACGCGCCCAGCCCAGCCGCTCGGTCCGCCAGCGCCCCCTGTATCCCCTGCGCGGCCGCGGGGTCGAACCCCGTCACCGCGCCCCAGGCCCCGTTCCCCATTACGAGCCTTTCTTCGTCTCGATGTCGACGGCGAGCGCGTCCGCGTTGCCGGAATCGGCCGCGTGGTAGAGGTCCGCCGAGGCTCCGAGCCGCTCGGCCGTCCCGACCAGGCGGTCTTTCAGGGCGCCGTCCGCCGCGCTCCACGCGGCCATCATGTCCGAGCCTGCGGCGCCCACCTCGTCGAACAGCGCGCCGAGGGCGGCGAATCCCGACGTGATCGGGCCCGAGGAGATCTGCTCCAACGCCGACATCGCCTCGTGCGTGTCGGCGTGCAAGGAAGCCGAGCTTCCGCGCAGTTGCTCGAGGTTGACCGCGAGACTTTTCCCGTCTGCCATATTTCTCCGCTCCTCACTCAATCACCGAAAGAGAAGCCCCGGCGGCTCCCTGTCCGCACCGTGGCCGCCCGTCTAGGCCCGAGCGCGCTGGAAGCCGCTCGAACCGTCGCGTCACACGCTGTCAGCTCCAGATGAACAAACCGTTACCTGTGCATAAATTATGCACAAGTCGGTTTTGAACGCAGTGTCATCGCAGGTGAGGTACCTCAGGGCGGGACACGCCGCCCGGCACGACACGCCGTGCTCTAGCCGACGACCGCCTCTTCCTGTTCGAGGGATTTGCCCAGCACCGAATTGCGATAGCCGTACAGGCCGTAGATCAACAGGCCGATCACCAGCCAGACGGTGAACCCGACCCAGGTGAGCATGGAGAGGTTGAGCAAGAGCCACACACAGCTCACAATCGCCGCCAGCGGCACCAGCGGCACTGCGGGAACCGTGAAACCACGTTTGAGCCCTGGCTGCGTGCGCCGCAACACGATCACCCCGGCGGCGACGAGCACGAAGGCGAACAGCGTGCCGAAGTTCACCAGCTCCTCAAGCCTGTCGAGCGGCAGGCAGGCGACGACCATCGCGCTCACACCGGCCCCGACGGTCAGCCGCACCGGCACGCCCCGCTCGCTCGTCTTCGACCAGTTGCGCGGGAAGAGGCCGTCCCTCGACATGGCGAAGGTGAGCCGGATCGCCCCGAGCAGCAGCACCAAGACCACCGTGGTCAAGCCTGCCAGCGCGCCGAAGGAGATGAGCTTCGCGGCCCAATCGACCCCGTGGAGCTCGAACGCGGTCGCCAGGTTCGGCGAATGCTTCGCGCCGGGCGCGTCCGAGCGCAGATCCTTGTAGCTGGCCATGCCGGTGGTCACCAGCGACGTCGCGAGGTACAGCACCGTGCAGATCGCCAACGAGCCGAGAATCCCCCGTGGCAGGTCCCTCGCGGGGTTCTTCACCTCTTCGGCGGTGGTGGCCACCACGTCGAAGCCGATGAAGGCGAAGAAGACCACGGAAGCCCCGGCCAACAGCCCGTACCAGCCGTACTGCGTCCCGCCGCCGCCGGTCAGGACGGCGAAGAGCGGGCTGCTCAGCAAATCTTTCGGCCCCGGTTTCGGCTGGGCGGGCGGGATGAACGGCGTGTAGTTGCTGAGCTTGATGTAGAACGCCCCGGCGATGATGACGAAGAGCACCACCGACACCTTGATCACGGTGATGACCCCAGAGACCCGCGCGGAGAGCTTCACGCCGAACGCGAGCGCCACAGTGACCGCGCCGATGATGAGGATCGCGCCCCAGTCGAAGCTCACGATCCCGATCTGCACCGCGCCGCTCGCGAAGCCGAACGCCCCGGCGAGGTAGCTCGACCAGGCCTTGGCCACCACGCCCGCCGCGAACGCCAGCTCCAGGAGCAAGTCCCAGCCGACGATCCAGGCGAACAGCTCGCCGAAGGTCGCGTAGGAGAACGAGTAGGCGCTCCCCGCCACCGGCACCGTCGACGCGAACTCCGCGTAACAGAGCGCGGAGAACCCGCAGGCCACCGCCGCGATGAAGAAAGAAACAGTGACCGAGGGCCCCGCGTAGTTCCCCGCCGTCGAGGCGCTCACGCTGAAGATGCCCGCCCCGATCACCACGGCCACGCCGAAGACGGTGAGGTCCCAAGCAGACAAGGTCCGGCGCAACCGCCGCTCTGGCTCTTCGGCGCTCGCCAACGCCTGTTCCACTGTCTTGCTCCGGGTCAATCCCGACTTCAAAGCCACCTCGCTGCCTCTCTCTACACGCTCCTCCACCACGCCGTGAAGTGAGGGCAGTGTACCCCAGGCCACAATTTCGGCCTGGTCAACTGGGCTCGGTTCATCAAACAGTCACGACGTGTTGACGCCACGGACCAGGAGCGGCCCCCGACGGCGCGACGGCGAGCCCGTCCCCGAACGCCCGCGCCAGCACGCCTGCGGCCTGGTCGCACCAGGGCCGCTCGCTGGCCCAATGCCCGATGTCGACCAGCGCGGCCCGGCTCGCCCGCAGATGCTCGTCCACCGGGTGGTGCCGCAGGTCGCCGGTCACGTACGCGTCCACGCCTGCTTTCGCGACCGCGCCGAGGAGCGAGTCCCCCGCGCCGCCGCAGACGGCGACCGTCTCGACCATCAGATCCGGGCCGCCGGTCGACCGTAGGCCCTCGGGGACGGCGGGCAAGGACCGGGCGGCCCGGGCGAGGAAGTCGCCCAGCGGCTCCGGCCTCGCCAGCGCCCCGATCCGGCCGAGGCCGAGGCTCGTCGGCAGCCCGGCTTGGGCGAACACGTCGAACGCGGGCTCCTCGTACGGGTGCGCCGAGCGCAACGCCGCCAGCACGGACGCTCGCAAGCGCTTGGGCGCGATCACTTCGATCCTCGTCTCCTCGACCCGCTCGAGCTCGCCAGCCCGGCCGATCGCCGGGTTCGCGCCCGCCAGCGGGCGGAATTGTCCGACGCCCTCGGCGCTCCACGCGCATTGGTCGTAGTCGCCGAGCCTGCCCGCCCCTGCCTCGAAAAGCGCCGAACGGACCCGCTCGGCTTCGCCGCGCGGGACGAGCGCCACCCATTTGTCCAGCTCTGGGCCCATCGCAGGCTCGACAGGGCCGACGACCCGCAGCCCCAACGCCTCCGCCAGCGCGTCGCTCACCCCTGGATCGGCCCGGTCCGCATTGGTGTGCGCGGTGAACAGGGCGCACCCCGAGCGGATCAGCCGATGCACGAGACGGCCTTTCGGGGTGTCCGTGCTCACCGAGCGCACCCCTCTGAGCAGCAACGGGTGATGCGCGACGATGAGCTTCGCCCCCGACCCGAGCGCCTCGTCCACCACGGCCTCGGTGACGTCGACGCAGACCAACGCCCTGTCCACGATGTCGTCGGGATCGCCGCAGACCAGGCCGACCGCGTCCCAGTCCAAGGCGAGACGAGGCGGGTAGGCCGCTTCAAGCGCGGCAACGACGTCCTGCAACCGGGGAGCCATAGCCATGCCCGCGATTCTATGGGATAGTGGTTCCGTGAGGGAGCTGCGCTTTCTGGGGGCCTTCGGCTTTGTCGTCTCGACTATCGTCCTCCCGCCATCGGCCGAGGCCGCGAGCCACGGGGTCTCGGTGAAGGTCCTCTCCAAAACTGCGTCGCACGGCAGAGAGCTGATCGTGGAAGAGGTGACGTTCCAGCCTGGGGCCTCGACCGGCTGGCATTGGCACGACGGCGTGCTCTACGGGCGTATGGCCAAGGGCGAGCTCACGCACACGCTCGCCGACTGCTCCACCACGGAGGTCTATGCCCCTGGCGACACAGCCGCCGAGCCAGCCGGGTCGGACAACGTCCACATCGGGCGGAACCTCGGCGAGGAGCCCGCCGTGCAGATCGTGCTCGTCGACAAGCCCGAGGGCGCCCCGGACGCGCGCCCCGTCCCCAACCCCGGCTGCGGCTTCGAATAAGCGCGGGCGGGGCTGTCATACTCATATGGTGGATCAGCCCAAGCTTCACGTCACCTTCGTCTGCACCGGCAATATCTGCCGTTCCCCGATGGGGGAGCAAATGCTCAGGACCCGGCTCGAAAAGCTGGACTGGGGCCATAACGTCCTCGTGACCAGCGCCGGGACCACGCGCTGGGAGGTGGGCAACCCCATCGACCACCGGGCAGCCGCCACACTGGCGAAACACGGCCATCCGCCTTTCGCCGAGCACGTCGCCAAAGCGGTGGCTCCGGAGCATCTCGAAGCCGACCTGGTCCTCGCCCTCGCGGACAACCATTTCACCGACCTCTCGAAACACGGAGTCCCCGGCGACCGGCTGCGCATGCTGCGCAGCTTCGACCCCGACGCGGCGGGCTCCGAGGTCGCCGACCCCTACTACGGCAGCTCCGCCGGATTCGAGACGACGTACGCGCAGATCGAGGCCGCGCTCCCCGGAATCATCGACTGGCTGGAAAGCCGGCTACCCTGAAATCATGACCACCTCGGCGACGCGCCATGCGCCTGCGGCCAACCGGCCGGGCTGGCGCGTGTTCCTGCGTCCGGGCTGGATCGCGCTCGCGCTCGCCGTGGTCCTTTTCTCAGTGCTGTGCTTCTGGGTGTTCGCGCCATGGCAGCTCGGCAAGAACGGGCGGACAGAGCAGCGCAACGACCGGATCTCGCGCGCCTTCGACGCTCCCCCCGCCCCGCTCGCCGAGCTTCTCCGCTCAGGGGTCGGGCCCCAGAGCGACTGGCGGGCCGTCACTGTCACCGGCGTGTACGAATCGGACAAGCAAATGCTGCTGCGGCATCGCCCGGTGCACGGCAACGCGCAAGGCCCGCAAGTCCTCACCCCGCTGCGCTTCGACAACGGCAGGACTGTCCTGGTCGACCGGGGCTATCTGCCCGAGGGCGCGACAACGGCGCCGCCCGCGCCGACCGGCGAAATGGCGGTCAAAGCCCGGCTGCGGCTCTTGGAGCGAACTCCCGCAGGCCGTCCGGCGATCATGCTCGTCGGCGGCTCGCAGCAACTCGAAGCCATCGACGCCGAGGCCGCGAGCCCGCTCGTCGGCGCCCCGCTCGAGCCTGCCTATTTGCAGCTCGATCCCGGACAGCCAGGGGCGCTCGGCGCGCTGGAGGAGCCCGACCTCGACCCTGGGCCGTACTTGTCCTACGGGCTGCAGTGGCTCGCGTTCGGCGTGATCGCGCTGATCGCGCTCGGGTATTTCGGCTACACCGAGCTGCGCCCGCCGACCGCAGGCCAGGACCTCGCAGGCCACAACAACACGGAACAAGAACGAGCCCCGGCGGCTCCGACGGGCAGGCCGAGCCGGGCCGAGCGCAAACGCAGGCTCCGGGCCGCGCTCGCGGGCGAGGAGCCCGGCGCCCGCGAGCCTGTCGCCAGCTCCCCCCTCGCCGACCGATACGGGCGCTGACGCGCGAGACCAGCGCCGCAGATCGCCGCGTCGGAGCTCATGCCCCCCAGAAACCGCATCGGTGCTCGTCCCACGGCGTGAGCGTCGAGGGGGCTTGCTGACCGACCGGGTAGATCCGCAGCACCGGCCCGTTCGCGCCCTCCTCGCGGCGGGGCCACGACACATCCCCCTTCGGCTCCCCGCGCCAGGCGAAACTCGTCCAATACTGGACCATCCGCTTGGCGAGGTCCTCCCGCCGCTCGTTCAGCCGGATGCCTTCTAGCGTGCGCACATCGAACAAATACGACAGCTCGGTCGCATGCCCGGCCCCGATCGCCACCCCCGAGGCGCCCGTGTCGACGATGTTCGGGGCGGCGAGGTCGTCGAACTCGTAGGAGTACACCGGGGCACGGCGGGCGAGCAGGGCGTCTGTCCGCATCGCGGGGCAAATCCAGGCCGCGTCGGTCGCGATACGGGCCCATGCGTCGCCGGGGCTGGGAAAGCCCGTCGCCGGGTACTCTTCGAGCACTCGGCCCGCTCGCGCGCCGAACGCGCCCCGCACGAGCTCTTCGTATCGCTCCGCGCTGATCGGCGCGTCCCGCGAGGAGCTCGCCACCGCGGCCGTCCCCTCGTCGTGGTTGGACCCGGAGATGACCGGAACAGCGGCCAAGGCCCCCGACATGACCGCGTCGACCGGGTCCTCCGGCAGGAGCGGCGTCCCGTACGCGAGCAGGTCGCCGAACTCTGCGGAATGCCGCACCAGGGCCTCGGCGGGCAAAGCGCGCAAACAGTCCAACGGATGCTCCTGCGGACAGCCCACTTCCTTCGCCAGCGCGAGCCCGTGCTGCTCGGACACGGCGACCGGCGCGTAGGGCCGGGCGGGCCGCGCGTCGAGGCCCATCGTTCCCCGAGGCCACGCCGTCGCGCACGACCCGGACGAGAGGATCGCCTTCGCGACGAGCCCCTTCGCAGGCGGCGAGGCGAGAAGCGCGCAAATGCTCATCGCCCCGGAGGACTCCCCGAACATCGTCACATTCTCTGGGTCTCCGCCGAACGCTGCGGCGTTGCGATGCGCCCACTGCAGCACGGAAAGCTGGTCGGCGAGGCCGAAATCGCCCGAGTCCGGGACTCCCGGCAAGCCCAGCTGCGCGAGCACGCCGAGCCGGAAGTTCGCCGTCACGACAATCACGCCGCCCTCCGCGACCAGTCGTCTCGGATCGTATTGGTGCCCGTCGCCCACCGTGAACCCGCCGCCGTGGAACCACACCATCACAGGAAGCGCCTGCCCCACGGCCTGCTTGCGGGGCGTGATCACATTGACTGTGAGGCAGTCTTCGTCGGTCGAGACCAGCTTCCCGCCAGTGCCGAGCTGCGGGCACGGCGGACTAGAGGCCGTCGCGCCCCACACGCCCTCGTGCGACGGCATGGGCATGGGCGAGGAGAAACGCAACGCCCCGGTCGGCGCTTGGGCGTACCGGACACCGAGAAAGGTGCGCACCGTGTCGGAAGCCGCGCCCTCATACCAACCGTCGGCCACCCGCACACGGAGCGGCGCATCGGCCATCTGCGCCGAAGAAGCCCGCGAGCAGCAGGTCAGCAGCGCCGCGCAACAGACGGCCAGAAAAATTCGGAGAAGACGCAAAAGCCAGGCGAGCCCGGATCAGTCCCAGGCGGTGTCGTGGGCGGCGGCGGGCAGCGCGCCGACCAGTTTGCTCCACGCCGCTTTGACCTGCTCCGCCTTGCCCTCCGAGACCTGCAGAACGACTTTGAACGGCTTGCGCTGGGAGTTCGTCCACGTCACGTTCGCGTCTTGGACGATGCTGGCGAAGGCCTGGAGGGAGTCCGCGTCGCCCGCGAGGAACTTGTCGGCGTTCCAAATCACCACGTAGTAGCCGAAAGCCACGCCGAGCCAGTCGAGGTCTGCGAGGCTGTCGGAAAGAGCGTCCCAATTGTGGCCGAAGTGGAAGGGGAATTGCAGGGCCGCCGCGAACTCGTCGAACAAATCCGCTTTCGTCGTGGCTTTCTCGCCTCGGATAAAACGGACGATATTCCCCTCGGCGGCGAGCAACGAGGCGCTTGAGTCGAATGTGGCAGGCTCGCCGACGAGAATCTCGAAAGCGGACACCGCAGGAGTTGCCTCAGTCATCAACGCATCCTCTCAAACGTCTGATAATGATCGCCAGTGTACCAGGCAGAATGATCACTCCCCGTGATAATCCGCTGGGCATCACGATTGCGACCTTGTATTTTGTCGTTCACATCCCACTCGCGATAGGCGATCGGCTTGCCTTGCGCGTCCGTGGCGGCCAACCGGTGTTCCCGGTTCTGCCAGACGGTGCCGCCGTGCGTGCCGGGGGCGCCAGATTTCGGCCATGTCCCGGCATCGATCTTCTTGAGCGTCGCATACGCCTTGGCCGGAATGGCGGTCGCCACCACCTGGTGGTCCGGTCCGGCGTCGGGCGAGGCGACCGCGTACGACACCCCGATGGTCAGGCCGATCAGCGCGCAGAGCGCCCCCAGCCAAGCCAGCGTCCTCTTCACTGCCATGCTCCCTCTCGCTTCCACGATGGTCTCGAACGCCATCATCCTACGACGCCGCAGGCGCCTCCTCTTGCACTGCGCTAGCGGGGCTCGCCCCCGGGGTCGTCGATGCTGGCGATCTGCATCGCCAGCCGCTCGCGCTCGTCCAATGCCCCGAGTATTTCCTCAGAGGCCAAGGGCAGTCCTGCCGTGAACTGCCGCTCGCCCTGCTCCTTGGAGATCAAGTAGCTGGCGACTCGATGTTCGCCGCCCGCGCCGTTCATCCCGGCCCCGCCCATCATCGGCATGCCCATCATGCCGTTCGACGCGGCGGCAGAACCGCCCGCGGAGACTTCGACAAGCGAGCCCGCCGCCGCAGGCGCGGGCCTGAGCTCAGGGACCGGGCCGGTCCGCGCTTCGGGCAGCGCGTGGGGAGCGCCACCGCTGAAGCCGCCGCCACTGGAGAGATCCGCAGCAGGCCTGGTCGCAGCGGACTCGGCCGAATCGAGGCCGTCGCCAACCTTGTCCGCTGCTTCGTCGCCGCTGTCGGCCAAGCCGTCGGGCGCAGGCTTGTCGGCCGAGGCGGGCTGGGCGGCAAGGCTGCCGAGCGAGGCCCCGAGGCCAACGGCGCCCGAGGCGACGCCCGCCCCTGTGCCCGCCGCCCCCGCGACAGCGCCTGCCGCTCCGGCGAGGCCGGAGCCTGCGGCGGAGCCCATCTGCCCCAGCGCGCCGAGCACCCCGCCGAGAGCGCTCGCCGGGTTGTCCTGCCCTGCCCCGTTCTGCCCGGCACTGGTTTGTCCAGCCCCGCCCTGTCCCAAGGCGTCCGCAGTCCCCTGCGCTCCGCCTGCTCCTGCTCCGCCTGCCCCGCCGCCAGCCTGGCCCGCGCCCGTATCCGCCGCCCCGCCGCCAGCCGGACCTGCGCCCGCCTGTCCGCCACTCGGCTGTCGACTGCCCGCGCCTGCCGTGCCACTCGCCTGCGTGGCGGGGGAGGACTGCTCCGGAGCAGCTGCGGAGGTCGGGTCCGACGGCTTCGGCGCGCCATTCGCCGCGCCGCCCTTGGCCCTCCTGCCGTCCGCGCCGATGTCCGGGATCGCGGCCTCGGGGAATGTCGGGGCCACATTGATCGTCGGGTTCCCCGCGAGGTCGGTGTACAGATGGCTGAGCGCTTTGGCGAGCGCCGTCGAGGCGGTCCTCAGCTCTGCGGGCGAGCCCACCCCGCCCTGTCCCAGTTGCGCGTCGTACGCCTGCTGCAAGGCCTGCGCTGCGGGCTGCACCCGTTCGACGTACTGCTCGTAGAAATTCGAGAGCTTCGCCTTCATCCGATTGCATGTGTCCGCGATGTTCAACGCCGCGTAGCTGAGCACGGTGGACTCATGGTGCGCCTCGTCGACGAATTTGCCGAACAGCTGGCTCGAGGCCGCGTTGTCCACGTCGTGGCCGAACTGGCCGACTGCGGTCATCGCCTGCGTCATCTGCTGGTATTCGCCGAGCAGCTGCGAGATCTTGGAGCCGTCGATGGAACGGGCGACGCTCAGCAGCTCCTCCGGATCGGAGACCATGGCCAGATAGTCGGCTCCAGCCATCACCGTCCTCCTTCAGGCGCTGCCCCCGCGATGCTCTGCGCCGCGCCGAGGTCGGTGTTCGCGATCAACTGGCCCCACGTCCGGAAGTTGCCCCACAGCTTCTCCAGATTGTCCTGCTCGCGCCGCACGGCTTCGCTCAACGCGCCCGTGAGCGTGCTCGCCGACTGGTGCGCCGCCGAGCCGTCCTCTCCCAATCCGAACGGATTGCCCCCTTGCAGCGACTGCGCCATCCCGTCGGCGAGCGACGCGGCGGCGCCCAGCTGGTCGAGATACTGCTGATGCACTCGGCGCATCTGGTCCAAACCTTCTTCGGACACCTGTGTGCCGCCAGTGTTGACCTGCGATGTCATCGTCGTCTCCTCGGCGAGAGCCGTCTTATGCCGGGTCGCTGAACGCGAAGTCGGTCTGCAATTCCATTGCGTCGATCTCGTCGTCGGTCAAGGCTCCGATCACGTCGGGCGACACCACCGGCAACTTCTCGATCAGCTCGTAGCCGTTGTCCTCGCTGTAGAGGTAGTCCGGAGCCTTGTGCTCCTTCTCTCCCCCGCCGCCCCGGCCGCCCATCATGCCCGGCCCCATCATGCCGCCCATCATCGAGCTCATCCCCCGCACGGCGCCCGCAGGCGCGCCAGCGCCGGGCACGCCCGCGCCCGCAGAGGCAAGGCCTGCCGCGCTGCCTGCCGCCGCGCCGAGCGACTTGGGGTCCAGCCCGCCCGCGCCGATCCCTCCGCCGGCGCCGCCGAGGCCGATCCCGGACGAGGGAGGAGCCAGGTCCGCCGACTGCAAGCCCGTGCTCGCGAGCGGGTCGAACGTCGAGGACGGCAACGCCGCGGCCGTGCTCGGCTGCTTCTTGCCCGCGTCGGGGGACCCCGCCGACGGGCTTGCGCCCGCGCCTGCCGGAGAGCCGCCCGAGCCGCCGCCCTGGTCTCCTCCGCCAGAACCCCCGCCGGAGGGCGAGCCGCCGCCCGAGCCGCTGTCTTGCGCGGCGGGCTGCGACTGGCTCGAGCCGCTGGTCTGCGGCTTCGGAGTCGCCGAGGGCACGGGCTGCTGCCCGCCCGAGGGGGAGCCTCCCGAGCCGCCCTGAGGCTTGCCCGTGTCGGACGGAGCGGGCTTCGGGTCCTCCGTGACGGCTTTGGGCTTCGCCTGCGCGGCGGCCTCCAGCGACTGGTTCGCCGCAGGAGCCGACGGGATCTTCACGCTGTACAAGTTGTTCAGCGCGCTGGCGAGCGGCTCGGCGGCCGCCTTCCATTCGGCAGGGCTGCTCGACTGGTGCAGGACTTGTTCGAGGTTCGCGGCGGCGGACTTCACTTGGGGCACTTGGTCGTAGAACTGCTTCAAGGTCGAAGCCATGCCGATCAGCGACTCCCCCGTGCTGGCGGAGTCCGTGCCGACTTCGAGCAGCCTCGGCTCGAAGTCGTCGCGCACGACGCTGTCGAACTGGTCCCTCGGAATGCCGGGGAACTGGTTCACGGTGCTGCCGAGCTTGTCGAACCGCTCGCTGACGTACATGATCAGCATGATCGCCGACTCGGACTCGCTCGTGCTGAGGGAGTTGGCGATCTGGATCAGCCCATACGGGTCGTCGACGCTGAAACTCACAGCGAACCTCCCGCATGGCTGCCCGTGCTCGGGGTGTGGGTCTTGACCTTGCGGAACGCGCACGCCCAGTCCGAATCGGTGTGCTCCGCCTTCGTCTTGATCTCCTGCGTGCCGTCTGCCACGCCGTTCAGGATGGCCTGCAACGTCGTCGCCTTCTCCCCCATCCTGTCCATCCACTCGCCGACCGTCTGCGCGAACGCCTGGCCCTGCGCGCAGGATCCGAACATCCCCGGCAAGTGGCCCTTGGCCTGCTCGGACTGGCTCATCGCGTAATCCGCGTGCTCCGCGCCCTCCTGGCAGATCGTGACCGCCCGCTGGATTCCCTCCGGGGTGATCACAAATTTGCCGCCGTTGTCCAAGAGCTTGCCGAGCTGCCATATCTTCTCGGCGTAGCCGCGCACTTGCTCCCGCGCGTCCGCCGGAGCGTCCGACGGCACCATGTTGTTAAAACCAGGGCCCGACGACACCTGCGCGAGCGCGGCCTCTCGCGTGGTGATCTCCTGGCCGTCGATGATGACCGGCTGTCCACCGTCTGCCATGCGATGCCTTTCCGAAGGTTCTACCCGTCTGTCACGATCCGCTGTGCGGCACTTGCCTTGAACACCCCAGCTCGAAGGCCTTGTGCTCGCCCCATAAACCCGACGTCGACGTTGACTTGCTGGAAGTGTAAACCCGTCCGGTATCGGTCGCAAGACTTCCGCGCAAACTCGCGTCCGCGTGAGATAACTCTCACGGGGAGGGAACCAAACCAGCCCCCCGCGCGTCTAACAAAGATTGGCAGGCGTCCCGAAAACCCGCCCTGCCCGCCCTATGGCCCCGGCCCCGAAGGTGTACGCTCGGAGTCCTATGGCAAGCACGCCCATAACCGCACTGAACGCCCGGAGCGTTCGGGATTCGCGCGCGCCGGTCCAGATCCGCGAGCTCGGCCTCGTCGACTACGAGGAGGCCTGGGAGCTGCAACGCGAGCTCGCGCAGGCGAGGGCCGAGGGCGGCGAGGACGTGGCGCTCATCCTGGAGCATCCTTTCGTCTACACGGCAGGCAGACGGACCGAGCCCAGCGACCTCCCCTTCGACGGGACCCGCGTCGTCGAAGTCGACCGAGGCGGCAAAATCACCTGGCACGGGCCCGGCCAGATCGTCGGCTACCCCATCGTGAAACTCGCCGAGCCCATCGATGTGATCAGCTACGTCCGCATCCTCGAAGAGGCGTTGATCAGCGCCTGCGCGCATTTCGGCGTGCGGGCCGCCCGTGTCGAGGGCAGCTCGGGGGTGTGGCTGCCCGCCGACAGCAGGCGGATCCAGCGCAAGATCGGCTCGATCGGCGTCCGGGTGCAACGCGGCGTGACCCTGCACGGCTTCTCCCTCAACTGCGACGCGGACATGTCCGGCTTCGCGAACATCGTGCCCTGCGGCATACCGGACGTCGGGGCCACCTCGCTCAGCGTGGAGACCGATCGCCTGGTGACCGTGGCCGAGGCGGCCCCGGTCGTGGTCGACCGCCTGCTCGCCGCGCTGGACGGCAAGCTCGCCATCAACGGTTGACAAGGGCCGAGCCCGCCGGAACGGCGCGCATTGCCCGTGCAGACCCTCTCCCCGCGTATCCTCGCAGGATGAGAGCGCACCGTATAGCCGCCGTGCTTGCCGCGACGGCCCTCGCGGGCTGCGGCGGCCCCAGCGACGAGCAACCGCAAACCCTCACTGTGACCAGCGTGATCACGCCCGAATCTGCCCCGAGCGCCTCGTCGAGCCCCTCGTCTGCGCCGAGCGCAGGCGAGGCCCCCACGGGCAAAGCCCCCGGCAAGGACTCCGCCTTCGGCGACGTCGTCGCCTGGATCGAAGCGGGCCAAGCGGCCGACCCGGGCCCGTACCAGGCCGCGACTGGCCCGGATGCGGCGGGAACCGCCGCGACTGCCACCACGACCACGCAGAACCTCGGCGGCGATGTCGCTTTCCGGTCTCCCTCGAAAAAGCTGCGCTGTTTCGGGCTGGCCGCGAACTCCACGGCCTACTCCCCCGCCGGGTTGCACTGCCTCGCCAATTTGGCGAATCCGCCGCCGCGCCCGAAAGAAGTCGGCCACTGGGTCGGCGGCTGGGTGAGCTACGACAGGACCACCGCCTCGGTCGGGTCGTTCCACGGCGATCCGGGGCCGTTCCTCGCGGGAGACGGCCCCGAGCTGCCCTACGGCCAGAAAATCTCCTTCGGGCAGGGCGGCGAGCAAACCGTCTGCCGCATGGACCAGACCGGCCTCTGGTGCGCCGACAAAGCCAAAGGCGCCGCGATCCTGGTCAACGACCAAGGAGTCGTCCCATACGGCTGCCTGAAGCAGATCCCCCCCAAAGAGGGCGAAGGCTTCTCCTACACGTGCTGAGCCCGGGGCCTGCCCCCGCAGACGGACGAGAAGCGCGGCCGGGCCCGCGCGAAGCCGCGCCGGACACTGCTCGCTCCCGCCATTGCGGCCGCGACGTCCGGATTGTCGGCTTCTATCAAGCCGCATCGGCGCACATCGACGAGAGCGCCGGCGCACTTGCGTCGAACACTTCGATTAAGACTGCTAGTCTTGAAATGTGGGGGCGGATGAGACAAACACCGGCATAGGGGCGGCAGCGGCGAGCACTGCGATGTTCGTGGCCGTTGCCGGGTTTTGCCTGCTGCTCCTGCACAACAACCTGTACTTCGGCAGCGACTTCCCCATTGTGCTCGTCAGCGCCCTCCTGCTGATTCCGGCGGCCTTGTTCCAACTGGTCCGCTTCCTCCTCAGAAAACCCGGGCTGCGCAGCTGGCGGACCGTCGCCACGCCTGCCGCTTGGCTGCTGACGTTCCTGCTGCTGCGGATAGACGCGCCGAGCCGGCTGGGCTGGCAGATCTCGAAGGAGCAGTTCGAGGCCGCGGCGGCCGAGCTCGGCCGAGCACCGGACAAAGCCCCTGGCTTTCAGCGCCGCCTCGGCCTCTACCAAATCCGGGAGGCCGCCGTCGACCCCGAGAGCGGCGCGGTCTATTTCCTGACCCCGTACGGAGTGCTCGACTCGGCGGCGTTCGTGCGCCTCCCGCACGGGGCGAAGACGCGGGAGAGCTACGTCGGCGCATGCCATCGCTGGGACGACGACTGGAAGATCTGCACAAACGAACTGCACGGCGAATGACCGATCTCCGCCCTTGCCCGGCGAACGGTAAGCTGGACCAGTGACGATCGCACCGGAAGGACGCAAGCTCCTACGACTGGAGGCGCGCAACGCCCAGACCCCCATCGAGCGCAAACCGGAGTGGATCCGCACCACCGCCAAACTCGGCCCGCAGTACAACGAGCTGAAATCCCTCGTCAAGAGCGCCGGATTGCACACCGTCTGCGAAGAGGCAGGCTGCCCGAACATCTTCGAATGCTGGGAGGACCGCGAGGCGACCTTCCTCATCGGCGGCGAGCAGTGCACCCGGCGCTGCGACTTCTGCCAGATCGACACCGGCAAGCCCGCCGAGCTCGACCGAGACGAGCCCCGCAAAGTCGCCGAGTCCATCCAGACCCTCGGCCTGCGCTACGCCACCATCACCGGCGTGGCGCGCGACGACCTGCCGGACGGCGGGGCGTGGCTCTACGCGGAGACCGTGCGCGCCAACCGCGAGCTGAACCCGGACACCGGGATCGAGCTGCTGATCCCGGACTTCACCGGCGACAAGGACCAGCTCGACGAGGTGTTCCACGCGCGGCCCCACGTGCTCGCGCACAACCTCGAAACCGTGCCCCGGATCTTCCGGGAGATCCGGCCCGCGTTCCGCTACCAGCGCAGCCTCGACGTGATCGCCAAGGCGCGGGAGGCCGGGCTGGTCACGAAGTCGAACCTCATCCTCGGGCTCGGCGAGAACCCGGACGAGGTGTCCGCCTGCCTCGCCGATCTGCACGCCGCGGGCTGCGAGATCCTCACCATCACGCAGTATCTGCGCCCCAGCCCGCGCCACCATCCGGTCGCCCGCTGGGTCAAGCCCCAGGAATTCCTCGACCACGCACAGACCGCCGAGCAACTCGGGTTCTCGGCGGTGATGACCGGTCCCCTGGTGCGCTCCTCGTACCGTGCGGGCAGGCTCTACGCCAAGGCGCTGCTCGCGCGCGGCGAGGCGCTGCCCCCGAGCATGGCGCACCTCGCCGAAGAGGGCACCGCCCGGCAGGAGGCTTCTGCCGTGCTGGCGCAGCACGAGGCGCGCTCGGCAGGCTGAACAGGCGCCGAGGCGCCTACGGGACGAGCCTCGCCCGCGCGTCCCGCGCCACCTTGGCGGGCAGGTCCTCGGCGGCGAGCAGCCGCCGCAGGCCGTCTTGGCCCGCCGACCCGTCGAAGAGCCCCCGCGCCGTCACGCCGTGCTCCGGCCTTGACACCACGTCGATCCGGTCGCCAGCCGCGACCGTGCCCTCTGCGACGACCCGCAAATAAGCTCCGACATCGCCCTGATTGGCGAACCTGCGGACCCAGCGATCCTCCTCGGACCACCGGGCGAACGTCAGACAGGGGACGCGAGGAATCGTCACCTCCAGCACGAGCCCGTCCGTTCCGACCGCCCAGCGCTCCCCGACCACTGCGCCGGTGACCTCGATCCCGCTCACCCGGAGGTTCTCGCCGAACCAGCCTGCGGGCAATTCCCTGCCCAGCTCCCGCGCCCAGCGCAGCGCCTCATGCGCCGCGTACGCGTACACCGCCTGGTCCGATCCGCCATGATGCTTCGGATCGCAGACGTGGTCGCCGTCCAAGCCGAGCTCCCGGACGGCCACCCGGCCGTCGACGGGGCGCTTGTCGATGGCCGAATTTTTGAGCGCGAACCGGGCAGGGCCTGCGAGCTTCCGCTCCTCGAACACGACGCAGACCGCGTCGACGCGGCCCCGAAAGGCGTGCTCCGTCATCTCCTCAGCATAGCTACCGGATAGCTACCGGGCTCCTGCCAGAGCGGGCTCTTGCGCCTCCGGCCGGTCGGCCTCTTCCCGGAGCCAGCGCCGCGTGATGTTCCGCAGCGCCGCCTCGACCTGGTCCCGGTCGGCCCTGCCCTCGCATCCCGTGCATTCGACCAGCTTCTCCATGAGGAACTCGCCCTGGCGTTTGATCAGCAGCTCGGCCTTCGCCGCGCCAGCCGGGGTGAGCGACAGCTCGTCCCCGTCGCGGCGCACGTCGCCGCCCGACACGAGCGCGGCGAAGACCGGCTCGAGCGCCTCGGGCGGCAGCTGGTGTTTGTGCGAGATGCCGCTGAGGGTCGCTTGGCCGAACACTTGGGCCGTGCGGCTGATCCGCAACAGGCCCCAGACCCCGGCCACCCCGAGCCCGACGCCAGGGGTCTCGGCCAAGTGCCGCATGCGGAGCCCGTGCGTGTTGCGCAGCTGCCAGCTGACCGCGACTTCGAGCTGTTTCTCGGGCGTGCTGCCCGACGGCACGCCGAAGCCTTCGCCGAACTCGACCGCCGGGGAGTTCGCCTGCACGAGCGGCTTCTCTTTGAGGAGCAGGGCGAGCAGGAAGCCGAGGACCGCGACCGGCGTCGCGCAGAGGAAGACCAAGTCGAGCGACTGCGCGTACGCGGCCACGATCGGCTGGGCCTGCTCGGCGGGCAGCCGGTGCAGGACGTGCGGGGACTGCGCGGCTTCGGCAGGAGCGCCCGAGGCGGCGAGCGCGGCCGACGTGCGGGGGCCGAGGAAGGTGTGGAAGAGCGTCCCGAACACGGCGGCTCCGAACGAGCTGCCGATCGTCCGGAAGAACGTCACGCCGCTCGTCGCCGATCCGAGGTCGGAGAACTGCACGGTGTTCTGCACGACGACCGTGAGCACTTGCATGGACAAACCGATGCCGACGCCGAGGACGAGCAGGATGGCGGACTGGTAGTAGATCCGGTTGGGCGAGGTCCCGTCCATGCGGGACAGGGCGAGGAACGCCACCGCCATCACGGCCATCCCGGCCACGGGGAACACTTTGTACCGCCCGGTGCGCCCGACGAAGGACCCGACCGCCGTAGAGGTGAAGACCATCCCGAGCACCATCGGCAGGGTGCGCAGGCCCGAAGTCGTCGGCTCCGCCCCGTCCACGAACTGCATGAACGTCGGCATAAAGGTCAACGTGCCGAGCATCGCGAAGCCGACAGTGAAGGCGAGCGCGCAGCACACGCTGAACACGGGGTCGCGGAAGAGCCTCGGCGGCAGCACCGGCTGCGCCGTGGTGGCCTCGACCCAGACGAAGAGCGCGAGCGCCACGGCGGAGCCCGCGAAGAGCCCGACGATCGTCGGGGAGCCCCATGGGTACTCCGAGCCGCCCCAGGTGGTCGCGAGCGTGAGGCCGGTGACACCGAGGCCGACGAGGAGGATGCCCCAGTAGTCGATGACCGGCCGGGCCGCCTTCGCGAGCTGCGGGATGGCGGTCCCTGCGACCATCAGCACCGCGATCCCGACCGGAAGGTTCACCCAGAACGCCCAACGCCAGCTCAGATAGTCGGTGAAGAGGCCGCCGAGCACAGGCCCGACGACCGAGGTCACCGAGAACATGCTGCTGAGGATCCCCTGGTAGCGCGCCCGATCTCGCAGCGGGATGACCTCGGCGATGAGCGCCATCGAGGTCACCATGAGGCCGCCTGCGCCAATGCCCTGCACTGCGCGCCAGAGCACGAGCGAGGTCATCGACCCGGCCAGGCCGCAGAAGACGGAGCTGGCGACGAAACACACCACAGAAGCCTGGAAAACCCGCTTGCGCCCGTAGAGGTCGCCGAGCTTGCCGACGACCACTGTCACGATGGTCTCGGTGAGCAGGTAGCTGGTCACCACCCAGGACTGCCTGCCCGGACTGCCGAGCTCGGCGACGACGGTCGGCAGCGCCGTGGCCACGATGGTCTGGTCGAGCGCGGCGAGGAGCATGCCGAGCAGGACCGCCGTGAAGATCAGGCTCTTGCGGCGCGTGTCTGTCTCGACTTGGGTCGCTCCGGCTTCGTCCGAGGCTTCGGCAGCGGCATTGGGGGGAGGCATTCGGGCAAGCGTACCCCGAGAGGCTGGACGCGGGCGGGCAAAACGCCTGCGACTGGCCGTGAACCTGGCGAAAGAGGTACCGTACATATATGCCGAAACCTCCAGCACCGACGAGCAAGGAAGCGAAAGCCGCCGCGAAGCTCGTGCGCCAGCGCCAATCGAAAGAGCGCCGCCAGCAGATGTGGCAGGCGTTCAACATGCAGCGGCGCGAAGACCGCTGGCTGTTGCCGCTCATGATCGGCGTTTTCGTCCTCGCTGTCGCGCTCGGCGTGGCGCTCGGCCTGGTCGCAGTCGGCGTCTGGTTCTTCGCGCCGCTCGGCGTCCTCGCGGGCCTGGTCGGCGCTTTCGTCGTGTTCAGCCGCCGCATCCAGCGCACGGCGTACGCCAACGCCGAGGGGAAGACGGGCGCCGCGAGCTGGGTGCTCGAACAGCTCCGGGGCGCGTGGCGGGTCACGCCGGGCGTCGCGGCGAACGGGCAGTTCGACGTGGTGCACCGGGTTGTCGGCAAGCCTGGTGTGATCCTCGTCGGCGAGGGGGCCCCGAACCGGGCGCAGGGCTTGATCGCGCAGGAGAAGCGCAAGATCGCGAAACTCGTCGGCGACACCCCGATCTACGAGATCGTCGTTGGGAACGAGGAGGGGAACGTTCCCCTGTCGAAGCTGCAACGCCACATCATGCGGCTGCCCAACAACATCGACACGAAGCGCATGGACGCGATCGAGGCGAAGTTCGCCGCCCTCGGCGCCCGACCCACGCCGCTGCCGAAGGGCCCGCTGCCGCAGGGGGCGAAGATGCGCAACCTCCAGCGCGCGACCCGCAAGGTCCGCAACTAGAGCTTCCCCGTCGCGCTGATTTCATACGTCAGTGGAAAAGCGTTGCGCAAGGTTGTCATAAGTAGGCACACAAGCGTGTGGGTTTTCCTTGTTCTGCCTGGGGTTTTCGGGTAGAATCGAACGTATGGATGACACGGCGGGAACCGGTTCGGCGGTGAGGGATCTGCTTGCCGCGCTCGCAGAAGTGGAGCGCGAGGAGTCCCTGCTGCTCTCCCGGAAAGCTGTGCTGGTGGCGAGGATCGCCGAAGAGGTGGCGCAGCGCCAGATCGTGGAGGAGCGCCAGTGCGGGAAAGGGATTTTCTCCTTCGCCACGCGCGAAGCGGTGCTGTTGGAGCTGGGCCCCGCGCTCGGGGTGTCGTCGCGCGGCGCGGAGGCCATGCTGTCCTTCGCGGAGGACATGACCGTGAACTACCCGAAGCTCGGGGCGAAACTGGCGGCGGCCGAGGTCACGGCGAAAGCCGCCCGGTTCGTGGGCGAGAACTTGGGCTTCGCGCCCAGCGGCTGCAGGGAGGAGCTGGACGCGTGGCTCGCCGTCCAAGCCCCGCGCTGGCGGATGTGTTCCTACGGGAAGATCTCGCAATTGATGGAAGCCCAGTACCTGCGGCTCGACCCCGAATGGTGCAAGCGGCGACGGGAGCGGGCTCACAAGTCCCGCTCCTTCACCATCACCCCCATCAGTGACGGCATGGCCGACCTGCGCGGAACCATGCCCCTGGAAGCCGCCGCCGAGCTCCGCGAAAGGTTGACCCAGATCGCCAACACCGTCTGCCCCCACGACGGAAGACCTATCTTCACCCGACACAGCGACGCGCTCGCGATCCTCGGCGAAGAACACCAGCTCGTCTGCGAATGCGGCAAGCAATCCTGCAAGGCAGCCCAACGACCCGCACATCACCCCAAGAACATCGAACTCGTCGTCCAACTCCCCGCGTTGATCTCAGGCGAGGATGTCCCCGCGCTCCTCGACGGAGCCCCCATCGACTCCGATCTCGCCAAAACCCTCGCGAAAGCCGCGAAACGAATCACATTCACCACCTGCCCAACACGATACAAACCCACACCGGCAGTCGAAACCCACGTCAACACACGCGACGGGCACTGCCGATTCCCAGGCTGCCACCGAAGAGCCCGCACCGAGTTAGACCACACCATCCCCTTCGACCACGAACATCCCGAATCAGGCGGGCAAACAATCCCCGAAAACTTGAAACGCCTCTGCCGACACCACCACCGAGCAAAAACACACGGCAAATGGCGAGACAAACAAGAATCCGACGGAACCGTCACATGGGTATCGCCGTCAGGCCAGCGCTACGTCACCCAATCCGGCTGATCACGCCAGCGCGAGCGCCACGAACTGCTCGACGCCGAGCTCCTCGCCGCGCGCCGAGCCAGGAACGCCTGCCACTTCGAGCCGTCTGCGCAGCTCCTCGGGAGAACCCGCCCATGATTTCAGGACCGCGCCCAGAGTTTTCCGCCTGCTCGCGAATGCCGCGTCGACGAGGCTGAAAACCCGTTTCCGCGTCTGCTCGTCGGTCGGCCACGGCGAGTTCTCGCGCCGGGTGAAACGCACCAGCGCCGAGTCCACGTTGGGCTTCGGCCAGAACACCTCGGGCGAGACCTTGTTCGCGAGCTCCGCCGTGCCGTAGAAGGCGGTCTTCAGCGTCGGCACGCCGCCCTCCCGCGCGCCAGGCTTCGCTGCCAATCGCTGGCCGACCTCCAGCTGCACCATGACCAGCGCCGTGCGGATGCTCGGGAACTCGGCCAACGCGCGCAGGAAGACAGGCACCGCGACGTTGTACGGCAGATTCGCGACCAACGCGGTCGGCGCCACCGGCAAATCGGCGGAGCCGAGCTGGAGCGCGTCTTTCTCGACGAGCCGGAACTGCCTGCCCGGCGCGCGGTCGGCGATGGTCTGCGGCAGCTCCGCCGCGAGCTTCGCGTCCACTTCCACCGCCGTCACGTCGTGGGCGACGTCCAACAGGCCGAGCGTGAGCGAGCCGAGCCCCGGCCCGATCTCCAAGACCGCGTCCTCCGGTCGCAGGCCCGCCGCCGCGACGATCCGCCGGATCGTTCCAGGGTCGTGGACGAAGTTCTGCCCGAGCCGTTTCGTCGGGCGCACGTCAAGACGTGCGGCGAGCGCCCGGACATCGCCAATCCCGAGGTATTGGACGGGAGGAGGCTCGCTCAGCGGAGGCCGGCTTTGATGGAGCACACCGGCCACGCGCCCCAGCCCTGGGACTGCTGCGTGACACGCGCGATGGCGATCTGCTCCTCACGGCTGGCGAGGTCCGCGCGAGGGGCGTACTTCCCGCCGCCGTGCGCGAGCCAGGTGCCGAAGTCGAACTGCACGCCGCCGTAGAAGCCGTTGCCCGTGTTGATGTGCCAGTTGCCGCCGGACTCGCATGCGGCCAAGGAGTCCCAGGCCCCGCCGTCGTACACCTGGGGGACCTCGGTGCCCGGTTTCGCGCCCACCTGCATGACGCGGGCCCGGCCCTCTTCGAGGACGGTGCGGTCGAGCGGGGTCCGCTCCACCGCCTGCCCGTTGACGTATCGGATGGAGTACGTGACGCGCTGCGTGCCCGGAGCGCCGGGGTCGGTCAGCTCCGACCAGCTGAAGTTCTTCGACTCGTCCTTGATCAGCTGGTCTTCCGGCTGGTAGGACTCGGTCACCGTCTCGGTCTTGGTCTCGACCCGGTTGACCGCGAGGATCTGCGCGCCGTCGATGGAAGCGTCGAGGCCCGGCTCGGCGAAGTCTTGGGCGCCGAGCTGCACGCCCGCGCTGTCGAGCACCTGCCGCACGGTGCCGCCGACGACCCGCACCTGGTGCGAGACGCCGCCGTCGGACACCGTGAGCGTCCGAGGCGTGCGCAGCTTCACCAGGAAGCCTTCGAGCGGGATCCGCTGGTCGCCGACGGCTCCGACGCTGCCGTCCGTCGTGGTCATGTCGTGCTCGGCGAGCGCGGCGGTGACAGTGCGCTCCGTGGTGACAAGGTTCTTGTCGGACACCGGGTTCCCGTCCGGCCCGAGCGCGACCACGCGAAGGATGCGCGCCCGCGAAAGCGTGATCCGCTGCCCGTCGGCGACCTCGGCGCCGAACGCCGGGCTGACCCTGTCGCTCGTGCGGACCCGGTAGCCCGCCTCGGCGAGCGCCTCGCCGACCTTGCCCTTCGTCGTGGTGAACTCGCGCGCGGAACCGTCCACGTCGATAGTGACAGTGTGACGCTGTGCGAGGACGAGCGCGCCGCCCGCGCCGACAGCGAGCAGCAAGGCTGCGACAGCGCCTCGGAAGGCGAGCCGCTCCCGGAACGACCGGGGCGGCTTGCTCTCGCCGCGCTGGGCCCCGTCGCTCGGATCGGCGGATTCGTGTGTCTCGTTCTCGTCGGTCATCGTTCTCCCAGCGGCGCGCTCAACTGCTCTCGCCGCGTGCTCGTTTGTTCGCGATCATCGATTATCACGTCAGCATAACGACCCGCGTTGCGCGTTGGCAAGCGGAACAATGTGACGTAATGGGGCAGGTGTGGCGCATGTGGTCAAATGGAAACGTTCTGATCTGGGATTTCTCGTTGAACGATCAATCAACGCGCCGACGGCGTCACACAGCGCCGAGCCGGTACACCCGTTCCGCCGTGGCCGTGCTGGAGGCCGCGAGCTCCGCAGGCTCCACACCGCGGAGCGCGGCGAGCGACGCGACGGTGTAGGGCAGGCAGTACGGCTCGTTCGGGGCGCCGCGATACGGGTGCGGGGTCAAAAAGGGCGCGTCCGTCTCCACCACGAGCTGCCCGTCCGGGACCAGGGGGGCCGCCTCGCGCAGCGCGGCGGCGTTGGCGAAGCTCACCGTGCCGGAGAAGGAGAGCACGTAGCCCCGGTCGACGCACTCGCGCGCCATCGCCGCGTCCGAGGAGAAGCAATGCATGATCACCGTCTCGGGAGCCCCCTCGTCGTCCAGGGTCTTGAGCACGTCCTCGTCGGCTTCGCGGTTGTGGATCATGAGGGGCTTGCCGACCCGCTTCGCCAGGTCGATGTGCCAGCGGAACGACTCGAACTGCTCCTCTTTGCTCGCGCAGCCCTCCAGCCTGCCGATCCAGAACCACTCCAGGCCGGTCTCCCCCACCGCCACGGTCCTCGGGTCCCGGGCGAGGGCTTCGAGCTTCTCCTTCGCCGCCTCGTCAAGGACGTTCGCCCGCGACGGGTGCACGGCGACGGCCGCCCACACCCTGGGGTCCCAGTTCGCGGCGGACACCGCGAACTCAGCCGACGCGAGGCCGTCCGCCACCGTCACGACCCGCCCGACCCCTGCCGACGCGGCGCGGTCGAGCACGCGGCGGACCGACTCGGCGTCGTGCGCCCCGCACGCGTCGAGATGGGTGTGCGCGTCGACCAGCGGGCCGACGCCCTCCGGCACAGGAGGGGGTTCTTTGGACTTGGAGGACTTTGCCACCGCACGAGCTTATCCAAAATCTCGCTGCCAGGTTTGCGAGGAACGAGCGGGGCACGCGAGAAGCCGACAACGCAGCAGATCGCCGCCAGGGCGTGCCGTACTCTAAAAGAACCATGACGAGGCAGCCTTACTACCAGACAACGGCCATCACGTACGCGAACGGCACGCCGCATTTCGGGCACGCCTACGAGTTCATTTCGGCGGACGCGCTCGCCCGCTTCGCCCGGCTGGACGGCAAAGAGGTCTTCTTCAGCATGGGCATGGACGAGTACGGGCTGAAAGTCCAGCAAAGCGCCGAAAAGGAAGGCGTCAGCCCGCAGGCCTTCGTCGACCGGATGGCCGAGCGTTTCCTCGAGCTGCACGCCGCGCTCGGCAGCTCGTACGACCGGTTCATCCGCACCACCGAGCCTGCGCACGCGAAGGCGAGCCAGGAGCTGTGGCGGCGGATGGCCGCGAACGGGGACGTGTACGAGGGGCGTTACGCGGGCTGGTACAGCGTCCGCGACGAGGCGTTCTACGGCGAGGAGGAGACCGAGGTCGGCGAGGACGGCGTCCGGATCGCCGTCTCCACCGGGACTCCGGTCGTCTGGACCGAGGAGTCGACGTACTTCTTCCGCCTCTCGGCGTACCAGGACCGGCTCCTCAAGCTCTACGAGGAGCACCCCGAGTTCATCGGCCCGGACTCTCGGCGCAACGAGATCGTGAGCTTCGTGTCGCAGGGGCTGAAAGACCTGTCCATCTCGCGGTCGAGCTTCAACTGGGGGGTGCCGGTCCCCGGCGCCCCTGGGCACGTGATGTACGTGTGGGTGGACGCGCTCACGAACTATTTGACCGCCGTCGGCTTCCCTGACGACGAGGCGAACGTCGCGAAGTTCTGGCCCGCAGACCTGGGGATCATCGGGAAAGACATCACCCGCTTCCACGCCGTCTACTGGCCCGCGTTCCTCCTCTCGGCAGGCATCGAGCCGCAGCAACGGATCTTCGGGCACGGCTTCGTGCTCAACAAAGGCCAGAAGATGTCCAAATCCGCAGGCACCGGGCTCGACCCGTTCTGGCTCATCGAGACGTTCGGCCAGGACGCGGTGCGGTTCTTCGCGCTGCGCGAGATCCCATACGGGCAGGACGGCTCCTACAGCGACGAGGCGATCGTGACCCGCGCGAACGCGGACCTGTCCAACGGTCTCGGCAACCTCGCGCAGCGATGCCTCACGATGATCGCGAAGAACTTCGAGGGGTCCGTGCCCGAGCCGGGGGCGCTCACCGCCGACGACGAGGCCCTGCTCGCCCAGGCGGACGCCCTGCTCGCCGCGTACCGGCCGCATTTCGAGTCGCAGCGGCCGGACCTGGCGCTCGCGACGGTGTTCGACGTGGTGTCCCACGCGAACGGGTACTTCACCGCCCAGGCCCCGTGGACGCTCAAAGAGGACCTCGGACGGATGGGCGCGATCCTGTACGTGACCGCCGAAGTGGTCCGGCAGGTGTCGATCCTGCTGCAACCCGCGATGCCGCAGGCCACGGAGAAGCTGCTCGACCTGCTCGGGCAAAGCGCTTCGGCCCGGTCCTTCGCGGACTTGCCGTCCCGGCTCTCGCCGGGGCTCGAACTGCCAGAGCCCAAGGGAGTGTTCCCGAGGCTGGCCCTGCCAAAGGAGGACGCATGAGAACGCGCGGCGCGGCCATTGGGGCCGTCATCCTCGCGCTCGCCGCGAGCGGTTGCGGCAACGGAGCGGGCTCCTCGGACGCCCGCCCGTCGAACGGCTCGGCAGGCTTGGCAAGCGCCCCGATCTCCTCGCTGCGAGAAGCCATGCCTGGGAAAAACGACTTCCCGGACGGATGGCAGGTGCAGGCGCAGTCGACTCCCCCGGCGGCGTTGCCGGGGATCAACGGCACGAACACGCAGATCAGCTCGGCCACGCCAGGCCGGTGCTTGGACTTCGCCGCAGAGTTCATCTCGTCCCCCGGGTCCTCGATCCCCGGGGAGTTCGTCTCCAGCGTCAGCGCCCGCATCCCGGCCCCCGGATCGGGCTTGGTCACGATCATCGCCGCCCGGAAAACGAAGAACTGGGGGAGCCCGGCGGCGATCCGCGACAGCCTGCGGGACTGCTCGGACGTGACTGTCGACCTCTCGGTCGGCGGCACGTCGAACTCGGCGGACTTCGCCTCCTCGCCGGTCGACACCAACGCGATCAAAGCCGAGGCCGCAGGCCGCGCCACAGTCATCCACGCGGGCGACGAGGCAACCTCCTTCGTGGTTGTGCGGGCGCAAGCGCGCGGCGTGCTCGTCGTGGCGACCTCGCACACCAACCCCGCAGTCGGCGAGGACCAGCGGGGGCTCCTCGTGAAGCTGGTCGGCCAGACCGTGGACAAGCTCGACAAGCTGTGACAACACTGCTCGCGACACGGCATGGCCGAGGCGAGGCTCTCGCCGCGGCCTGCGCCGCGCTGCTCGTGGCGGGGTGCGCCGCGCACTCCGCAGACCACGTCCCTGCGCAGAGCAGCGACCGGCCGGCCTCCGCAGACGCGCTCGACTCCCTCAAGAAGGCCATGCCGGCCAAGTCGGACTTCCCGGAGAACTGGCGTGTGGAGGCGCACGACGCCCCGCCCCTGGCGCTGCCGGGGCTCGACGACGGGAGCACTGTGATCAGCGTGGTCGTTCCGGACGGATGCCGAGAGTTCGCCGCCGAGTTCGTCTCCTCGCCCGGATCGTCGATCCCAGGGGATTTCGTCGCCAGCACCATCGCCATGATCCCGAACGACCAGGGCGTCTTCGACCAAAGCTCGGTCGTGGTTTTCGCCACGAAGGACGCGGGCGCATGGGGAGCCCCCCATGCGCTCCAGGAGAGCGTGCGGCCCTGTGGGAATGTCACCGCCCAGATGTCGATGCAAGGGCGGATGCTGAGCGTAGGCTTCAGCTCAGCCTTGATCGACACAAGCGCGATCAAAGGCGAAGCCGCAGGTCGAGCAACAATCATCCACGCGAGCGAGGCCCGCGTCCTGATGGCGGTGGTTCGCGCGAAAGCGCGAGGCGTGCTCGTCTCGGCGAGCTCGATGATCGTGTCCGGGTCGGGAGACGACCAGAAAGCGCTCCTGGTGAGACTCGTCGCCCAGACGGTGGACAAGCTCAACGCGATCTGAGCATCTGGCACTCTTGTCACGTGCGCGTCGAATGTCTCGGTGAGGGCCTAGGCCCTGGACCGGTCCTTCGCGCCCTGCGGACGCTCGCGGAGCAGGCGGGGGCCGCGCCCCCCGCAGCCCTTGTCGGGGATTGGTTCGGCTCGCGCGCCGTGCTCGCCCCGAGCCTGGTCGCGCTCCCCGGCACGGCGCTGCCCGACTTCGGCCCCGCCCTGCGAACGGATCTGCCGGACGAAGCCGCCGTCGGCGGCGGCTGGATCGGCGCGCTCGCCTACCCGGACCGGGCCGGGGAAGACGGCCTGCCCGCCGTGGTGGGCGGTTTCGCCGAACAGGTGCTGCGCCTGGACCAAGCGGGCCTATGGTGGTTCGAGTCCCAGAACGACGAGCCCTGCCCGCCCCGGCTTCGCGAGATCGTCCGCGCGGGCGGCGACGGCGAGCGGCCGTTCCGCTGCTCGTGGACCGCGCCCGACCGCGCGGCCCACGAACGCGCGGTGCGCGCCTGTCTCGCCGCCATCACGGACGGCGAGGTCTACCAGGCGTGCGTGACCACGCATTTCACCGGCGAGCTGCGGGGCGATCCGCTCGATTTCTTCCTCGCCGTCACCGAGGCCTCCCGCCCGGCGAAAGCCGCGTACCTGGCGGGCGACTGGGGCGCCGTGGCCTCCTTCAGCCCCGAGCTCTATCTGCGCAGGCGTGGGACAAGCGTGGTGGAGAGCCCGATCAAGGGCACCTTGCCGAGGCGGCTGGACCCGGCCCTCTTGCGCGCGTCCGCCAAAGACGTCGCGGAGAACGTGATGATCGTGGACTTGGTGCGCCACGACCTCGGCCAGCTCGCCCGCACCGGATCGGTGCGCGTCACCCGGCTGCTAGAGGTGCGCGAAGCCCCCGGCGTGTGGCACCTGGTCTCCAGCGTGGCCGCCGAGCTCGACCCCGAGGTCAGCGACGGCGACCTGGTCGCCGCGACCTTCCCGCCCGCGTCGGTCACCGGCACGCCGAAACTGCGGGCGCGGGAGCTGCTGTCGTCCTGGGAGGCCGACGGGCGCGGCATGTACTGCGGCGCGGTCGGGATGTCCTCGCCCGCGCAGGGACTGGAGCTGAACGTCGCGATCAGGACCGTGTCGATCGCCGCCGGGGGCGCGATGCGGCTCGGGGTCGGCGGCGGGATCACGGCGGACTCCGACCCGGACCAGGAATGGCAGGAGTGCTTGGACAAAGCCGCCAGCACGATCGCCGTTTCCGGCTCCGCCCCCGAGCCCGGTCAGTCCTCGGCGGACTTCCGAGCGGCGACCGCCTCCGCGTAAAGCTCCCGTTTCGCGACGCCTGCCTCGGCGGCGACCAGCGCGACCGTCTCGCTGAACCGGGCCCCCGCCGCCACGAACTGCTCCACTTTTCGCACCAAGCCCGTCATATCCGCAGTCCCGGCCTCGGCCCCCGCGAGCACCACGGTGATCTCGCCCCGCACGCCGTCGGCAGCCCATTCCACGAGCGACCCCAACGTGCCCCGGCGCACTTCCTCATATGTTTTCGTGAGCTCCCGGCAGACCGCCGCCCGTCGCTCGGCCCCGAGTTCGGCGGCCGCGTCCGCGAGGCATTCCGCGAGCCGGTGCGGGGCTTCGAAGAAAACGCAGGTGCGGGGCTCGGCGCGCAGTTCGGCGAACCAGGTCCTGCGGGCCTGCGATTTGCGTGGGGCGAACCCCTCGAAGCAGAACCGGTCCGGGGCCAGCCCGGAGAGCGCGAGGGCCGTGGTGACCGCCGACGGCCCCGGCAGGCACGTCACCGGCAGGCCCTCCGACACAGCGGCGCGGACCAGCCGGAAACCGGGGTCGTTCACCAGCGGCGTCCCGGCGTCGCTGATGACGAGCACGGTCTGCCCGTCGCGCAGCTCGGCGACGAGCTGCGCGGTCCGCTGCTCCTCCGCGTGGTCGTGGAAGCTCACCAACCGCCCCTCGATCCGGACCCCGAGCGCGCGGGCCAAGTCTTTCGCCCGCCTCGTGTCCTCGGCCGCGACCACTGCCGCCGAGGCGAGCATGTCTTTGAGCCGTTGGCTGGCGTCCGAGGGGTTTCCGAGCGGCGTGGCGGCGAGGACGAGCATGCCGCCAGCTTACGGGGGCTACGCCTTCGGCACGCCCATCCCCGGATCGATCTTGACCGGACCGTCCGAGGACGGGACCACCGGGAAGTCGAAAATCGCTGTCGGGATGTACACGGTCGCGCAGGCGTTGGGGATGTCCACCACGCCCGACAGCCGCCCCTCGATGGGGGCCGCGCCCAGGATCATGTACGCCTGCTCCGGGGAGTAGCCGAATTTCGTCAGGTAGTCGATGGCGTGCAGGCAGGCCCGCTGGTAGGCGAGGTGCGAGTCCAGATACCGCTGCTCCCCGCCCAACGTCACCGACGTCCCGGAGAAGGCGAGCCACTGGGAATAGTGCGGATCGGTGTTCCCCGGCACGAAGACCGCGTTCTCCGACACCCCGTAGACCGCCATGCCGTCCTTGATCACTTCGACCCGCAGGTCGATGAAACCGCCCATCTCGATGGCCCCGCAGAATGTGATCTCCCCGTCTCCCTGCGAGAAGTGCAGGTCCCCGACCGAGAGGTTCGCCCCGTCCACGAACACCGGGTAGAACACTCGCGTGCCTTTGGTGAGGTTCTTGATGTCCTGGTTGCCGCCGTTCTCCCTCGGCGGCGCGGTGCGGGCCGCCTCTGCGGCGGCCCGGTCGAAATCCGCGCCGGAGAGCGAGCCGAGGATGGCGCTGTCCGGCTGCGGCGGCAGCGCGAGCGGGGGCACGCGCTCGGGGTCGGTGGCGATGAGCGCGGCTTCGCGGGCGTTCCATTTCGCCAAAAGGCCTGCCGACGGCGCCGTGCCCATGAGCCCCGGGTGGACGATCCCGGTGAAGCTCACGCGCGGGATATGCCGGGACGTCGCCGTCTGGCCGGAGAAGTCCCAGACCGCCTTGTACGCGTCGGGGAACTGCTCGGTGAGGAAGCCGCCGCCGTTGTCGGTCGGGAAGATCCCCGTGTAGCCCCAGCCCTGCCCCGCGAGCGGCCCCTTGTCCTCCTGCGGGATCGGACCGATGTCGAGGATGTCCACGAGCAAGAGGTCGCCTGGTTTCGCCCCCTCCACGCCGATCGGGCCGGAGAGCACATGCACCCCGTTCAGCGGCGCGTGCTTGATGTCCTCTGCCGAGTCGTCGTTGTGGATCGCCCCGTCGAACCACTCTCGGCAGTGCACGCGGAACGAGTCGCCTGGTTTGACCCACACGGCTGCGGGGATGTCGGGATGCCAGCGGTTATGCCCGATGATCGCCTGGTCGGTGAAGGGCTTGGTGGAATCCAGTGGGAACACGACGTCGGGCATGGGCGGCCTTTCTCGGAGTCTTCTTGCTCAGGGTCTTGGCAGTCTCGCGGTTCTCGGGTCGGCCGCCGGGCGGCGGACAGACCGGGCGGGAGGAGGCCCGGACACCACGGCTGGGGCATGCGCGCTCTCCCCCGCCCGATCCGCGAGCCGCATGCCGAGGGAGCTCCCTCGCCCGAGCCCGATCGGCGCGAACACTTTCGGGGCTCGGGCCGAGCAGTCCGGGCAGGCCCGAGCCGTGCTGTCGCCCGCGAGCGGCAACGACTCCTCGAACTCTCCGCATGAGGAGCAACGGAACCGGTACACGGGCATGGCACGATCATGGCCGCCCAAGATCGCATAGCCATTGCCGCATGGTTTCGGGCGCATGAAGACCGGGCCAATGTTGTGACGTGACTCACTTCGGCCCGTCCTTGACCTGGAGGGCGCTCCAGGCCGTAGAAAGGAAGCCGGTCCCAGAATTGTGGGGGGACCATGAGCCGACACCAGGAAGAGGCCAGCACATGGAATACGTCCGACTTGGAGCTTCGGGCCTGACAGTCTCGCGCCTCGCGCTCGGCTGCATGACCTACGGAGAGGTCCGCGAGGGCACGCCGCAGCAATGGGCGCTCTCCGAAGAAGACAGCCTGCCTTTCTTCAAGCAGGCATTGGACCTCGGGATCAACTTCTTCGACACCGCGAACTTCTACTCGCTCGGCTCCAGCGAGGAGATCGTCGGGCGGGCGCTCGGGAAACTCGCCCGGCGCGAGGACGTGGTGGTCGCGACCAAGGTCTATTTCCCGATGCGCCAAGGGCCGCTCTCCGGCGGCTTGTCGCGCCGGGAGATCCTGAGCGAGGTTGACGCCAGCCTGCGCAGGCTGGGAGTCGACCACATCGACTTGTACATCGTCCACCGCTGGGACCCGAACACCCCGATCGAGGAGACGCTCGAAGCGCTGCACGACGTGGTCCGCGCCGGAAAGGCCCGCTACCTCGGAGCCTCCTCGATGCGCGCGTGGCAGTTCGCGAAAGCCCAACACACCGCCCAGCTCAACGGCTGGACCAAATTCGTCAGCATGCAGAACCACTACAACCTGATCGCCCGCGAGGAAGAACGCGAAATGATCCCGTACTGCCTGGACGGGGGCGTCGGAGTCACGCCGTGGAGCCCGCTCGCGCGGGGCGCGCTCGCCCGCGGCTGGAACAGCGGGCACGACTCGAAGCGCGAGGCGTTGGACAAGGTCAAGGCCTGGCTCTACCAGGCGACCGAGGAGGCCGACCGGAACGTGGTCGAAGCGGTCGGGCGCATCGCCGCCGAGCGCGGCGTGCCGAGGGCGCAGATCGCCATGGCCTGGCTGCTCGGCCGCCCCGGAGTCACCGCGCCCATCGTCGGGGCCTCCAAACCGCACCATCTCGCCGACGCGGCGGCGGCGCTGGACATCGCGCTGACCGCCGAGGAGCGCGAGCAGCTCGAAGCCCCCTACGTGCCGCACGAGCCCGCCGAGCTGCTCTGAGCGCCCACACCGGACAAAGGAGACAACCATGAGAACAGCACGCCTCGGAGCCCTCCGAGCCTCCCGGATCGGCTTCGGGGCCATGTCCCTGACGCCGTACGCCTACGCGGGGAGCGGGGCCGACGACGCGGAGTCGGTCCGGACCGTCCACCGCGCGTTGGACCTCGGCGTCGCCTTCCTCGACACCGCCGAGGTGTACGGGCCGTTCACGAGCGAGGAGCTGGTCGGCAGGGCCATCGCAGGCAGGCGGGACGAGGTGGTCCTCGCGACGAAGTTCGGGCTCGTCTCCCACCTCGGGAAGGCCGACACCTCCGGGGTGGACCGGGTGACGGACTCAAGCCCCGAGAACATCCGCATCGCCGTCGAAGGGTCGCTGCGCCGTCTCGGCGTGGACCACATCGACCTGTGCTACCAGCACCGGGTCGACCCCGGCACCCCGATCGAGGAGACCGTCGGAGCCCTGGCCGAGCTGGTCGTCGAGGGCAAAGTGCGCCATATCGGCCTGTCCGAGGCCAACGCCGCGACAATCCGCCGCGCCCACGCCGTCCACCCCGTCGCCGCCCTGCAGATCGAGTTCTCCCTCTTCGTCCGCGAACCGGCGGCGGCGGTCCTGCCGACCCTGCGCGAGCTCGGGATCGGGCTCGTCCCCTACTCCCCGCTCGGGCGAGGGGCGCTCACCGGGACGATCCGCTCCGCCGACGAGCTCGCCGCGACAGATTTCCGCGTCGCCGGAGTCCCCTACTTCGCCAAGGAGAACTTCGAGCGGAACCTGGCGATCGTGGACGCGGTGGCCGAGGTTGCGGACGAGGCCGGGGCCACCCCGGCACAGGTCGCGCTGGCATGGCTGATCGCCCAGGGCGACGACATCGCGCCCATCCCCGGCACGCAGAAAGCCAAACGCGTCGAAGAGAACGCGGCGGCGGACGCCCTCGTGCTCAGCCCGGAGCAGTTGGCGCGGCTCGAAGCCCTTCCGCAGGCGGCCGGAGACCGGTACGGGCCGGGCTGGGGCGACCTCGTCGAGAGCTGAGACGGGCTGCGGGCTACTCGCCGAGCTCGTCCTCGCCGCCCTTGGAGTACCGGGTCGGGTACTCCCGCGCCGTCCACTCGGTCTCCGCCTGCGTCCCGCCGTGCCCGATCTCGACCAGCACGCCAGGGGTGCGCAGCGCGGAGAGCGAGTCAGCGGACATGTTCTCCATCGCGCGGCGCAGCAGCACCAGCGGGCTCATCCCGAGAATGTCGGAGAGTTGTTCCAGCTCGCTGAGCGTGAGCGCGCGGCGCACATGCTTGCCCAGCCGCTGATCGACGTAGTTCCGCGAGCCGAGGACCCCGAACAAGCCCGAGACCGGTTTTCCGAGCCTGCGGAACTCGGCCCGAATCTGATTCGCCACAGCTCGCGCCAGCGGACTCGGTGGAGGCTCAGCTGTTGGGCTCATGGTTAAACCATACATCAACGTGGGGGAACAACATATGGTGTATGCACTGCGTTCTCCCAGCTTCGGGCGTGTAAGCTCGCCTTGTTCCTGACATTGTTATAAGGACGAGGAGACAGCCTTGGCCACGCCATCCCAGCCACGTATCGCACCCGGCGGATTCTGGAAAATCGGCCCGCTCGCCTGGGTCATCGACCAGGGAGGGCGGCGGCGGTTGAAGATCTCCCAATTCCGCGTCATCTCGACCCTCGGCCGCAATATCCGCCTCTTCCCCTTCTTCATCGGCTACACCGGCTACTTCCAAGGGCTTTCGAGCATCAAGCTCCGGAACGTGGAGCTCGTGATCTTGCGGGTGGCCAATCTGCGCGGGTCGGCCTACGAGCTCAACCATCACATCCGGATGAGCGCCCGCGCGGGCATCACCGACGAAGAGCGCGCGCGAGTCGCCCAGGGCCCTTCGGCCCCCGGCTGGTCGCCGAAAGAGAAAGCCTTGCTCACCGCGGTGGACGGCTTTGTGAAGGACAAGGCGATCGGCGACACCGACTGGGCCGAACTGAGCAAACACTTCACCGAGGCGCAAACTCTGGAGATCCTGCTGCTCACCGGAGCATACGACTCGCTCGCCACCACAATCGACATCGTCGGCATCAAGACCGAGTACACGGACTAAGGGGTGCTGTCGGGCTCTTCGGCCTTCGACACGTCGGGGCCGGCCGGGCCGAGCACCTGGGGGCTGGCCGCCTGCGAGCCCACGCTCTCGCGGAAGGCCTGCGCCGCCCCCGTGCTCTTCCAGTCGACATGCCTGCTCACGACGGGCCTGCCGCCCGCCGCTCCCTTGTTCGGCTGCGCGACAACGGCCGATCCGGGGATCGACGCGCTCTGATCGGTTCCGCGCTCCGCGCCCTGCGACCCGGCGGGCCGTTCGGCGGCTTCCGGGACGAAAAGCGGCTGCGAGCCCGCCGCAATGGTCGGGGCCGCCGCCGGGAGCGGCTTCTGCGCAGCGGCTTCCAAGGAGCCAGACACGGTCGGGGCCAACGGCGTCTCGGCGTGGACCGAGCCGACGGCAGGCTCCGCATCCTGTCCATGCCCCTTCTTGCCGCCCCGACGTTCCTGCTCGGCGTTCGAGGAGGGCCTTGCCCCCGAGCCCCCCGGCCCGTACGCCGCGCCCCCGAACGCGCCTGCCGCCACGCCCGCCGCCCCGTCCGGGCCGTGCGCGGGCCCTCCCGAGAAATCCGCAGCCTCCAGCCCGCCAGCGGCGCCCGCCGCGAAGCCAAAGAGAGAGCCGGGCGACGAGAAACCGCCCGTGGCCGCCGTCGCGTCGCCGTGCGCGGCGCTCTCCCCTGCCTCCTGCGCCAGCGGGCGGCTCGTCCGGGCGACGGCGTCGACGACTCCGGCCAAACCGCCGAAGCCGGGCGCGCGGCCCTGCTGTTTGCGGTCCTCCTGGCCGTGGTCGCCGCCTTCCTGGCCCCGGCCCGCGCCGCCCTGCTCCTGGGCCGCGCCCAGTCCGTCCACGGCCCCGCCCGCGCCTGCGACCGCACCGGCCTGGCTGCCGCCCTTGCCGGTCGGGCGGTCGGCGGCGAGCCGCTCCGCCGCATGCCCGGCGATCTTCGCCCGCAGGTCTTGGACGACCAGGTCGACTGCGCCGCTGCCCTGCTGGAGCAGTTGCTCCCGCCCTGGCGCCGGATCTGCGCGCAACGCCCTGCACAACGCCTCATGCGCTTGGATCTGCAACTCCGTGACGCGCACGATGCGGTCGATCGACTCCTTCGCCGAGGCGGTGTCGCTGCTCACCGCGTTGCGGACCGCAGCGCTGCGGTCCTTGGCCTCCGCTTCGTGCTCGATCGCCTTGGCATGGGCTTCCAAGGCGTGGCGGTGCGCGTCGAACGCCTCGCCCTCGGCGCTCTGCCCGAACTCGCGCGCGTGGCCGCGCAGCTCCGCCGCCGAGGCGCGGTCGTCTTGGGCCGCGCGAAGATCCGCGCCCGCGTCGGCTCCCCATGCCGTCTCGTCGATCGACGGCCACCGGAAGCCGACGACGCGGTCGGCGACGTGGCCGTGCGGTTGGGGGAACGCCATCGCTACCTGTCTCCTCTGTGCGAGTTCTCCCCCTGCGGATTTCTGCCCCGCAGCGCCTCGGTCAGCGATTCGATCTTGGGCGCTTCCTGCCAGAAGTCCATCTCGACCGACGAGAGGAAAAACTCCCGCTCGTCAGCCGCCGCAGGCCCCTCGTCGGCCCAGCTCGCCGTCGGCGGCGCGAAGACGCCCGCCGACGGCCCGGCTTCTGCCAGCCCGGCGCTGTCGAACTGCGGCGCGTCCGCCAAAAAACTCCGAACCTGCTCCCTCTGCCAGGACCGCATCGCGAGGCCCGCGTGCCGCAAGAGCCACCCGAACCGCGTGCCGAGCTCAAGGCGATCCGCCACGACGACCCGGGTCGCCACGAGGTCCGCGCCGACCGTGACCACCACAGCGTCCTCGTTCGTCTTGTCGCCGCGCGCGAAACGCGCCGTCGTCGTCTCGCCGTCGTGCGCGAAGCCCTCGTCGTCGACGAGCCACACGCCGCCGGGGCTCTGCGCCAGCGCTGGCACGACAGCCCCCGCCGCGCGCTTCGCCGCCTTGTTGGCCGTCGCCCTCGCCGCCCAGACCACCTGGGGCCAGAGCGCGGGGTCGGAGTCCTGGAGGCCGCCCTGCGCCAATGCCGATCCGAGCACCGCGCCGTCCGCCGGGGCGTCCTCCGTCTCGCCGCGCACCGGGACGCCGCCCGCGTCGACCGTCACCGAAAGGCCGTGGGCTCGGGCCGTGCCTCGGGCGCGAACGGCCCGTTTCGCCAATCCGGCCAACTGCTCGCCGAGCTCGTCGCACCAGAGATGGAACTCGACATTCCACGGCGGACGGCCGTCCTCCCACCCCGGCGGGCGGCAATCAGACTTGGCTGCCACGGCGCTACGCGGGCTCCGGCCGGGCTTTCTCGATGTCTGCCGCGCCCGCCTCGTCCTGGCCGACGGTGGCATGGACGCTCTGGCCCGCCGCCGAGGCCTGGTCCTGCAATCGCGACGACACGACCTCGGAGCGCTGCGCGGCGGCCTCGTTCAACGAGGCGAAAAGACGCGCGGCTTCCGCGCCTGCCGGGTCCGCGCCGCAGCCGTGCCCGGCCATCCCCGCGCCAAGGCGCTGTCCTCGCGCGCGCACATCCGCCGCGACGCCGCGCGCGCGGTCGATCACCGCGAGAGCCGCGTCCGGGTCCACTCGGAGCTTGTCGCCATCGGCCACGCCCAGTCTCCTCTCCAACTGCTCCAGTCGATCTCGCGACCAGGAGCTTCGGAATCTGCCAACGAAAAAATTTGCAATTCTGCTGCGACCACAGAACAGTTTAGGCCTCAGGGCCGCAAGATCAAGACCTGGAATCTGTCAGACACGTCGTGTCCTCCGCCGGGCGCGCGGCCTTTTGCGCTTCTGGCGTAGCGGGGCCCGCTGCGCCGCAGCCGTCCTGCGACTACCCTAGTCAGGGTGACAGTTGAGGAGCATGCGAAGCCCGCGACCCTTGGGGAGCTCCGAGCCTCCGGGCATCGGGAGCGGTCGGTCAAGCAGGAGATCGCCGAGAACCTTTTGACGGCCCTCGCCGAGGGGCAGAGCCCCTGGCACGGGCTCTTCGGCCTCGAAGACACCGTCCTGCCCCAGCTGGAGCGCGCGCTGATCGCGCACCACGACTTCGTCCTCCTCGGCGAACGCGGGCAGGGCAAGACCCGCCTGCTCCGCTCCCTCGCGAACCTGCTCGACGAGTGGACTCCGGTCATCGCGGGCTCCGAGCTGGGCGAGCACCCCTACCGGCCGATCACGCCCGCCGCCATCCGCCGAGCCAAGGAGCTCGGCGACGAGCTGCCGGTGGCATGGCGGCACCGCTCCGAGCGGTACACCGAGAAGCTCGCGACCCCGGACACCTCGGTCGGCGACCTCATCGGCGACATCGACCCGGTGAGGATCGCCGAAGGGCGCAGCCTCGGCGACCCCGACACCATCGCCTACGGCCTCATCCCCAGGGCGCACCGGGGGATCGTGGCGATCAACGAGCTCCCCGACCTGGCCGAGCGCATCCAAGTCGCCATGCTCAACGTCATGGAGGAGCGCGACATCCAGGTGCGGGGCCATACGCTGCGCCTGCCCTTGGACGTGCTCATGGTCGCCTCGGCGAACCCCGAGGACTACACGAACCGGGGCCGGATCATCACCCCGCTCAAAGACCGGTTCGGCGCGGAGATCCGCACCCACTACCCGTCCGAGCTGGAAGCCGAGGTCGCGGTGATCGAGCAGGAGGCGAGCCTGGCCGCGAGCGTGCCCAGGTATCTCGCCGAGGTCGTCGCGCGGTTCACCCAGCTGTTGCGCGAGTCCAGCTCTGTCGACCAGCGCTCCGGGGTCTCCGCGCGGTTCTCCATCGCGGCCGCCGAGACCGTGGCGGCCTCCGCGCTCCGCCGGGCGACCCTGACGGGCGAGGCCGAGGCGGTGGCCCGGGTCGTCGACCTCGGCGTCGTCGTCGACGTGCTGCGCGGCAAGGTCGAGTTCGAGTCCGGCGAGGAGGGCCGCGAGCAGGAGGTCCTCGGGCACCTGCTGCGGCGGGCGACCGCCGATGTCGCGCGGCGCGCCCTCGGCGGCGTCGACGTCGGGCCGCTCTTGACCGCCGTGGAGAACGGGCAGACGGTGACCACCGGCGAGCTGGTCCCCGCGAAAGCCGTCCTCGCCTCGGTCGAGGACCTCTCCGTCGTGGACGTGATCGCCCGCCAGCTCGGGGCCTCGAACACCGGCGAGCGGGCCAGCGCCGTCGAGCTCGCCCTCGAAGCGCTCTACCTCGCGCGCAGGCTCGACAAAGTCTCCGACTCGAAGACCTCGGTCTACGGCTGAGCACGATGAGCGACGCAAGGCTGTCATGAGCAATTCGAGATATGGCCGGTACACCGGAGGGCCCGACCCGCTCGCCCCGCCGGTGGATCTGCGCGAGGCTTTGGCAGAGGTCGGCGAGCAAGTCATGGCGGGCTCCTCGCCGCGCCGCGCGCTCTCCGAGCTCATGCGAAGGGGGCTGCGCGGCCGCAAGGGGCTCGACGACCTCGCGGCCCAGGCGAACCGCCGCCGTCGCGAGATCCTCGCCGAGAACAACCTCGGTGGCACGCTCAAGGCGGTCAAAGACCTCCTGGACGAGGCCGTCCTCGAAGAGCGCAAAGAGCTCGCGCGGGCGCTCGACGACGAGGCCCGTTTCCAGGAGATGGAGCTCATGGCGCTCGACGGCTCCCCCGCCAAGGCCGCCGCGCAGCTGAAGAACTACCGCTGGCGCAGCCAGAAAGCGCAGGAGGCCTATCAGAAGATCGGCCAGCTGCTCGGCCAAGAGATGCTCGACCAATACTTCGACGGCATGAAAGAGCAGCTGCAGAACGCCGACGACCCCGCCGTCCGCGACCACGTGCGGCGCATGCTCGCCGACCTCAACGCGCTGCTCGACAAACACGGGCGGGGCCAGGACGTCGCCGACGAGTTCGCGGCGTTCATGGCGGAGCACGGCGCGCTGTTCCCGGAGAGCCCGCAGAACGTCGAGGAGCTCATCGACCTCATGGCCAAACGCGCGGCCGCCGCCCGCCGTTTCCGCAACAGCCTCTCGCCGGAGCAGCGGGCCGAGCTCGACGCGCTGGCCCGGCAGGCCTTCGGCACGCCAGAGCTCGACGACGCGCTCTCCCAGCTCGGCAGCCATCTCGAAAACGCCCGCCCCGGCGAGGACTGGCACGGCAGCGAGCAGTTCGACGGCGAAGCCCCGTTCGGGCTCGGCGAAGGCGCGCGGGCCATGGCCGACATCGCAGAGCTCGAGCAGCTCGCCAACGCGCTGTCCCAGGGCTACGAGGGCGCCAGGGTGGACGACATCGACCCGGACGCGCTCGCGCGCCAGCTCGGCGACGAGGCCGCGGCGGACCTTCGCGCGTTGTCCGAGCTGGAACAGGAGCTGCTCGACCAGGGATTCTTGGACCGCAGCCCGGACGGGCAGTGGCGGCTCTCCCCCAAGGCGATGCGCCAGCTCGGCCAGGCGGCGTTCCGCGACGTGATCGGCGAGCTCGGCGCGAGCCAGGGCGCCAGGGAAACCCGCAGAGCCGGAGCGGCCGGAGAGCCCACCGGCCAGTCCCGGCCCTGGGAGTTCGGCGACCTCGAGCCGTGGGACATCCCGAAGACCGTCACGAACGCCGTCTTACGGACCGTGGGGGAAGCCAACGCCGGAGATCGCCGTCTGGGCGGCAGGGTCCGGCTGCATGTGGACGATGTGGAGGTGCAGGAGACAGAGGCCCGGCAGCAAGCCGCCGTGGCCCTGTTGGTCGACACGTCGTTCTCGATGGTGGTCGAGGACCGGTGGCTGCCGATGAAACGCACCGCGTTGGCCCTGAACCACCTGGTGTCGACGCGTTTTCGCTCCGACGCGCTGCAGATCGTCGGTTTCGGCCGCAGCGCGCAAGTGCTCACCGCCGCCGAGCTCACCGCGCTCGACGGCGTCTACCAGCAGGGCACGAACCTGCACCACGCGCTGCTGCTCGCGCTCAAACACCTGCGCAGACACCCGAACGCGCAGCCCGTGGTGCTCATCGTGACCGACGGCGAGCCGACCGCGCACCTCGACGAGTCCGACGGCGAGTCCGTCTTCCACTACCCCACGAGCCGCGAGACGCTCCGTCTGACCCTGGCCGCGTTCGACCAGGTCGCGAAGACAGGGGCGCAGAGCACCATCGTCCGGCTTGGCGACGACCCCGGACTCGCCCACTTCCTGGACCAGGTGGCCCGCCGTGTCGGCGGACGGGTCGTCGCGACCGACACGGACGGGCTGGGCGCCGCTGTCGTCAGCGACTACCTCCGGGCGAAGCGCAAACGCTGAGCGCGGCGCTCACTCCGAGATGGACACCCGCTCGATGAAGACCGGCTCGACCGGGCGGTCGCCGCGGTCCGTCTCCGTGGTGGCGATGGCGTCGACGACCTTCTTGGACTCCTCGTCGACCACCTCGCCGAAGATGGTGTGCCGCCGGTTGAGGTGCGGGGTCGCGCCGACGGTGATGAAGAACTGGGAGCCGTTCGTGCCGGGGCCCGCGTTCGCCATGGCCAACAGGTACGGCTTGTCGAACTTGAGGTCCGTGTGGAACTCGTCCTCGAAGCGGTAGCCGGGGCCGCCACGGCCAGTGCCGGTCGGGTCGCCGCCCTGGATCATGAAGCCGTCGATCACGCGGTGGAAGACCGAGCCGTCGTAGAAGGGGCCTTCGGTCTCGCCGGACGCGTTCTCGGTGGTGTACTCCGCCTCGCCGGTGGCCAGACCGACGAAGTTCGCCACCGTCTTCGGGGCGTGGTTGCCGAAGAGCTCGACTTTGATGTCGCCACGGTTGGTGTGCAGGGTCGCGATCTGGGTTGCAATGCTCATACGTGCCATCCAATCATGCCGAAAAGCGGAGCGGCCCGGCAGGGGGTTGTCCCTGCCGGGCCGCGCGGCTTCCTGTCGGCTTCAGCTGGATGAGATGCAAGGCAGCAGGCGACGACTGGGGGCGCCTCCCGCTCGCGGGGGAGTACGGAAACAGCGAGGAACGAGCCCGGTACGCGAGGAGCCGATAACGCAGCAGGTCGCCAGCCGAACCGTCAGGAGGGCCAGCCGTCGTAGTCGAAGACATCAGGCTCGGGGCCGAGCTTCGGCTCTTCGGGCAGGCCGCTGATCTGCGCCACCTGCTCCGGGGCGAGCTCGAAGTCGAAGACGTCGAAGTTCGCCGCGATGCGCTCGGGGGTCTGCGACTTCGGGATGACGATGTTGCCGAGCTGGATGTGCCAGCGCAGGACCACCTGGACCGGGGACTTGCCGACGGACTCCGCGATCTGCTTGATCGCGGGGTCGAGCTCCTCGCCGACCCGGATCTTGCCCAGCGGGCTCCACGCCTCGGTCGCGACGCCGAGATCCTTGTGGACCTCGCGCAGCGCGGCCTGGACGTAATGCGGGTGCAGCTCCACCTGGTTGAGGACCGGGACCTCGCCAGTCGCCTCGACGACCTGGCGCAGCTGCGGCTCCTGGAAGTTCGAGACGCCGATGGAGCGGACCTTGCCGTCCGCCTTGGCCTGCTGGAACGCCTTGAAGGTGTCGACGAACAACCCCTTCTTCGCCAGCGGCCAGTGGATCAGGTACAGGTCGACGTAGTCGAGGCCGAGGCGCTCCAGGCTCGCGTCCAGCGCCTTGAGGGTGCTGTCGTAGCCCTGGTCCGCGTTCCACAGCTTCGTCGTGACGTACAGCTCTTCGCGCGGCACGCCGGATTTCTCGATCGCCCGGCCGACGCCGCGCTCGTTGAGGTAGACCGCGGCGGTGTCGATGTGCCGGTAGCCGACTTCCAGGGCCTTGGCCACGGCGGGCTCGGCCACGTCGTCGGGGACCTGCCACACGCCGAAGCCGAGCTGAGGAATAGTTTTGCCGTCGTTGAGGGCGATAGTCGGAACACTCATAGGGAAGAACCTCACAAAACTCGTTGATGGATGAGGGAGGACGCGCGCGATGGAGCCGCGCTGGGTCTGACCGGTCGTTACTGGCTGTTCGGGTCTCCGTACGGCCAGCGGTCATTGAGCTGAAGCTCGTCCGGGTCCGCGTTGAGGCGCGGCTGCTCCGGCAAGTTCGTGATCTCGTCGACCTGCGCGGGAGTGAGCTCGAAGCCGAAGACGTCGAAGTTCGACGCGATGCGCTCCGGGGTCTGCGACTTCGGGATCACGATGTTGCCGACCTGGATATGCCAACGGATGATCGCCTGCGCGGGCGTCACCCCCGCCTCGGCGGCGATCTTCTCGATCGCGGGCTCGGACAGGCTCTTGCCGACGCCGAGCGGCGAGTACGCCTCGGTGGCGATCCCAAGCTCTCGATGGAGCTCGCGCAACGGAGTCTGCGCGAAGTGCGGATGCAGCTCGATCTGGTTGACGCTCGGGGTCTCGCCAACGGCTTCGACGAGCTGGCGCAGATGCGGCTCGTGGAAGTTCGACACGCCGATGGAGCGGATCTTGCCGTCCGCTTTGGCCTGCTGGAACGCCTTGAAGGCGTCCACGAACTTGCCGTGCGCCGCAGTCGGCCAGTGGATCAGGTACAGGTCCACATAGTCGAGGCCGAGGCGCTCCAGGCTCGCGTCCAGCGCCTTGAGGGCGCTGTCGTAGCCCTGGTCCACGTTCCACAGCTTGGTGGTCACGTACAACTCCTCGCGCGGCACGCCCGACTTCGCGACCGCCCGGCCCACACCGCGCTCGTTGTTGTACACCGCCGCGGTGTCGATATGCCGGTAGCCGACTTCCAGGGCCTTGGCCACGGCGGGCTCGGCCACATCGTCGGGGACCTGCCACACGCCGAAACCGAGCTGCGGGATAGTCGTGCCGTCATTGAGATTGATAACTGGGACGCTCACTCGACCAGCCTAACGAAATTTCCAAAAGCGCGGCGCGTTGGGCGCGAAGGGATTCCAACGTACGATCAATCACCGTGTCAACGTCGTCCCCGTCCTTGTTCGACCAGCACGGGTCGTTCGACCAGCAGAAGCGGCCTGCTGCCGCCCTCGTCGTCGCCCTGCTCGCAGGCGTCCTGGCGGTGCTCGGAGCCATTGCCTTGCCGTTTTTGCCGGTCAAGGAGCGCACCGCCGTTCTGAGCTGGCCCGGCCAATCAGCTGGCAACACAGTGGTCGGCAATACGAACGCGCCGTTGCTCTCGTACTTCCCCGAGTCGCTCGACCTGCGCGTTCCCTGCCGCATCGTGGCCGAAGCCGCCGCGCGGCCCGTCGACTCGACGCTTTTCTCGACCATCCCGACAAGCTCGTCGCTCGCGACCACGCGAGGCCTCGTCGTCCAGGTCGCAGGCCCGGAGGGCGCGCGCAGCCTCCGCGTCGTCGTGCGCGGCGAGACGCTGCTCGCGGCCCCTGCCGCGAAATTCGCCGACCCCGGCTGCCAGGCGCTCGTCGTGCGCGCCAACCGGAGCGAGACCGTCGTCGAGGCGCAAGGGGCGCCCGGCGCGGCCCTCGTGCGCCGAGGGACGAACCTGCGTCCGCAGATCGACGGGTTCTACACGGACCTCTCCGGCATGCGCGGCGACGAGGCGCTCGCCGGGCTGTCCGCGAACGCGGTCGTCGACACCCGCTTCCTCACCGCGCCGACCGCGCTCAAGCTCGGCGTGCTCGTGGCGACCGTCGTCCTGCTGCTGGTCTCGCTCGTGGCGCTCGCGCTCATCGACCGGCGCGGGCCGAAATCGAGGCGAGTCCCCTGGCGGCGGCTGTTCGCCGTTCGCCCGGTGGACGCGGTGGTCGCGGCCGCCCTCGCGATCTGGCACGTCATCGGCGCGAACACGCCGGACGACAACTATCTCGCCACGATGGCCCGGGCAGCCGGGGGCGACGGCTATATCGCCAACTACTACCGGTACTTCGGGGCCCCCGACGACCCGGTCGGCTGGTTCTACCAGGTCATCCGGCTGATGACGGAGACCGGAGCCGCCAGCCCGTGGCTGCGCCTTCCTGCGTTGTTCGTGAACTTCGGCACTTGGATCGTCCTTTCCCGGTTCGTCCTGCCAAGGCTCTTGCGCAACTCTTCGAAACCGGCAGCGCTCATCGGCGGCTGGTCCGCCGCGCTCGTGTTCCTCTGCTTCGTCTTCGCGTACGACAACGGCCTCCGCCCCGAACCGTGGATCGCGTTCGGCGTCCTCGGCGTCTGGGCATTGGTCGAGCACGCCGTCACCGCCCGCAGGCTGCTGCCGCTCGGCTTCGCGGGGATTCTCGCCTCGTTGACGCTGACCTGCGGCCCGACCGGCGCCATGGTGTACTTCACGGGCATCCTCGCCGCGCGGCCGCTGCTGCGCCTCGCCAAAGGGAAAGCGGCTCGGCTCGGCTCCGGCGAGAGCCGGGCCCGGACGATTCTCGCCTGGGGCGCGATTCTCGCCCCGATCGTCGCCGCGTTCTGCGCGGTGAGCCTGATCGGGTTCTGGCGCATCTCCTACGGGGCGTTCCGCGCGGCGACGACGGCGAAGATCGTCGTCGGCCCGTACCTGCACTGGTACGAGGAGATCGCCCGCTACCAAGGTCTCATGGGCTTCTCGCCGGACGGCGCGTTCTCCCGCCGCTTCCCGATGCTGCTCACGCTGCTCCTGCTCTTGGTCGTCGCCGGGACCCTCTGGCGCGCGGCGATCACCGCCCGGCTCGGACGGCACTCGCGCCTCGATCTGCGGATCGCGCCGACCCGCAGGCTCGTCGGCCTCACATTCGTCGGGCTGCTCTGCCTCATGCTCACCCCGACGAAGCCGACGCACCACTTCGGCGCGTTCGCCGGGCTCGGAGCCGCCGCCGTCGCAACAGGCGTCGGGGCGGTCCTCGCCATCTCCACCGCCCGCACCCGAGCCCTGTTCGCGGCCGCGCTGCTCTTCCTGATCGGCCTGACCTACACGGCGCCGAACGACTGGTGGTACCCGGCCGGATACGGCGCCCCGTTCCGGACGACGGCGATCCGCTTCGGAGTCAGCCTCGGCACGGTCTTCTACTACCTCGGCGGCCTCGCCCTCGCGGTGGCATTCTTCTTGCACCTGTTCGGCAACGGCGGGCGGCTGGAGCGAATCCTGCTCGAGCGGCGGCTGGTCGCGTCCGGCATCTTGCTCGGCGCGGTGCTCACCGTCGTCGTCGAGCTCGGCGCGACATCCGTCCAGGCGCTGACCGTGCACTACAGCTCGGCGGCCCGCAACATCTCCGCCGTCACCGGCGGGGACAAATGCGGACTCGCGGACACTGTGCTTGTGGACACGGATCCGCAGAAGTCGATCCTCACGCCAGCCTCGGACGCGGGGAGCGCCTCGGACGTGCTCCTCGGCGCCGGGGCGCGGGGCTTTGCGATCACCACTCCCCAGGACCAGGGCACCGCGACCCTCTTGGCCCAGGCGAACCTGCCCGACGTCGGGCCGACGGTGGACCCGATGCACCCGGTCCCGCCCGCCGATCCCGCCGACCTCGTCGGCTTCGGCCTCGATCCGAAGGCGACTCCGCTCGTGATCAGCGCGACCGGGCAAAGCTTCGGCCCTGTGACTACAGGCGCTGGGCCCGCGAACCCCGCCCCGCCGTTCGCCGAGCTGACCAGCGGCTGGTACCGCCTCCCCGAGGACACGGCCCTCGTGACCCTTGCGGCAGTCGGGTACTTCCCGACGAGCGCGGTTCGGCTTGAGTTCTCCCCCGCGAACGAGCGGGACCCCCGAGGACCTGTCATCCCGATGGTCGCGGCCAATCCCGCGCCCGGCTGGCGGGACCTTCGCCTCGGCGACATTCCGAAGAACGCGAAGGCGGTGCGGGTCACGGTGCGCCTCGACCTCCCCGGCCCGAGCCAATGGATCGCCCTCACCCCGCCGCGCGCGCCGAAGCCCGTCACGCTGCAGCAGGCCATCGGCCGCACCGACCCGGTGTTCGCCGACTGGGAGGACGGGCTCGGCTTCCCCTGCATGCGCCCGTTCGGCTACCGCAACGGGATCGTCGAGCTGCCGAAATACCGGATCTCGCCGGACCGGGTGACCGACGCCGCGTTCCACCCGTGGATGGACGCGTACGGCGGCGGGCCGCTCGGCGTCGTCGAGTCCATGACGCACGCCGTCACGCTGCCCACCTACCTGCGCGGCGCGCTCGCCGTGGACTGGGGCAAGGCGCAACGCCTCGTCCCCCGCGCGCAGGGCGGGCCGCCCGATGTCACAACCCGGACCGTGACCCGCTCCGGACTCGCCAACCCCGGCCCGCTCGGCTCCGGCGTCGCGGGCTCGTCCTGGGAAGTGGACCCCTCAAAGCTGCATTAGCGCGAGCCGTTGAGCAGTCCGTTGCCGTTCGTGCGGTTGCCGTTCAGCGGCAGCCTCGGGTTGACGAGGGCGTGCCCGTCGTCGCGCAGCTGCGCGATCGGCGAGACAGCCTCCTCCACGGCAGGCGCGCGCGATCCGGCCTGCTCTCGCGGCTCCAGCTCGTGCGGCAACGGCTTGCGGAGGAACTTCGGCACCCGCGCCGCGACCCTGCCGAGCGGCGTCGCCGCCGCGTTGATGTGCTCGGCGACCTGGCGCAGCTCCAAAATGGTGTGCTCCAGCTGGTCGATGTCGATCGCCTCCCTGATCGCCCGCTTGAGGCCGTCTTGGGTGGCGAACTGGTCGAGCGTGCTGCCGGGGGAGAAAAGCCGGTCCACAATGCCGCCGGGGAGGAGCGCCTGGCCGAGGGGCCGGTCCGCGCCGATGATTCCGGCCAAGGCCTCCACCGACTCGACGACCTTGCCGACGCGCGCGTCGCGCCCGCCCCCTGCCCCAGGATCGGGGTCGAGCATGTCGATGACCGCTTTGGCGAGGTCGAGGCCTGCTTGCGCCGCCTCGACGCCGATGCGGGCCCCTCGGTGCGCCACCCGCAAACCCGTCTTGAAGAGTGCGTCGATAATCATAGCTACAGTGTAATCCACGCCACAATACGTGCTACGCCGTGTTCAGCACCGCTCCGAGGTCCGCGTCGAGCCGCTCGCGGAGCTCGTCGTCCAGCTGCGCGGCGGGGAGCACGAACACGTCGACCACCGACAGGCCCAACGTCTCCACCCTGGCCTCGAGGACGCTCACCCCAGCTGCCGCGAACACCGCCGTGAGATTCGCGATCAGCCCCAGCCGGTCGGCTCCGCGCACCTCCACAAGCACGCGCTCCGGGGTCGAGCCCGCGAGCCACAGAATCCTCGGCTCCGCAGTCTTCAGCGCGGCGGGGACCGCCACCGGCAAGACCGTGTGCTTCTGCGTCTGCTGCACGTCGCGGGACTTGACCGCCAACGCCGCCATGACGTCCCAGCCCCCGTCGAGGGCGCGCAACAAGTCCTGCCGGATGATCTGCGCCGACGGCGGCGAGCCGAACCGGGTGGCCGCCGCGAACGCCCCAACCGCGAAGCGGCCCGTCTGCACGAGCTCGGCCTGCAAACACCGCAGCCCGTGCAGCGCGAGCACCGCCGTTGTCTTGGCGAGCAGCCCCACCCGGTCCGGCCCCGCCAGCAGGAGCTCTCCCGTGCCCCGCCCGTCGATCTCGCTCGCCCACTCGACCTGGACCTGGCCCGACGGCCCTTCGGCCGCCTGAGCCTTCGCGAGCAGGCCGCCCGCCCGTTCCACCAGGCTCTTGGCCGAAGCCTCGCCGCCGTCCTGGCCCAGATGGGCTCCCGCCAAGACCTCTCGGCAGGTCGCCACCAGCTCCCGGATCAGCCGGGCTTTCCAATCCCCCCACACCCCTGGGCCGGTCGCGAGCGAATCCGCCTCCGAGAGCGCCGCGAGCAGCTCCAACAGCACCGGGCTCTCGCCGATCTCCCCCAACACGGCGCCTGCCGTCCTCGGGTCCTGGACGTCTCGCCGGATCGCCACGGTCGGCAGGATCAAATGGTGGCGCACCATGGCCGCGAGTATCTCCACATCCTCGGCGGGCAGGCCGAGGCGCTGGCCGACGCCCCTCGCCAAGCGCTCGCCGAGGACGCTGTGGTCCTCCTCCCTGCCCTTGCCCAGGTCGTGCAGGAGCGCGCCGAGCAGCAACAAGTCCGGGCGGGCGACCCTGGTCGTGAGCTCCCCCGCGCGGGCCGCCGTCTCGACAAGGTGCCGGTCCACCGTCCACACGTGGATCGCGTCCCTCGGAGGGAGGTCGCGCACCGCGGCCCACTCCGGAAGGATCTGCTCCCACAGGCCGGTCTGGTCCAGAGCCTCGACAACCCGCTCGGTCTGCTCCCCCGCCCCGAGCACGGTCAGCAGGTTGTGGCGCATCTCCCTCGTCCACACCAGCTCCGTGTCGACCGCCCCGACGAACCGGTTCAGCGCCGCCTGGCTGATCGGCAGGCCCGAAGTCGCGGCAGCCGCCGCGACCCGGAGCAAGAGCGCGAGGTCCGGCCGGGCCTCTTTGGCGAGCACCACCTCGCTGCCGTGCGCCACCACGCCCTCGCCGAGCGGGCGGCGGCGCGAATCGTCTGCCGAAGGAGCCGCCGCGGCTTGCGCCACGCGCAGCCCGACCTGCACGCAGTACTCGACCGTCCGGCCGACCCCGCTGAGCGCCCTGGCGATCTCGAACCGGTCGGCGTAGCCGAGCGTGGCGGCGACCTCGTCCGCGTCCTGCGCGAGGAGCTGGTCGCGGCCTCGTCCGGTGACGCGGCGCAGTTGGGTGCGGATGTCGAGGAGGCAGGCGTACGCGTGGGCGAACCCTCCCCCTGGCGAGTCGTCGGAGAGCGCGGGAACCCCGTCGGTGAGCTGCGCGAGGGCCAGCGCGTCGAGCAGCTGCGCGTCCCTGGTGCCGCCACGGCCGGATTTGAGGTCCGGCTCCGCGCGGTGCGCCACAGCCCCGAACCGCTCCCAGCGGTCGTGCGCGCTGGACAGCAGCTCCGGCAAGCGCTCCCGGGCCCGGCGGCGCCAGCTGCGCAGCACCAGCCCCGCAGTCTGGTTGTAGACTTCTTCGTCCCCGGCGATCAGCTTGCGGCGCAGCAAGCCCAGCGCCGCCCGCAAGTCCGCGTCGGCCACCTCGGCGGCTTCCGCGACAGTGCGCACCGAATGGTCGAGGCCGATGTTCGCGTCCCAGATCGGGTACCACAGCCCTTCGGCCACCGCCCGCACCTGGTCCGGGGAGCGGCCTTCGTGCAGCAGCACCAGGTCGAGGTCGGAGTACGGCAGGAACTCGCCTCGGCCGAGCGCCCCGACCGCGACCAGTGTGAATCCCGAGCCCGGCACGACGCCGAGGCTCGTCGCCAGATCGGCCAGCCGCCCCTCCAACAGGCTCTGCAACTCGTCGCGGAGCCGCGCCGGGGGGAGGTCGGAGGCGATCAGTGCGCGGGTGCTGTCACGCAGGTCCACCGCGCTCGCTGGCGTGCTCATAACCGATCAGTGTAGGCGGAGCCGGACTGCGACCTTGCTGTTGGAACAGGCAGCCCATGCCTGAGCGGGAATCATGCGTGGATGAGATGCCAGGCGCGGCGGCCTGTGGTGTCTTGGGGAGCGGAGGCATACACGAAGGCCGCCGCAACGCCGCAGATCGCCGCGCAGGCCCCGCTAAAGCGCGTCGGTGCCGCGCTCGCCGGTGCGCACCCGCACGACCGAGTCCACGGTCGTGATCCACACTTTGCCGTCGCCGATCTTGCCGGTGCGGGCGGCGTCGACGATCACCTGCGCGACCTGGTCTGCGGCCGCGTCGTCCACGATCACCTCGACCCGGACTTTCGGCACGAAGTCGACGGAGTACTCCGCGCCGCGATAAACCTCGGTGTGCCCCTTCTGCCGTCCGTAGCCTTGCACTTCGCTCACGGTCATGCCGACGACTCCGGACTGCTCGAGCGCAGTCTTCACGTCTTCGAGCGTGAAGGGCTTGACGATAGCGGTCACCAATTTCATCTCATTCACTCCTTAATCCGGCCTCAGCGAACGCCCGGCGCTCTGCTGAGCCTGAGCCTACGGCACTGAAATCGTACGCGGACTCCGCGTGCTGGCTCTCATCCAGGCCCCGAGCTTCGGCCTCGGGCTCGGCGCGCAGGCCGATCGTGTACTTGATCGCCAAGGCGATGATCGCGGTGACCACTGCCGAGTACAGGAGGACGGCGCCCGCGCCGACCGCTTGGCGCCAGAGCTGGTCGAAGCCGCCCCCGTAGAAGAGGCCCTTGACCCCTGCGGGCGCTTCCGGCGCGGCGAGCAGGCCCACCAGCAGGGTGCCGGTGATGCCGCCGACCATGTGCACGCCGACCACGTCGAGCGCGTCGTCGTAGCCGAGCTTGTACTTCAGGCCGATCGCCACCGCGCAGATCGCGCCGCCTGCCGCGCCGATGGCGAGCGCGCCGAGCACGTTCACCGAGGAGCACGACGGGGTGATCGCGACCAGGCCCGCGACGACGCCGGACGCCGCGCCGAGCGACGTGGCATGTCCGTCGCGCAGCTTCTCGACCAGCAGCCAGGAGAGCATCGCGGCGGCCGTTGCGACCGTCGTGGTGACGAACACCGTGCTCGCGGTCGCCCCTGCGGTGAGCGCGGAGCCCGCGTTGAAGCCGTACCAGCCGAACCAGAGCAGGCCCGCGCCGAGCATCACGAACGGCAGGTTGTGCGGACGCATCGCAGTGCCCGGCCAGCCTTTCCGCTTGCCGAGGACGACCGCGAGGACCAGGCCCGCCACACCGGAGTTGATGTGGACGGCGGTGCCGCCCGCGAAGTCGATGGCTTTGAGCTGGTTCGCGATCCAACCGCCGTGGTGGACGATGTCGCCCTTGGCGTCCTTCCCGTCGAAGTCGAAGACCCAGTGGGCGACCGGGAAGTACACCAGGGTGGCCCACAGCGCGGAGAAGAGCAGCCACGGGCCGAAACGGAGCCGGTCCGCGACCGCGCCCGCGATGAGCGCGACGGTGATGATGGCGAACATGAGCTGGAAGGCCACGAACGCCATCTGCGGCGTCGAGCCGGACATCGGGATCGCCGTGCCGTCGCCGTCTTTCCCGATCAAGCCCTTCAGGCCGATGTACTGGGTGATCTTGCCGATGAAATGCCCGGTGTCGTCGCCGAAGGACTCGGAGAAGCCGTACACCGACCAGAGGATGGTGACCACGCCGAGCGCGCTCATCGTCATCATGAGCATGTTCAGCACGTTTTTGGAACGGACCATGCCGCCGTAGAAGAAGGCCACGCCGGGGGTCATGAGCATGACCAGAGCGGCACTGACAAGCAGCCACGCAGTGTCTCCTGCGCTAAAATTCGGGGGCACTACGCATTACCTCCATCGGGGTCGGGGCTCGGCGGGGCGAGCTCAGGCCGGCGCCGGTCTTCCGAGCGCCGATCTTCTGAGCAGAGTGCAGAACCGATGTTGCGCGGAGGCCATGATCGCGTTACGACGGCGTTAACGAGATCCCCCGCCCTGCTCAGCCCAGGAGCGCGTCGACGAAGGCTTGGGGCTCGAACGGCGCGAGATCGTCTTTCCCCTCGCCGAGGCCGACCAGTTTGACCGGCACGCCGAGCTCCTTCTGCACCGCGAAGACGATGCCGCCTTTCGCCGTTCCGTCGAGCTTCGTGAGCGCCACGCCGGTCACGTCCACCACCTCGGAGAAGACCTTCGCCTGGTTGAGCCCGTTCTGGCCGATCGTGGCGTCGAGGACGAGGATGACCTCGTCCACCCCGGCCTTGCGCTCGACGACCCGCTTGATCTTGCCCAGCTCGTCCATCAGGCCGGTCTTGGTGTGCAGCCTGCCCGCAGTGTCGACGAGGACCACGTCCGCCCCGATCTCGACTCCCCTGCTCACCGCCTCGAAAGCGACCGAGGCCGGGTCCGCGCCCTCGGCGCCCGCGACCACTTCGGCCCCGACCCGCTGGCCCCATGTCTTCAGCTGTTCCACGGCGGCGGCGCGGAAGGTGTCCGCCGCTCCGAGCAGGACCCGCCGTCCGTCCGCGACGAGCACCCGGGCGAGCTTGCCGGTTGTGGTGGTCTTCCCCGTCCCGTTCACGCCGACCACGAGCACCACCGACGGGCGCTCGGCGTGCGGCAACGCGCGGATCGAGCGGTCGAGCTCCGGCTTGAGCTCCTCGACCAGCACTTCCTTCAGGACGGCTCGGGCCTGCGCCTCGGAACGGACGTCGGCCCGGGCGAGCGCGGCGCGGAGCTTGCCGATGACCTCTTCTGTCGTGCTGGCGCCGAGGTCGGCCGTGAGCAGCGTCGCCTCGACGTCCTCCCAGGACTCCTCGTCGAGGTCGCCGCCGCCAAGCAGCCCCACAAGCGTCCGCCCGACGCTGGTCTGCGACCGCGCGAGCCTGTCGCGCAAATTGGCCCAGCGCTGCGCCGACGGCACGATCTCCTCGACCTGGGGCTCCCCGAGGCCAGGCTCTGGCTGGGCCTGCGGCTCAACCGCCGCCCCGGGTTCGGGCTCAGCCTCGGGCTCAGCCTCGGGCTCGCGCTCCGGCTCTGCCGCAGGCTCGGGTTCTGGCAGGCCGACGTCGCGCACCGTCGGCCTCGGCGCGTCCACCGGGGTTGCGGCGTCGTCCCCCACCCCAGGCAGGCCTGTCGGGGTCCAGGCCGCGACCTCCGGCTCGGGCGGCGGCTCCAGCGTCGTCGCGCCAGCGCCGCCCGCGCTGAAGCTGAAACCGCCTTTGGCCTGGTACGTCCCGGCCTCGGGTTTCTCCGGCGACTGCGGGGCGAGGCTGATCCTCCGCTTGCGCGAGACCAGCAGCGCGCCGCCCGCCGCCGCCAACACCACGAGGACCGCGACAACGGCGACGACGATCCAGATCTCTGTGCTCACTTCACTCCCGTGTATCTGTTCCAGGGACGTTATCTGTTCCAGGGACGTTATCTGTTCCTGGGACGCTCTTTGACTTTTTGTCCCGCGCAGCCGACCATCCCCTGCGCGGACGCGGCGTCGATCTGCTGGAATCCGACCGAGATCCGGCAGCTGAACTGCGCCGTCGGGTCGATGTTCGCGGGATCGGACATCACCATGACCATGGCGTAGTCCGCGCCGAGGCTCAGCGTCACGTCCTTCCGCCACGGCGAGCGCACCGTCTCGTTCGTGGCGCTCTCATGCGTCCGGTTGAGGTCGTCCGCGTTGGTCACCGCGACGTACATGACTTTGAAGGCCTTGCCGCTGTTCGACGTGACCTCGTAGGTCACCGTCGCCGGGTCCGCAGCCGCCTGGCCGGGGACCAGGAGCCCCACAGCCGCCGCAACGAGGGTCGCGGCCAGGCCCCGCGTGCGGGGGCTCGCCGAGCAACGGGCGCGCATGGCTAGGAGCCCTCCGTCTTCAGCTGGTCCCGCAGCTTGAGCCCGGCGCATCCGACGACGATGCCGCCTTTGTCCTTCTTCTCGTCGACGGTGCTCCCGCCGGACGTGATCTTGCAGGAGTACTTCGTCGCCGTGTCGAAATTCGTGGGGTCCGGGGTCACGACGACCAGCGCGTAGTCGGTCCCCTTGCTCAAGACGGCCTCCTGCTTCCACGACGAGGTCGCCGTGGCGGTCGCCATCGTCTTCTTGATATCCGCGATGTTGTCCGTGTCGGTCTTCGCGACGTAGGCGACTTTGAACGGTTTGCCGGTCGTCGAGACGACCTCGTAGACCACCTTCGTCCCGCCCTCCGGCCCGTCGTTCCCGCACGCGGCGACACCACCAGCCGCGAAAGCGGCGACAGCGACGGCACAGAACGTTTTTCGTGGGACGAATATCTTTTTTCGCAAGAACTGTCCGGGCAGCATGGGCTCTGTTCCTTTCGCGGGGCGCCATTCGGCGTCCGCAGCCACTCTACCGCCTCAAGCTAAGCTCACAGCATGCGCTCTCCGCTCGACGAACGGACCACAGTGGCGACATTGCTGGTGCTGACGTTCACGGCGGGGCTGATCGACGCGGTCTGCTTTTTGCGGCTCGGCCATGTCTTCGTCGCGAACATGACCGGCAACGTCGTGTTCCTCGGCGTGAACGCCGCCAACACCGCAGGGCGGATCCTGCTCGGCAGCTCCGTCTCGCTCGCCGCCTATATGCTCGGCGCCCTGGCGGGCGGCAGGCTGTGGCGCTTCCTGCGCCACCGGCCGCGCGCCTGGCACACAGCAGTGTGGGGATCGCACGGGTTCCTCCTGCTCGCCGCCGCGCTCCTCGCCTGGACTGCCCCGTTCCGCGAGCAGCTCTGGCTGGCCTCGGTGTTCATCGCGCTGCTCGCCGTCGGGTTCGGGATGCAGAACGCGACGGTGCGCATCATGGGCGTGGCCGACTTGACCACGACAGTGCTCACCGCGACGATCACCCAGCTCGCCTCGGAAAGCCGATTCGGCACTGGCGCGAGGCCGAAGCCTTGGCGCAAGATCGCCTCGATCAGCATGATCGTGCTCGGCGCGGGCGTTGGCGCCCTGCTCTTGCGCGTCTTCGCCGTCGGCTCGGCGACCGCGGGCGTCACCGCTGTCGCCGCCGCCCTCGTGACCGGGGTGGCGCTGGTGTACGCATTCGCGCCGACGAGGGCCGAGGAGCCGGAACCGGCGGCGGGCTGAAACGGCCGAGGGCCGAGACGCATTGTCTCGGCCCTCGGTCGTTCCAAGCCGCCGTTCCGAGCGGACTCGGGTCGGCGTTTAGTGGGTCGCGCCCGGGGTGCTCAGCTGGCGCGGCGTGGTCGCCTGGGTCACGAAGGACGTGGTGACCGTGGGCTGCGGCGCGGAGCTCGACGGCTTGGTGGAGCTGTGCGTGGTGGGGCGGTCTTTGCACTCGCCGTTGTCCTTCGCCTCTTTGCGCTCGTCCTTCGCGAGGTCGTCGCAGAACGGGCTGTCGTCCGCAGGCGCGGCCTCGTCGCCGTCCTTCTCGTCAGCGGGCT
>NZ_JBOFQF010000036.1:0-26900 GCF_051660745.1 Segniliparus sp. | reverse complement strand
GCCGCAGGACCGACGGCGGTCCTGCGGCGAACGACACTGCGCAGCGGCCACGAGTCGAAGTCGCGCAAGGAGTGCTGCGCGGGGTCCGCGAAGGGGGGCTCTTCCGTTTCAACGGGGTGCCGTACGCGCAGCCGCCGGTCGGCGACCTCCGATTCCGCGATCCGGCGCCCGCGCTGCCATGGGCGGGCGAGCGTGACGCGGCGGGCTACAGCCCTCGCTGCCCCCAGCCCCGGGGGACGTTGTCCGCGCCTGCGGCCAGAACGATCCGGCCCTCTGAGGACTGTCTGCACCTCCATGTCGTCTCTCGCGCCGAGCAGGGCGCGAGACGCCCGGTCCTGATGTTCTTCCACGGCGGATCCAACCTCATGGGCGAGTCTTCATGGGCGGCCTTCGGCGGCGGCCCGCTCGTCCGGAGCAGCGACGTCGTCCTGGTCGCCCCCAATTTTCGCCTCGGCGCGTTCGGATTCGCGCACTTCGAAGAGTTCGGCACGCCGGAACGTCCTTTCGACAGCAATCTCGGCACGAAAGACGCGCTCGCCGCATTGCGATGGACGCGGGAGAACATCGCCGCCTTCGGCGGCGACCCGGACAACATCACCATCTGGGGGCAGTCCTCCGGGGCGAGCACGGTCCTCGCCCTGATGACGGCTCCAGAAGCCAAAGGGCTGTTCGCCCGCGCTATCGCGCAAAGCCCTCCTGCGGCCACTGTGCTCGACCAGGAGGAGTCCCAGCGCTACGCGCGGTGGTTCTGCGAAATCCTCGGCGCCACGCCAGGGGAGGCTCCGTCCGCGCTCGCCCATGCGACTTCCGGCCAGCTTCTCGCGGCCTCGGCCAGGCTCGGCAGGCTGGTCGCCCGGCGCCGCCCCGGGGCCAGGTGCTTCGCGCCCCTCGTGGACGGCGCGCTGCTGCCCCGCCGGATCCTCGACGCGTTCTCCCTCGGCCACGCGCACCGGGCTCCGCTGGTCATCGGCACGAACCGGGACGACGTGGCCGCCCAGCCCCTTCTGAAAAAACTCGTCGCCGAGCGCGAAGACCTCACCGCCGTCGTCGCTTCGATGGACCGCGCTCGGGCAGCCGGGGCCGAGTCCGTGTACCCGGAATCCGCCCGGCGCCGCTCGGCGATCTCCTTCATCGGAGACCTGCGCTACTGGCTCCCCTCGCTCGCCGTCGCGCAGGCGCACAGCGCCTTCGCGCCCACCTACATGTACCGCTTCGACTGGTCGAGCCGCATGACCCGCATGCTCGGCCTCGGCGCGACGCACGGGATCGAGCTCATGGCCTGCTTCCCGGAGGCAAACCGCACGAGCCGGGCGCTCGTCCTCGCATGTGGCGGACGCAGCGCGCTGGACCAGACCGCCGAGCGCCTGCAGCGCCGCTGGCTCCAATTCGCCGCAGGCTCTTCCCCCGGCAGCGGTTGGCCGCAGTACCGGCCCGAGGATCGGCAGACGCTGGTCCTGGACGCGGACGAACGAGCCGAATCCGACCCGTGGCGTGAGCGGCGGGCTTTCTGGTCCGGCTTCGACATTGCCAACCTCAACCACGCCGCAAGCACACGCGAGCCCCAAACACGCTCAAAGGAGGAGTGAGCCTTCATGGCACCTGCGAAGCCACGAGTCGCTCGCGCCCTGGCGCCGAGCGAAACGGCGTACCTCGGCAACCGCACGACCATGGTGCTCTCCGTCTCCGGCACAGGCGTCGTCGATATCGACGCGCTGAAGACAGCATTCGCCGCGCTGCGGGCCGAGCACACCACGTTGACGGGCTTCGTCGAGCCCTCGGGGGAAGGCTACGACCTGGTCGTCCCTGCGGACGCGGCGCCAGGCTCGATCCGTCTTCGCGAGGCAGTCCCGGCGCGGCCGCCCACCGGGCGCGACTCCGTGGTGGACTGCGAAACAGAGCTCTCGGCCATCGATCTCGCGGTCGAGCCCGGGAAGCCGAACAAATTCTGCTTGAGCCTCCTCGTCTACCACGGGGCCTACGACGGGCATGCGATCACAACGATGCTCTTCCCCCGGCTGCTCGAGCAGTACACAGCTGTGGTCAACACCGGGCAGCCCGTCCCTGTCCCGCCGAAGCCGATGCTCGAATCCTGCGAGGCGCTCCTCGCCCGGCGCGGAGCGCGCCCGACGGAGGCCGTCTCCGGTTTGGAGCAGGCCCTGCGGTCGGCGCCGGTGCTCCCGGTGAGCGAGCCCCCGAGCGCCGAGCGGCCACGGCAGGTGCGGCTGGCATTCACCGAGGAGGAGACCGCCCGGCTGCGTGCCGCCGGAAAATCGCGCGGAGCTTCGATGTCCGCTGTGGCCACCGCCATCGTCATCGCCGCCCTCTACGAGTTGATGGGCAAGCCGGGCGAGCTCGTCATCCCGGTGCTCTCGGTCGTCGCGATCCGAAACCGGCTCGACCCGCCCGTGTCCGCCGCAGAAGGGACGGTCATGATCGGCAACGGCGGAGCCGTGGTCGTGGCGACCCCGACAAGCGATCCGCTCGAACTCGGCTGCCAAGTCCTCCACCTGCTGCACAAAGAGCTCGACAGCGGGATCGTCCAGCAGTCGAACCTGCATATTCCCCAGCTTCTCCGCCAGTTCGCCGCCCCGCCCTCGGAAGCCGGGCCCGCCTCGAAATTCTTCGTCGGCATCAGCAACACGGGCATAACCGATTACCCGGACCCTCCGGGCCTTGCCATCGAGGACATCACGGAGGCCAGCGCGAATCTCGCCCCGCAAGACCTGGGCAGGCCAGAGCTCGAGACCGCGACCCGCCACAACTACTGGTTCCTGGTCTTCACCACAAAACATCGCCTATCGCTCACATTCAAAGCCCGTGGCACGGGCTCTGTGCCAGACGTCGAGCTCCCTCTCGTCCTCGCCCTGCAGGCGGCGAAGGAGCAACTGCTCCGCAGAGAAACGGCCATGCTCCCCGCGAGCACCGGCTGAACGGCGGGGCGAGCAGCACAGGCGCCGCATATGCCAGGGATTGCTACCATCGGTCGATGCACGACTCGTCGGCTCCGGCCGGACGCCGCAGGACCTCCTTCGTGTCCAGGCGCGAGGCTCTCCGCTACGCCCTGGCCGCGCCGGTCCTCGCCAGCCTTCCGGCAGCCCTCGCGCCGTCCGCGTCTGCGGAAGGGCTCAGGCTGGTCGACTTCACCGAGCGGCTGGTCGGCGTCGACCAGATCAAATCAGCGGGCTACCACGGCGCGCTCGTCTACGTGTCCGAGTTGCGCCCGACCGCGAACTTCGACTTCAAGCCCGTCACCCGGCGGTACGCGGACGAGCTGCGCGCGGCGGGGCTGCACGTCGTCAGCTGCTACCAATACGGCAAGCCCGGCGAGCCCACCCCCTCGGACTTCACCCGAGGCTACGACGGCGGCGTCGCCGACGCGCAGACGGCGCTGCGGCTGCACGGCGCGGCTGGCGGGCCGGACTCCGCGCCGATCTTCTTCGCCGTCGACGAAGACATCGACCAGGGCGCCTGGAACTCCGTCGCGGCCCAATGGTTCCGCGGCGTCAACGCGGTGCTCGGCGTCGGCCGCACCGGCGTCTACGGCCACGCGCGGGCGTGCGGCTGGGCGATCGGCGACAACGTCGTCGGGCACTCGACGACCGAGGGCCGCCGATGGGCCTGGCAGACCCGATCATGGTCCGGCGGCGCGCGCGAGCCCGCGGCGGTGCTGTATCAAAGCGCGGTCAACACCGCGTCGAGCCCTGGGCCGCTCGTCGACGGCGTGCACGTGGACGTCGACGATGTGCTTGCCGCCGATTTCGGGCAGTGGGACCTGCGGCGCTAGCCAGGAAGACGGCCTGCGGGGCGGCCGCGTGCGCCACGAGACCGCTCGCCGCCCCTGCCCATGCGACTCGCAATCGCGGAGGGCCGATGACGTCCCCACAGCGACACGCCACACACACGCAGAAGACCTCGCCCATATCCGCAACGCCGCCGCCCACTCGCAGGCGATCGAGCAACGCAGCCGGGCGTCGCTCCCGGAGGGCGGGGCGCCGAGAGACGATGGCATGGAGACACCGGCAATCTTGCGGATCTATGGACAATTTGCGCAAAAAATGACGCAACTCTTGATCGCCCATACTTCGCTGCTGTTAGCTGTCCGAGTCAGCACGGGTACGCCTTCCGCCGAAGACGCACACGTGCCATGCGCTTCACACTGGTCCCGCCCTTCGCATCACTCGTCACCCTTCAGGTCAGCGCGCTCTGCGCCACGAACGTCCCCCATCCCAACACATAGCGAAAGGCTCGCTACATTGCGCGCAGCAGGTGTCGTCTTCGTTCGAAGGATTTTCAGCGTGCTCTGCGCGCTCTCGCTCGTCGCGGCAGGCACGCCGCCGCAAGCGCCTGCCTTCGCGCAGTCGCCGCATACAGAGGACGCACGGTTCACCGTGGTTGTGGAGCCTGCCGTGCTCTCCATCCCGCCCAGCGGCCCCGCCGTCCTGTATCGGGACGAGCGCAACGCCGTCACCATCACCGGCGACCGCGAAGGAGGCTCCTCAGCGGTCTCGATCGCCGTCAAGCACAGCGGCTCCCGCCAGCTGACCCCCCACCGTGCCGCCGCGCACGGCGTCCTTGCCGCCGCGCCCGCCAAGCAAGGCGCCAACCGCTTCAAACAGGACGTCGTCCAAACCGACGGCAGTCCTGTCACCGCGACCGCAAGCCCCGAGACAGCCGCAGGCAGTGTCGCAGGAACACAGCACATCCCCACCATCATGGTCCACGGCACCTGGAGCAACAGGGACCAAGCGTTCGCGCCCGAACTGCTCGGGGCCTTGCACGACGCGGGCTTCCAAACCTACTCGTTCAACTACGGCGTGGATCGTTTGACCGTGCCCGGCGTCGCGGGCTCCATACTCGCCGTCGCCAAGCCTGTCCTCGACAAACTCGGCCCGTTGAACCCGATCAACCTGCTGGGCGGCATCCCGACGGTCGGGGGGATGATGAAGGACGCGTACAACGGGACGAGCAATGTGGCTGGTCTCGGGCCCATCGGGAACTCGACGCAAGAGCTCTCCCGCTTCATCGACCAAGTCCAGAAACAGACCGGAGCCCCCAAAGTCAACCTCGTCGGAGCCTCCCAGGGCGGGCTCGTCGTCAAAAACTACCTCAACCAGAACAAAAACGACAATGTCGCCAACGTGGTCGACATCAACGCGACGAACCACGGCACCACCCTCAGCGGTCCGGGCAAGCTTCTCGACCTCGGGCTCGTCGACGATATAGCCCAGCCCGTCCATCAGGCCATCACAAACCTTGGCGACACCTTCAACGGCACCCTTCTGCAAGGCCCAGCGCAGCTCGCTGCGGGCTCCGCGCAGATCGGCGTGTACGCCGCGCAGGGCATCATAAAAATCCCCGTCGCGGTCGTCCAAGGCGTCGCTCGCGTCGTCGTCGCCGCGACTGTCGGCCCCGCAGCGGCGCAACAGGCAGTGGGCAGCAACTTCATCAACCAGCTCGACGCCACCCCTGACACCAAACCCGGAGTCAACTACCTTGTCCTCGCCTCGACCGACGACAAGGTCTCCACCCCTTACAAAGCCACATACCTGCAAGCAGGGCCCGGCGCTTCGGTCGTCAACGTCGAAGAGCACACGCTGCCCTCGGCCAAACAGCTCGACATCGAGCACACCGACCAACCCGCCCCTGTCGTCAAAGCGATCGTCGACTACCTCAGCGGCGCCGCCAAAACCCCCGATCTCGCCAAACAAATCGCCGCGACCCCCGGGGTCACAGTCACCACCGACAACGGTGTCACCACCGTCCAATCCGGGACTAAAGTCCTCTATCAAGGACCGTCCACCAACACGGACCAGATCAAGCAGTCGGTGCAGCAAGCCATCGGGACCACCGCGCCAGGAGCCGTCGCGCCCAGCGCCACGACCCCCGGCGCGCTCAGCGCCACGACCCCCGGCGCGCTCAGCGCCACGACCCCCGGCGCGCTCACGTCGAGCACAGGCAGCACGGCGGCCAAAGCTCTCAACACGACCAATCCCGCATCGGCCGTCGCAGGCTCGACAACAAGCGCCGCCGCCGCTACGGCCAAAGCCCCAAGCAGCGCAAGTCCGTCCGCCGCTCCAGCCGCGACGAACGCGACGAGCCCCGCCGCCAACACCAGCGCGGCCACAAGCAGCAACGGAACCAACCTCGCGCCGAACACGGCAAGCCCCGCTCAAAGCGCCGCAACGGGCGCCCCCTCCTCCGCCAACACCAGCGCGGCCACGTCCAACAACGGCGTCGGCGGACTGAACGGCAGTCTCGGACTCAGCAGCTCCACCACCAGCAACACCAAAACCAACTCCACAAGCGCGGCCACAGGCAACACCGGAACCAGCCTCGCGCCGAACACGGCAAGCCCCGCTCAAGGCGCCGCCTCCTCCGCCAACACCAGCACAACCACGTCCAGCAACGGCGTCGGCGGACTGAACGGCGGCCTCGGACTCAGCAGCTCCACCACCAGCAACACCAAAACCAACTCCACAAGCGCGGCCACAGGCAGCAACACAAACAACGCTTCCGGATCAAACCCGAGCGGCACAGGTTCCTCTAGCTCTAATTCGGGCAGCAGTGCCAGCCCTGGTTCAATCGGTGGCCGAACCAGCACAACCAGCGGCAGCAGCGGATCCTCCAGCAGCGGCAGCGGCGCCGGCAGTTCGACCAACGGCAGCAGCAGTGCCAGCCCTGGTTCAATCGGTGGCCGGACCAGTTCAACCAGCAGCAGCGGCTCCTCCAGCAGCAGCGGCTCCTCCAGCGGCAGTTCGACCAGCAGCTCCGGCAGTTCGACCAGCAGCTCCGGCAGTTCGACCAGCAGCTCCGGCAGTTCGACCAGCGGCAGCAGCTCCGGCAGCAGCGGCAGTGCCAGCCCTGGTTCAAGCGGTGGCCGAACCAACACAACCAGCGGCAGCGGCTCCGGCAGTTCGACCAGCGGCAGCAGCGGATCTTCCAGCGGCAGCAGCGGATCTTCCAGCGGCAGCAGCGGATCTTCCAGCGGCAGCGGCGGATCTTCCAGCGGCGGCAGCGGCAGCGGCAGCCACCACGCATAGCGAACAACGCCGGCTCACCGTCTCCGACTTCACTGCGATCTCTCGAAACGGCCGTCCACCCCGGGCCCCTGGCTCTGCGCCCTCAGCGCACAACGCAGCCCCAGAACTCCTCGGGCTTATTGACTCGCCATAGGTTCCATCCCACGATAAGGAGCAGAACCACAACCGGTGCGGACGAGTCCTTCTTCAATCATGTTGGCAGACTGAAATTCCAGGCGAAGCGCACGAGAATATTCTTTCATCAAAACAAGCGGGACCAAGCCGTGGCGCCGTTGGCATCGATTTCGCACATGGTCGAGCCTATGCCGCTTCTCTGCGCTCTCTTGTGGACCACTCATTCTTTGCCAAGACGCCACGGCGACTGGCGAGCTGATAGAGCGCGAGTCGACGGTGCAGCACACACGGTTACCGCCGCTTGCCTATCCGCCAAGCGAGAGCAGCAAGACAAAAGCACAAGCCGATCTGGCCGCGACCGCCAATCTGGGACACATGCCCGCCGGCCCCGACGCCATCGCCGCAGAAAGGCTCTTACCGGCAAAGGGGTCGCGCACCTTTGACCCTGGCATGGTTGAGAGGGATGGGCGAATACCGAGGAACGGGAGCGGCTCAGTGGCCGGCCTTTCCGGAGTCCGGGTTGAGGGCTGCATGGATGGCTCGAGCCAGGTTCTGGCTATTGTGCTTGTCTTGGACAAGAAGGCCGCCGGTTTTGTCGGCGAGTTGTTTGGCGATAGCTCTGGCATAAAGGCCTTTTTGGGGCGCGGCGGCAGTGATCGAGCCGTCGGGGCCGATCTGGTAGCCGTGGGCGGCGGCCTCATGAACGAGGCTCTGAGCAGCGGCTTTCAACGCCTCGCCACGGGTGGCGTAGTCGAGCAAGGGGCCGACGAGGGATCTGGCCTGGACGGCGACGGCGTCGCTATGGGCGGCCATAGCATCGACGAGGGCTCGGGCTTTGTCGCTGGCCGCCCCGGTCCAGGCGTCGAGCGCGGGAGCGCTTTTGAGGGCCGCGCCGTATTGCTCTGCGGCAACGGCCCGCTTCCCCGCCGCCTCCGCGCCAGCCACGACGACCGAGAGGTCCCCGCCTAAAAGGTCCGCGAAAGAGGTGGCTGCAGACAATGCGCACTCCTTACTCATGTCTTACACGTCTCGAAAAAGTTGAATATCTCTTTCGGGAATTAGCCAAATAGTTAAGATAGATTATTCGATTGTTCACCAGCGGTCAGCAAGCACAATATCTTGTCCTGACCGGAAATCAGTTTCTTCAGCTTAGAACGTCGTCTGAGATCACTATAGCGCAACGAGCACGCGAATACGCGCCCACGACTGCCGCGAAAAGCGCTGCGCCAGCACCGACAACGCCACACATACGCCGCCGAATTACAGATCGGCACGACGCAGGGGAAGAACACTGATCCGCCATGCCTGGTTGCCCCGCAGGCCGGCCTGCTCCCTGATACCGCTCGTGCGATGTCGGGCCAATATCGCCATCCCGGCCCACATGGCGATTGTGATTGAATGAGACATAATATTCCAGGCCGATCCCACCCCGATCCTCGCTATAGTCAAGACGCTGCGCAGCCTGTGGGCCAGTGGCAGTTTGTATATTGAATGACGATGCGAGGAGTGCTCAGGTCGTGGGCGAATCTCTTTCAGTGGATGTCGAAGCTCTCGCCGACACGGCGACGCGGCTGAGCGATGCGTTCGAAGAGGCCAAATCGGTGCTCGCCAACACCTCGGATGTCGCGCAGGGCGCGAGTCCCCCGATTCGCGGCGAAGCCTCTGCGGCATGGGCGAAGCTCTTAGAAGATTGGCAGCAGCAAAATCTTCTCCATTCGGCGCGGGGGGAGCAGCTCGTCACAGGCTTGTCCGAAGCGGCGAAACTGTACAAGGAGGTGGACAGCCAGAGCGGCATCGACATCGGCCAGGAGATAGTTCCTGCGACAGAGCAGCACCCCGCGCCGTCCCCGGACACCTCCGCCAGTCCGGACTCCTCGTGGCTGCCCGACGGGGGCGACACTGTGCGCACCCCGTACGGCGACCTCGGCAAATGGATGCGCTCCCCGGACGGTTCGTCCCCGGTACCGGTGTGGAGCCAGGCCGCCGCGTTCTTCAACAGAGGCATTGCCTCGTGGACGGAGCTCCCCCTCCAAGGGGGACAAAGTTTGTTCCTCCACGAGCCGGTCAACATGGTCTTGGTCGATGGGACCTCGAAGACTCCCGCCGAGGCCCAGCAGCGGCTCATCGCGAACTTGGAAGCAGCGGGTTTCCACCAGGACACGGGTTCCTCAAGCGGATACTCGGCATTGTTGAACGGGAAATCGTACGATCAAGCGCCCCCCGGGGTGACGTTCAACAATTTGACGTCGGACCACTCCAAACCGTACGACCACGGACGTTTCTTCGGTCCTGTGCAGTCCCCGGACGGCTCCTATGTCTGGACCGGCGCCGTGAGCAAGGAAAAGTTCGACCCGGTCGCCAAGCTCGTCGGCTTGGGCATAGACGACTATGTCTCTTTCCAGGGCGCGCGCGATGTTTTCACGTCCGGCCTCGCGAGCGAGGGGGCTGTGGCGATCGGGATGCAGCCAATGGGGAACAGCATGGCGAGCAACCTGAGCCGCTACGTCTGGGGCACAGGAGACCACGATGGCAAGGCTGCCGTGATGCAGCTCCGTTGACGGCCGCAGGGCGAAGGCGACCTGCAGAAGGGCCGGCGCCTGCCGCTCGGCTCACACGCGCGGCATTTCTTCGTCACGACTGGGGCAGGCCGCGTCGTCCGGGCCTGCTCCGTCGACGGGCTCCTGCCCGCCCAAGCGGCGCCGGGGGACGAGGAGCACCAAGCCCAACAGGACTGCGGCGAGGACCCCTGAGGCCAGCCAGCGGTCGATTGCGAGGCCGCCTTGGTCGTGGGATTTGTCGAGGAAGTCGCCCAAGGTCGCCCCGAGCGGCCGGGTGAGGACGAACGCCGCCCAGAAAAGCACCGTGCGCGAGACGCTCGTCCAGAAATACAAGGCCGCCACCACGGCGAGGGCGGATCCGAAGACAACGGCTCCGAGCAGATAGCCCGAGCCCGGGAGGTCCGCGACCCAGTCCCCGAGCGCTGTGCCCAAAGTCTGGGAGAAGAGGATCGTCATCCAGTAGAACGCCTCGGCCTTGGGCGAAACGACCGTTTCTACGGCGACCGAGCCGAGGGCGAGCCGCCAGAGCGCGAGGGAGACCAGGACCAACGAGACGAGGACCAACGTGCCACCGAGGTAGCCGATGCCCAGATCCCGGTCGAGATGGTCGGCCAGGGCGGTGCCGAGGGTGGTCATCGCGACCATGACCCCCCAATAGAGCAGGGGGTGGAATCTCTCGACCAGGATCTGCGCGATCAGGAGCAGCACGAACGGGGCGGCGCAGATCGCGATGCCCGCGACATAGCCCAGCCCCTCCTGCTGGGTCAACGCGTCGGCCCCCGTTTCCCCGAGGGTGGTGGCGATGATCTTCATCGCCCAGAAAACCATGGTCACCTTCGCGACCTTGCTCGCGTTCTCTTGAAAGCGCCCGGCGGCTTCGAACGACATATGTGCCTCTCTTGTTCAGATAATTCGGATTGCGCCTTACGGCATTCGCAGGGAGTCCAGGAGCGCGTCGAGCGCCCGCGCCTCGGCGGCGGGGTCGGGCTTGTCGGCCCGCAGCGCTTCCAGGGCGCTGTCGATCTGATCGTCGAGGACGTGCCAGGCGGCCCCGTCCATGGGGCGCAGGGACTTCTCGTCGTCGTCCCATACGGTCTCGAGTTCCTTGACACGGGCCTTCGCCTCGGACTGCCGCCCGGCCCGCACCTTCTCGAGGACGTCCTCGGCGATGGCGCGGAACTTCGCCACCTCGGCGGGCGGGAAGCGCTCGGCGGCCTGCCCAGGGGCCAGCGTCCGGGCGGCGGAGCGCGGCGCGGATTCCTCCTCGTCCGAAGCCGTCGCGTGCGGTCGCCCGTTCGCCCACACGAGCAGGCCGACAGCGCACACGGCGATTGCCGCGTAGTAGCCGTGCATGACCCGCTCCCGCGCGGGGTTGGCCACCCCGACCGGCGCGGGGGCCCGAGCGGCCTCTTCGATCACGTCGCCGCGCGTGAGCGTGAGGCGCACGACCGTGGCGAGGATCGCGGCGAGGAAGAGAACGCTTGTGGCGGCAGTGCCCAAGCCCAGTCCGTGGTCGGCTCTCGGAGAGGCGAGCCAGTCGCCGAGGTTCGCGCCGAGCGGCCGGGTCAGGACGTACGCGAGCCAGAAGGACAGCACCGCGTTGGCCCCCAACCGCCAGCCGACGACGATCAAGACGATCAGCCCGGCAGGCAGGAGCACCGCCTCGCCCGGCCCCCAACCGGTCAGCTCCATCGTCCAGTCGCCGACCGCCGTGCCCAAGGCGAAAGCGACCAGCACCGCGAGCCAGTAGAACAGCTCCCTCGGCAAGGTGGCGATGCTGTGGATCGACAGCGTCCGCTCGCGGGCGAACCACACGCCGAACACCACCGCCAGCACCGCGGCGAACACACTCGTGCTCACCGCCAGCGGGACATGCAGGGCGTCCGTGAGGATGTCGGTGTAGAGCGTGCCCGCCACGCTGAGCACCACCACCGCCAGCCAGTAGACGGCGGGCACGTAGCGGTCCAAACGCAGCTGCCACGCCATGACCGCGACGAGCACCACGGTGAACAGCACAGCCGTGTCGGCCAAGCCGAAGCCGAGCGTCATGTTGATCCAGTCGGCGAAGCTCTCGCCAACGGTCGCGCAGAGGATCTTGACGACCCAGAACCACACGGTGACCTCGGGCACCTTGCTCAGCGCCCGCCTGGTGGCGAGGGACGGCCTCGTTGTGTCGGTCATGGGCGGGAACCTTCCGTGAAGTGCGCCGGGCAAGAACTCCCGCGCTCGGACTCGTGGGCGGGACAGGCTGGTCCGCCGCCGTCGGCGGCCGCACGGCACGAGATCCGCTCCGAGGACGTTCGCAGCGGAGCCGCCGAGCTTCCGCCAGGGATGATCGGCGGGGTTTCTTCCACGACCCCGAGCGGGTCGCTGGTCTGAGGCACGATGCGCAGTTTCCCGCTGTTCTGCGGGAACACTCCGGGCACGGGGCTGGCCGCGCCTGCGGCTGGGGCGGCGGGCTTGGCAGCGCAGCTGTCGGACAGGCATAGCAGGCCGGGGATGATCGGTCCCGCGAGAGCCACGGCGAATCCCGGGGCCAGCGCGGCGAGAGCGCGAAGAGGACGGGGAGGACGTGCCATGGGATGCTCCTAGAATTGCGTGATCGGCCCGTAGACCGTGAACATGTCGTCGTTCGCCGCCGTCGAGACCTGCACCACCGCGTAGGCGCGCACGTAGGCCGAGCCGCCGCAGGAGTCCACGTTCAAGTGCTCGTTGATCGCCCGAGTCGCCCCTGCGCGACCGGAAAGCCGCTTGACAGCCACCGGCACCGTGGCGATCTGCCCCGGCCGCAAGTAGGCGTCCAAGCCTCCGCCGATCGCGCCGCGGACGTTTCCGGAATTGAGATTGAGCACGTTGTTCCCGATACCCGCTGTGGCGCTCGGCGAAGTCCACGCGAGGTCGCCCCTGGCGTTGAGCTTGACGCCGTTGGAGAGGTCCATCTGACAGGAGGCTTGCACGCCGAGCTTCACCAGTCCGCTGTCCATCGGGACACTGGATTTCCCGGCGATCTTCACGGAAGCTTTCGCGGAGACGAACGCCTCTCGGGTGAACAAGGTCGAAGCCATGTTCGGCACAGAGTCCACGTGCTGCTCGGAGAGCACGAGGGTGACGCGGTAGCCGTCGTCGGTGACATGGCGCTCGGCGACGTCTTCGAGCTCGAGGACTTCCGCCTCCGAGGGAGAGGACATCAGAGCGCCGGAGCCCAGCGCGCAAAAAACAGCGGAGAGCGCCCGGCGGACGTGGCGGGAAGCCGAGGAGCGCAGGGCGTGGCGGGCGGTCAACGGCCGGGGATCCCGGCGTCGTGCAGGGTGTCTTCCAGCATGTCCGTCATCGCATTCGGGCCCTGCCCGGTGACGGGATGCTCGCTGTTGTCGAGCTCGATGCCGTTCCTCGGGAGGTGCGTGTAGCCGCCGGGGCTTTCCGGAGCGCCGCCCCCGATCGCTCGCGGCGAGGGCAACGACTCGGAGGCAGGAGCAGCTGCCGCGTTCGCAACAGCCCCCATCAGGATCGATGACGCGAATAGCAGAGAAACTGCGAGGGTTTTCATGGTGGGCCTTCCTAGTGCTCGGGTCGCCCTACGCCTGTATGGCCGGACGTGGGGCGGGTACGAACGCGAGCGTGCCACAACGTCGCTGAGAGGACGCTGAACGAGCCGCCGCCGGAATCCGCCGCCCTCGGTCGCCGCATGTGGTGTGATGTGAGTTGTGAGAGTTCTGCTCGTAGAGGACGAGGAACGATTGGCTTCGACGCTGGCCATGGGGCTGCGCGCGGAAGGGTTCGTGGTGTCCGCCGCGACCAACGGCGTCGACGGCCTGCACGAGGCGCTCCACAGCCACTACGACGTGATCGTCCTGGACATCATGCTGCCGGGCCTGAGCGGCTACGAGGTGCTGCGCCGTCTGCGGGGGGCGAAGGTGTGGGCGCCAGTGATCATGTTGACCGCCAAGGACGGCGAGTACGACCAGACAGACGCCTTCGACCTCGGCGCCGACGACTACCTGACCAAACCTTTCACCTTCAGCATCCTGGTCGCGCGGCTGCGCGCGTTGATCCGGCGCGGCGCCCCGGAGCGGCCCGTCGTGCTCCGCGCGGGCACGCTCGCGCTCGACCCCGCCCAGCGGACGGTGGCCCGAGGCGAAGCCGCGATCGCGTTGACGGCCCGAGAGTTCGGCGTCCTGGAATACCTGATGCGGAACAAAGGCGCGGCGGTGGCCAAACTCGACATTCTGACCAACGTGTGGGACGACCACTACGACGGCCCCCTCAATATCGTGGAGGTATACATTGGCTATCTGCGCCGGAAGATCGACATCCCCTTCGGCACCAACACCATCGAGACGCTGCGCGGGGTCGGCTACCGGCTCGTGCCCTAGCCCGCAGAGCCCGCGTCCCGTGCGCCCATGACTCGCCCCGACAGCGGCGCGCCCTCGACAGGCGGCGCGGCCGACGGCGCCCGCCGTCCGCCGCTCCAGCGCGCCCTCATTGCCAAAGCGCTCCCCTTTCAGCGCTGGGGAATCCCCGCGCGCGCCGCGATGGTGTCGGCTTCCGTGGTGCTGCTGGCGCTGTCTTTCGTCGCCGCGAGCTTGTTGGCGCTGCTGTACTTCACACTGATAAGAACCATCGACGACGCCGCCGCGAACCGCGTCCACGACATCGCGAGGGCGTTGCAGACGGAGGGCCCGCAGGACCTCGGCTCCCGGCTGCTCGCGCCCAACAACCACGTGGCGCTCGTGCAGCTGGTCGACGACTCCGGAACCGTGATCGCACGCTCAAGCGCGGCTTCTTCCGCCCCTGCGGCGGCGCCCGGCGAGTTCGGGCCGAAGCTGCGCCGAGGCGTGCGCGCGGTCCCGTCGGCCGACAACGACCTCCGAATGAGCGGCCAACGCGTCCAAACGCCCACCGGGGCCTACACCGTCATCGTGGGCGGCACCGTCGAGGACGTGGAGTCCACCGTGGAGCCTGCGGCGCTTGTGCTGGCCGTGGCCACGCCCGCGATCGCTGCGGTGGCGGCACTGGTCAGCCACCGATTAGTGCGCCGATCGCTGCGGTCGGTCGAAGCGATCCGCTCACGAGTCGCCGATATCTCGGCCTCCGGGTTGTCCGAGCGAGTCCCGGTCCCGCCGCAACACGACGAGATCTCCGCGCTCGCCGAGACGATGAACGCCATGCTGGCCCGCGTCCAAGACGGGCACCGGGCCCAACAACAGTTCGTCGGCGACGCGTCCCACGAACTCCGCAACCCGCTGACCACCATCATCTCGGCGCTCGAGGTCTGCATCGCCCACCCCCAGCTTCTGACCACGGAACTGGCCACAGACACGCTCCTTCCCGAAGCCCAGCGCATGCGCGCGCTCGTGGAAGACCTCCTGCTGCTCGCGCGGGCGGACGAACGCGGCCTTGACCGGGGCGGCGCACATGTCCTCCTCGACGAGATAGCAGGCGTCGAAGCAGCCCGGGCGCGCAGGCACACCAGCACGCCCATCCGCGTGACGGCGGCCCCGACCCCCGTCACCGCCGACTCCGCCGCGCTGGCCCGCGTCGTCCGCAACCTGCTGGACAACGCGGCCCGCTACGCGTCCTCGCGCGTCGACGTGTCGGTGCGCAGTCGCGGGCCCGAGGCCGTCCTCGTCGTCGCCGACGACGGGCCGGGCATCCCCGAGGACGACCGCGCCCGAGTGTTCGAGCGATTCGTCCGTCTCGGCGCCGACCGGTCCCGACAAGCCGGCGGGACAGGGCTCGGACTCGCCATCGTCGCCGAAATCGTCGCCGCGCACGGCGGCACGGCGGCGATCGCCGACACGCCAGGCGGCGGGACCACCATCACGGTCGTCCTTCCCCACGACACGTCCCGCGCCCCCGACCAGGGGCCCGCCTGACCACTCCTCGACGGGCCCGTGCCCAAGAAGACCCCGCCGAGCGGCCCTCGCGAAGTGTAGGGTCTCAGACTTGACCAGCAATCACGGCCGTCTGACCTCGATCCCTGTCAGTTGTCTCACTCGGCAGCAAAGACCTTCTGTCTCAAATTCGTAGCATTTCTTCTGAGCGCTCGCTCGACAGAGGTTTTATCCCGATGGCAAGACCCTGCTCGGCTCTTCTGTCCACGGATGTCCAACGACCCCGATAGCGTCCGCTCTACGAGCCTCAACAGCCGTAGAGCGTCGATTTTGGCCAGGGCTCCTTCCGGTACGGTGTCCACTCCTCCTCATCGTCCTCGACGTGTCCGAATTTCCGGACACCGCTGTCCCAGTAGTCCGAAGACATGGTCCGCCACTCTCCTTCACCACATTGTTTCTGTGGTCTTAAGGTTAGACGCACGCCAGAACCATCACGCATACTCCGCGGCGTGTATCTGCGCCTTATCTGTAATGCTAATTCATATGTCACTTATTGACATATCCCGTCCTGCGCTGCATGTAAGTGACAGTCTTATCTGTAACGGCGTCTCGATGGCGCTAGGCTGCGGAAGCCCTGTGAATTTCGTGACGGACTAGAGCATGCCACGGATTATGAGGGTCGGGCTTACTCTCGCGGCGAAGACATACGCCTGAAGGTCGGTTGTTGACGTGATTCTCACGGATTCTCCTCATCGACGATTCCGGAACGCCCGTCACGCAGAAACCGGTCGGCGATCAAGCCGACTGCTATCCCGACTGCGATAGATACGAATAGCCCGCTCTGGTAAGGCATGTCTGACAACGAAACGGCGAGCAGACCTGCAGAAGTCCCTGCGATTAGCGTCCGGGGGTTAACGAGCAACGGCGCCGCAAGTGCCACGTAGGTAGCACAAAGAGCAAAGTCAAGGCCAACTCCCTGGATTTGTTTGAATAAATTGCCGAATGCGAAACCAATCCAAGTCGTTAAAATCCAGACAGCTAGCAGAGCAAAAGACGCGGTGAGCATGTACCAATGCTTCGCCGTCGAACTATCTCGACTAGCGTACCTGCGTTCGGCAAGAATAAAAATTTGGTCAGACATAGCGTAGCCCAGCGCGAAACGCCACCAGAAGGATAAGCTTTTTAGATGGGGAGCGAGCACAGCGCTGTAGAACAGGTACCGAGAGTTTACGACAAGCGACGCAAATAAAATCAACAGCCAATGCGTACCAGCGGAGATCATGTGCAAACCGATCATCTGCATAGTGCCCGTATAAACCAATAAAGACATGAGGAGCGTGTTTTGAGTGTTAAAATTACTAACTGAAGCAACAGCACCGAAAAGCACGCCGAAAGGGATCGCCGCCAACGCTATTGGTGCGATATCGTAAATACCTTTGGCCACTTCCTTGACCCGGTCTTGATTCATTTCAAAAACGCTTTCGCCAACGCAAATACGGCAACGCTTAAACCGAAAACCAAGAAAAATCCCTGACGTTTTACAATACCCACACTAAAGCCAGCAGCAGCTCCGAGCAAATAAGGATTAGGAAACGACCTAAGCGCCCCTTGCCCGTCGATGAAAACCTCCTGGGCTATCAGCGCCACAAGCACCGACGGCAAGACATAGTAAAGAGCTCTCTGAAAAAGAGCCGATGAAGGCTTGTTCTGAGGCGATGCGAGAAAAGAAAATCGCAAAGCGAACGCCACCAAGCCCATCATCAGAATGATAGCAAATGTCATTTCTTTACATCTTCAATCAATTGGGACCTCCTATATGGAGCACGGTTTTTAAAGATTTGACGTAACGCAAAAGAGGCCTCGCCCTGTGAATCATTCCATTAGTTCCAGTACTGCCCGTATATCCTCCAAGGATTTTCTGTCTGTTCGATCGAATCGTAATGGGGTCACGGAAATGCAACCGTCTGCTATCACGGCCGTCTCGGCCCCTTCGCTCTCCTTCCGATCAGACCGACGAAGTCTGAGCCAGTGATAGTCAGTCATTCGCGGATCAGTACGAGATATGACATCAACGCCGTCAAGTAATCCAATACCCTGATCGCTGGGAGTCAAAGGGCCGGCGCGATCAGGGGGACAATCAGGGAAATTGACATTGAGACAAACATCGCGCCTCCACTTGGATTTCGTAAGCGTTCGGATTACTTCTGGCGCCAAAGCCAGAGCAGTTTCCCATGGAACCGCATTCCTATCGCTGAACGCCTGACTCAAGGCGATAGATGGAATGCCGAGCAGCGTCCCAGTCATAGCAGCACCGACGGTCCCAGAGAATACAGTCTCAATACCCAGGTTTGCACCGCGATTGACCCCAGAAAGAATCAGCTCTGGCAAGCCCTCGGACATTAGATGCCGAACTCCTACGGCAACGCAATCTCCTGGCGTACCAAGAACAGCGAAGCGACGGTCATCCTTCTGGTTGACACGAAGTGGTGCGTGCAGACTCAAGGAGTTTGAGGTGCCGCTCTGATCATTTTCTGGAGCAACAACCCAGACTTCCCGTGACAATGTAGCAGCCACTTGCTCTAGAATCCGCAATCCTGGCGCGTCGAAACCATCATCATTTGTGATCATCACACGATCAAAAATAGGCTTTGCCTCTTGCACGGCGAAACTCCTTAACCCATTAGCAGCTGATGCCAATACAACTAATCAACTTGCGCCTATCCAGGCGGCGTGACCCAGGATGACATCCTAAATCTCGCCCTAGAATACCACGCCTTCAAAACTAATCTGGGGGAATCTGTTGCGTTCCGGATCGGTAACGTATTCAGAGCCGATGACGAGGCATCGGCTAAACTTAGAGACGAGTACCGCTACATTAATTTATTTAACTATCCCCAGTAGACACAGCCGGTTCAGCCTATTTTGCGTGGCCATTCCGCAACTGAAGCCAGTAGTAAAAGCAATAACTGGTCACCTGCAGGATGGTTTAGTTTAGTTATTGAAACTGACCTGAGATTTCTAGAATCATGATTCTGAATATCACTCAAAACTGATTCAATCTTGTTTCTCGGAAGTCGGGCCATTCCATATTTTTGATATCGGGTTTCGGGTGGGTAACGTTGACTGATGCCAATATGGATAGGGTAACTCCACTTTGCTAGCTTCATCTAACAAAGAAATCTGTTTTTGCGTCAAATCCCATCCCAACACCTCCAAATTGCTTCCTAGTTGCTCCGCATTTCTAGCACCGACGATCACAGTTGAAACAGTCGCACGCGCTAAAACCCACTTGATGGCGACCTGAGGGATGCTCTTCTCAGTTTCACGAGACACAATTTCAAGAGCATCGATAACACGATAAAGAAGCTCATCACGAACAGGAGGGCCTCCTTTGGCCCCGCCAAAGGCAATACGTCCCGAGTTTGCCTCTATCCCCTTCTTTATCCTACCCGTAAGCCTACCCCAGCCCAGCGGGCTCCACGCCATCAGGCCAACCCCTTGATCAATCGCCAAAGGCATGAGCTCGTGTTCGTAATCTCGACCAATAAGAGAATAGTACCCTTGGTACGATATGTATCGTGGAACGTTAAGGGAATCCGCAGTGCTTAGCGCTTTCATGAACTGCCATCCAGCGTAGTTTGACACTCCGATGTAGCTAACTTTTCCTGCTCGAATCAGGTCGTCCAGGGCTCGCAATGTCTCATCTGGAGGAGTTATCATATCTGAAATGTGCATGGAATAAAGGTCTATATGGTCCGTGCGCAGACGACGGAGGCTATCTTCGCACGCTCTCATAATCCTCCTCCGCGAGGATCCTACCTCATTAGGCCCTTCTCCGATAGGGCATGAGGTCTTGGTCGAAATAAGTACTTTATCTCTTTTTCCCGCGAGCGCTTTGCCGAGGATCTCTTCTGCGACTCCGTTGGAATAGTTATCAGCGGTATCAAAAAAATTTACACCTCGATCTAAGCATAGATTCACCAAACGATCCGCATCTTTTTCATCCGTATTACCCCATTTGCTGAATAAATCTCCGACACCACCAAACGTCCCTGTGCCGAATGTTAACACAGGGACCATGAGGCCGGATCGGCCAAGTTGTCTGAACTCCATACTGATACCCTCTATATATAGCGTGTATGCAAGTACATCACGTTACGTCCGGTATGGCAGAAATGCGAACCACCATAGAGTGGCTCAACGCCAGCTTTGGACTATTTCGTAACTATGCGTGTGGATCTCGATAATGGTGCCAAATGGGTCCCTGCAATAAACCATCTTAAATTTGTTCAACGGAGGTCGATCATCCCATATTCTAGATATTTGACTTCCTCCAGTATCGACTATTTTCTCGATAAGATCTTCTATGTTTGGGTCTGTGACGCATATGTGGAAAATCCCATTTCTATAGAATTCAACTTCATTGCTTTCCGCCTCTTGGGACGGGTCCACAGACTGGAAAAGTTCTATGCCTGTTCCGTATCCAGTAGATAAGTGGGCAATCTTTACTCTTTTGAACTTCCCTCCGAGCACATCTAATGCTTGAACTGGCGGTCGGTCATTTATATCCAAGATAGTTGGCCCAGCGAACAAGCGATACCCGAGCACTTCCGCGTACCACTCAATCGCCTTGTCTATATCGGGTACACTTATTCCTATGTGGTTGATGGGGCGAGGGTATGTTGTAGTCATATTAAACCTCCACTTAAGTTGCTGCGCTCATGTCCCATTCCCATGGTGAATTTAATAGATATTTCTATATTCATGAAGACCAATTTCTGGCGAAATCCGCATAGAGCGAAAGCCCGCCATCCACGTAGACCGTCTCTCCTGTGATATAGGAGGCTCGATTCGAAGCGAGAAAGACGATAAGGTCTGCAACCTCTCCGGCCGCGCCAGGTCGCCTCATGGGTATGTGCGCGCTCACCTCGGCCTTCTTGTGCTCGTCATACGCCCATTCGGCGTTCATTGGTGTAACGATGGCACCAGGGGCCACCCCATTAACCCTTATGCCGCTACTGGCAAATTCTAAAGCTGCCGTCCTCACGATATTGCCGACACCTCCTTTGCTAGCGGAATAAGCGATATACCCTGGTTTCGGTATTTTTTCATGTGCCGAACTGGTTACGACAATCACTCCTTTCTTCCGTCTTGATATCCAATACCGCGATGCCCATCGAAGAGGTAAAAACACAGACGATAAGTTGACATCCAGTGTCTCCAAAAACTGCGCATGGCTCATCTCATGAGTTGGAGCGTAGCTCTGCGCTCCAACATTGCACACAACAATGTCGACGTCGCCAAATTCGGCAATAGCGAATTCGAATGCAGCATCCACCACATCTTCTTTTGATACATTGCCTACATGGCACTCGCACCTGGTCCCAGTAGAGTCAATAATCCTTGCCTGTAGTTTTTCAAGTCCTTTAACATTAATGTCACAGAGAATAAGCTGTGCTCCACACTCCGAGAAGCGCATAGCTGTAGCTTCACCAATGCCTTGTGCGGCTCCGGTGATAACAATTTTCTTATTCTTCAGTCCAAAAATATCGGACACTACTGCCCTCTTCCTGATCCAAGCGATTTCGTTGCGCTTGACCGGAGAAACGCACTCCCATAATCCTTATGCTCGATCATCATCAGCGTTCATTGTTCAACTAGCGTTCAGGCGTAGCGATGGATTCACTAGTGGGCTGGCACCACGCGGAAGCAAGATCACAACGCATGCCTGTAGCACGTGATAGAGGTCCGGTTTTCCTGCAAAAAAGTTTTGCACAGGCCTCAGCTGGTCGTCGAGCTGTGTTTTCCAACCTCCATCTACACGATCCAAGAAGTGTTGTTCGACGAAATCCCATATACGCCTATAGTCCGCCTCGAAGGATTCCGGGTCGCAGGCGCGTATCAACATGGAGGCTGATCCCAGGCCTTCAGCGCAAGGCCACCACAATCGATCCTTTAATATGGGTTCGCCGCCCTTGTCGAGAGTATAGAAAAACCCGCCTTTCTCGTGATCCCAGCCGTTCGTCATCGCGATACGGAACATGTTGATGGCAGCTTCCTTAGCCCATTCCAGTCGGGATGCAGTAATTTCGTCGAAGCGCAAGAGGAGTCGAGACCATTCTAGAGAATGCCCCGGGGCAGTCCCTCGTGGTTTGAATATAACGTCGGACTCATAGTCATGTAGCGGATTCCAATTTTCATCAAAATGCTCGATAACACGCCAGTTATTACGCCTCGCATGAATATTTATCAAGAGTTCCGCGATGCTAGTGGCAGCTTCTAGATAACGCCGATCTTGGGTGACATCGTAGGCTGCTAGAAACGCTTCCATGAGGTGCATATTCGCATTCTGCCCACGATAATTCTCGCATTCCTTCCAATCCTCCGAGAACGAGTCCTTCGACGCACCCGCAATAGGGTCCCAGAAGTGATTAAAGATCACATCAGTGGACTCGAATAGGAGGTATTCCCCCTTCTCGTGTCCGACTGATACAGCAGCTGCGCCTGCTAGCAGCGCAAAGGCATGGCCATAGGCATCTTTTATGCCATGGTGCTCTTCATTGTGGTTTATTCCATGGAAAAATCCGCCATGCTGTTTATCGGCTAAACGATCGAACAGAAAATCGACACCGTGGTCTATGAACTTCCGCGACCCAGGCCTTCCTAATAACTGCGCAATACTGTAACAGTAGATGGTCCGACATGTCGACTGCAACGATCTATAGCCGGTGGGGATTGGTCTGCCCTGTGTATCGAGATCCTCGAAACCCCCGTTGATATTGATCAAATTTCGATCAAAGAAACGAAACTGCCGCTCAATCTCGTCTGCTACCCATTTTCTATGGAAGTCTTGAACGATCCAGCTTTCCTGTCTTTTTTCTCTTTGTTTCCAGCTAGCTTCGGCGTTAGAGGTTACATTATAAACTTGAAGACCGGGCTCTCCTGTCACGCTGATTGCACCTCGGAATTACCCGAATCTGACAACTGGGCCATAAGCGCCGAAGCTTTCCTAATTTCTTCAGAGGTCAGATCGTTAACGAAAATAGCTGACCCGATGCTGCTTGGTAGAGGTAAATGCTGTTCGCCATTTCTGTGGACCGTTGTATCCGCTAGAGCTCTTTCTAGTAATCCAATATCTGTGAAGCCTCTATGGAATGTCGGTAACAAGAGTCGTCTAGCCACATCGAAGAGTCGTTGAAGATCGCTTTCGCAAAGATATCCTCGGTTGAACGATAGAACAGCGCTAAATAAGCAGTCCAAAGTAACTGCTTCGCCGTGCAAAAGCTCGCTTATATATGTCATTTCGACAAGGGGGCTGAATGAATGCCCGTAGTCTACTACGCGCTGAAGGTCATGCTCCCAGAGATTGCCCTCTAGCTCTACGGCCATTCCCTTCAGGGCTCTGAATATAATTTTTTTAATTTCGCCTTCGACCGATTTCGAGAATTCAACGAAATCCGACCCTCGGTTTTCTAATATTTCGAACAGCGTGTTATCTTTTATTACCGCGAGTTTGAATATCTCTCCAGCGCCGTTGGACATCTGCCTTCGCGGCAGAGTAGAGAGGTAGCCTGGGAATACAAGGGTCAGCATAGCCGGATGGAACGTTCCTATCCGATTTCTGTATCCTAGATGGTTGGCCCCGGTTTTTGCTGCTACCCCAACATCCACCATGGACAACAAAGTGGTCGGCACACGAATATACGGGACCCCTCGCCTGTACAAACTTGTGGCGAGTCCCACCACGTCCAGCGTGACTCCTCCTCCAACGACTATACTAGGGGCGGATCTCCTCTTCACCCCGAGCTTGTTAAGGTGTTCTACTACTGTGAGCACATTCGGAAGGGCCTTGTTTTCCTCATCTCCAGGTATTTCGAGGACTGAGTAGCTGAGTCCAACCTCCTGCAGCCCTTCCAGAAACTGCTGCTTGAACTGTGAGGGAAGGCCTTGATCGATAAACACGGCCCTTTTTGCTTCTAAGTCGCTACGCGTGCCTGATTCCACACATTTAGATATTAGGTTTTCAACACTGTCGCATAACTCGACATTGTAGGAAACTGTTTGTTTAGCGCTTAACGATAAGGACTGCTCGGATTCCATTGCTGTCTCCATGCTCTACGTCGGGCATATTTTCAAACCACCCCTGTTTTGACCTTCAAAGACACGTTTTGGATTTATATTCCAGACCACTTACTTAACCCCTACTGTTACAGTTTCAGTAGTCTTAAACGCTAAAGTTAATTCCGTAATCCTATTCCGTCAATATTTTTATTTATTTTCTGTCAACTAACCCATCTTGCTGTCACTTCTTGGGACTATGCGAACAATCTCGTCTGATCGCTGATCGTTAGCGATACGCCTCGAGAGGTTCTTTTGGGTTCGTAGAGCGAATGGCTGACGGTGTATGAATGACCAGGCCGTAGGAGTCTCGCCCGACACGGCCACCCGGCTGCTCTCGGCCATGGACCGACTCCTCGCCGGTCGGCCCCAACGCACGGACGGCAGGCTCATCAAAGACAACCTCTGGAGAGAGGCCCAGGTCAGCCGCACGACGATGAACCGGGCGACCAGTATCCTGGCCCAATGGGACGAGCGGATCGCCGCCTGCGACAGCTACACGCCAGCCGAAGCCCGCAAGCAGGACGAGATCACCGTCCTACAAGCCAAACTCGCGGAGAAGACCAAAGTATGCACGACCTTGCAGCAACGGCTCGACGCAGCCGCCACAGCCATCGCCGCGCTACATCACGACAACACGCTGCTGCGGCAAGAACTCGGCCAACGAGGACAACTCGTCTCCATCAACGACCGGCGAGAACGCTCATGGCTCACCCCGAAATCCATATCAACCAATGTCTCATGAGGCACGCAAAATGTGGAGAACAAGTCATTTGGGACCCTACACGATGTAGGGTCTCACGCCGCGTGACATTTGGCGAGGCCCTGAGCTGCGGATCCGCGAGTTGTCTCACGTGATGGCACCCGGCTTCAGTCTCAAACTCATGACATTTCTTCAGGACTGCTCGCGGAACGAGGTCTATGCTCTCCAGTGGAAGGTTTCCAGCCGATTTCGCGGATCAACTCTGCGAGGTTCGCGCGATGGAATTGGAAGCGCCGGTGTTCGAGGAGCCTGTTGCGTAGGGTGTCGGCCTTGATGCCTACGTGCAGAAGAAGCAACACTCGTAGCAGCCACGGTGTGATGTAGCGGACCACAAGCCTTATCTGTACCCGTCTTGAGGGTGTACCTGACTGTGTCTGACGTTGTCTCCGGACCGCTATGTACCAGTGGAGTACAAGGTTATCTGCATCTGTGTCTCCCACTTAGTCCAGTCGATGTTCCACCGCAAAAAGCCCTCGAGTTCGTCGGCGGCGCGAAGGACAGCCCCCTCGATCTGGACTCGGCCGACCACAACCGGGCGAAAGCCATCGCGGACGGCACCGAGCCCGTCCCGACCGACCCCAAGGAGCTGCACGACCTCTGCGACAAGCTCTCCCCACAGGAGAAGGACGCCATCTTTAGCCGCCACCCGGACATCGGCAACTACGATGGCATTCCTGCGTCGACCACGACCACTACAGCCGCCTCCATCGCGACCAGGTCGGCGGACATGTCGCGGAAACGGTGAAAGACCAGCTCTACGACGAGCGGATGCTACTGTACGTGGACCCGCAAGGCTATGTGGTGATCGCGACGAGGAACCCGGACACTGCGAAGAACGTTCTCGGCGCGGGAACGCGCCTGGACGGCACGCCCGCCCTCTGCATGGGCCTCGCGGGCGGCATGGCCCTGCGCGACGACATCCAGCACGCCGCCGAGTTCGCGGACAACAGGCAGGACACCGCGGTGGTGTACTGGGACAACTACGACGCGCCGAACCTCGTGGCCGCTGGGACGAGCTCGGCCGCCGCCGAAGCCGCCGCGCCGACTCCCATGGCGGGCCCTCTCTCGATCACGGGTCGGAGCGAGAGCGCCGCCACAATCAGACGAGCGCTGAGCTACCTCGTCGACACCACGCAGTCGGATCAATTGATCGGCCCCTTACCGGTCGTCCCCCTGAGCCTTTTGGAAGACCCATCGACCCCCTTCTGCGGAACAGCTTTCCCCGGAATCGTCAGACCTGCCCAACCCATGCCGCCAGAAATTCCGAAATAACTCGTAAAAGACCCACCCGCCCGGCCTAGCCCGTTTCACGCATGAGCACTCCCCGCGCTTTTCATATATCTCATATGTTAATATTCGAATATTCACATTCGAAATCTTGAACGCCTGCTACGTGAACCATAGCCGACCACAGGAACACAAGTCGATCATAATGAACTTATAAGCTACTACTTAATCCGAGGACTATCCGTACTGGGCGCACTACGCTAAGACTGCGGCCACCCCCTCTCTCGCGATCGAGAAGAGGTCGCCGCTTTCACTCATTAAACGCTTAAATAAAGGTGTGCTTACTATGAGATTTCGACATCCTGCACTCGGATTCGAGAAATTTAAACGCGCGGCCATCGTGATGGCCGCCGCCGCGGTCTTCACAGGCGCGAACGCGCTGGCCCCAGAGAGGCTGGCAGGGCATCTAGGCGTGGCGGACGCTCAGCCGGGCTGCGGGGGATTCGACCCGTCTAGCGGAGCCGCGGCGGGCTGGGCCGGAGGAAGCAACAACTTGCTGACACACTGGTACAAGCATCGAAGCGAGCGACCGGAATGGCATGGCTCCGGGAATGGAAACCAGAGCGATCGCGAAGCCTTGGAGCGATACGCCCGAGATGCCAGAGACCAGGCGACGACCGGGAACGAGATGAGAAGCGAGTACACGCTGACCCAAGGCGCAAACAGAGGCCGAAGGATCAGTTACCAGCCTTTTGGTTCCGACGGCCCTGCAGTCAACTCGCGAGGACTTTTTGTCGTCTCGAATTCCGACGGCAAGGTGATTTCGGCATTCGCGCCCAAGAAAGGGAAGGATTACTACGACGCTCAGGTGAAAAAAGACAAGGGCGGCCACGAGCTTCGTGGCGGGGCGGACCATGAGAACGACGCGGACATCTACACGATCTACACCAAGGTGGAGTGCTCGTAGCGACACGCGCTCCTGCTATCGAGATCGGCCCGATTTTAGAATAGAGTGTTCGTGTTCAATTGTCCCGCATGCGGTTCGCCATCGCTCAAGGAGCTCCCATACCCCGCCGGAGTCGCCTCATTCGAAATATGTCCCGTATGCGGCTTTCAGCCTGGCTTCACCGACGACTCGGAAGAGATAAGCCCATTGGCGTGGAGACTCGCGTGGGAGCAGGCGGGCAGGCCTTCGAGCAGCCCGCCTCAGTGACAGCGGGCGGCCTCCCGATATATCGGGAGGCCG
>NZ_JBOFQF010000035.1:0-183885 GCF_051660745.1 Segniliparus sp. | reverse complement strand
CTGGCCACCGCGAACGCCGCAAGGGCGGTCGCGAGGGGCCAGCGCGCCATGCTCAAACGAGCCACACTCAGAACTGGCTGCAGGTGTTGAGGACCTGCTCGGTGGTGGGGCCGTACTGGACCAGCGAGGTGATGATGCTCGGGCCGCCGTCCGGGTTCGGCTTGTGCAGCTGCGCCTTGCGCGCCGCAGGCGCGGCGGAGAGGAAGGCGTCGAGCTGCGACTGGGCGTTGGCCTTGCGCTGCGGGTCCGAGGTGAGGAGCCCGTAGGCGACGGGGGAGGCCTGCTGCAGCGCGGCGATGATCTGGTCGGACGAACACGTGGTGCTCACGATGTCGCTCTCGATGTCGGCGTGCGCGACAGCGGGGAAGGCAAGTCCAGCGGCGGCCGCGACGAAGACGGGAGACAGGAAACGAAGGCGGGACATGGATTCTCCTGAAGAGGTATCGGGGTTGCAGTTCTCAAAGATGCGGAGACTGTCGTCTCAGGGTAGCAAAGAAGCCGGGTGTGGGCGAGGTATTCTCGCCCACACCGGGCGTCTGAGCAGATCAGTACTGGTCGCAGGTGGTGAAGACGCGGTTGACGGCGTCCTGGATCTCGCCCTTGTGCTGCTTGGCCCACTTGGCCTTGTCCGGGTTGTCCTTCGACCACTCGGCGGCGCGCTCTTTGAACTCGCCGAGGGCGGCCTGGCGCTCCTCGGGCGACTTGTCGAGGAACGCCTGCAACCGGTCGTTGGCCTTCTGCAGCTTCTCGGGGTCGGAGCTGATCTTCTCCCAGAACTTCGGGGCTTCTTTCTGGGCGGCAGCGTCGATCTGCTCGACAGAGCAGGTCGTGTTCACCAGGGCCGAGCCGTCCTGCTCCTGCGGGGCCGCCGAGGCGGAGCCGGGGAAGAGGAAGGCCGCTCCTGCCGCGATGGCGGCGGCGAACATGCCGTACGTCGAGATGCGGGAGGTGGCAGTCATGGGAGTGTCTCCTATGTAGGCGTTGTTTGTTTTTCTTACTCAGAGGGCCTCGGCAGTTCTGCCGGGCTTCGAGGACGAGCCTAGGACGCTTGTTTGGGAACTCGCCGAGTGTTTCCTGGGAGGTAGCAGAGAGTTATGGCGCGTCGCGCGGGTCCGCCTCCGGGCGGGATCGGCGGACTGGTCGAGTACGCTCGGAGCGAGAAGCATCGGACTGAGGAGTTTGTGTTCATGATCGGAGTCACCCGAGACGGCTATGTGACCGTGATCGAGCTGCGTCGTCCCGAGAAGCGCAACGCTATCGACGTGGACACGATCAAGGAGCTCACGGTCGCGTTCGAGGAGGCGGGCTCCGACGACGGCGTCCGGGCCATCGTGCTCACCGGCCAGGGCAGCACGTTCTGCTCCGGAGCCGACCTCACCAACTCCGACCCGGTCGAGGGCCCGAAGGTGCAGATGAAGCTGCTGCGCACGATCGTCCAGACCGAGGTCCCCGTCGTCGGGGCGATCAACGGCCCGGTCATCGGGGCCGGGGTGCAGCTCGCCCTGGTCTGCGATCTGCGCGTCGTGGCTCCGGAGGCGTTCGTCCAGATCCCGACCGCCCGGATGGGCGTCGCGTACGACCCGCTGTCGATCCGCAGGCTCGTGGACGTGGCGGGCGGGCCGACGGCGCGCACCCTGCTGTACACGGCGGAGAAGATCTCGTCCGAGCAGGCGCTGGCGTGCGGGTTCGCGAACAAGATCGGCGATCTGCCCGCCGCGCTCGAATGGACGCAGCACATCGCGGGCCTCGCCCCCCTCTCGCTCAAGCTCACCAAGCAGATCCTGCGCGAGGACTTCGAGCGCCCGGTGTCGCGCGAGCTGTCGGAGGCCGCGGAGGCTTTGCTGTTCAGCGAGGACGTGCGGGAAGGGTTCATGTCTCGGATCGAGAAGCGCGCGCCTGTTTTCAAAGGCAAATGATGGTCGAGGGCGCATGACGACCTACGCGCGCGCCGCCCGCCTGGCGGGCGGCCTCTCGTCCTTCGGGCTCGCCGCCGCCGCGACGGCGCATGCCCGCGACGTGCTGCTCGCGATCGGGCCGTGGCCCGAGCCGGGCAAGGTGTTCGAGAACCTGCCCGAGCCGAGCGTGTCGCAGGCCTCGTCCGCCCCAGGGGACTCCGAGGCAAGGCTCTCGCTGTGGGAGGCGGCCAATCTGCTCGTGCGGCAGCTGCGTCCGTCCGGGCCGGGCCTCGCCATTCCGACGGTCCGTCCGCTGTTCCCCGTGGAGCCCGGCGACCTCGCGGCCACGTGGTTCGGGCACGCCAGCGTGCTCGTCGAGGTCGACGGCAGGCGGGTGCTCACCGATCCGGTGTGGAGCAGGCGTTGCTCGCCGAGCCAGCTCGTCGGCCCGGCCCGGCTGCATCCGCCGCCGTTGCCGCTGGAGCATGTGCCGGAGCTGGACGTCGTCCTGCTCTCCCACGACCATTACGACCACCTCGACGTCGCGACCATCCGCGTGCTCGCCGAGCGCACCGAGGCCGTGTTCGTCACCCCGCTCGGCGTTGGCGCGCATCTGCGGCATTGGGGCGTCCCGGCCGACCGGATCGTCGAACGAGGCTGGTGGGAAGAGGCCGTCGTCGGCGACCTCGTGCTCACCTGCGCGCCCGCGCGGCATTTCTCCGGGCGGGGCCTGCGGCGCAACACCTCGCTCTGGGCCTCGTGGAGCATCGCGGGGCCCCGGCACAAGGTCTACTTCGGCGGGGACTCGGGCCACACCAGGTCGTTCGCGGAGATCGGCGAGCGGCTCGGCCGCCACGACCTCACGCTGCTGCCGATCGGCGCCTACAACGACCTGTGGCGCGAGATCCACATGAACCCCGAGGAAGCGGTCCAGGCGCATCTGGCGCTTGCGAAGCCTGCCGCTCCGATGCTGCCGATCCACTGGGCGACGTTCCGTCTCGCCCCGCACCCGTGGGCCGAGCCTGTCGAGCGGCTGCAGGAGGCGCAGCGCGCGCACGCGGGTCTCCGGGTGCTGTACCCGGAGCCGGGACGGCGCGTCGACGCGACGAGGCCCCATGCGAACACCGTCCGCTGGTGGGAGTCGGCCACGCGCTGACCCTGCGGTCAGGCGCAGCCGTTCGCGCGGAGCTTCTCGACGAGGTCCACGAGCGCCTGCTCCTGCTCGTCGGCGTAGTCCAGCGCGGCCCAGTCGCCCTCGGCGGGGTTGTGCAACGAGTCGTATCCGGGCGACCAGGACCCGGAGTACTGGTCGTAGCCGGGAGTGTACGAGCCCTCAACGTGGTAGGCGAGGGAGTCCACAGAGTCCCGCAGGTCTTGCGCGCTGCTTTCGAGCCTGCTCAGGACGGGGGCCAAACCGGGAACGGGGGTCTCGTCGTCGATGCCGCGCAAGTAACGGACGCCGTGGGAGAAGATTTGGATTTTGTCCCGCGAGTTCGACAGCCTGGCGGTGTCGAACGGGGAGCGGTTCCACACGATGCGCAGGCCGCCGAGGCCCGCGTCGAGGTCGTCGTCAATGCTCTCCTGCAGCTTGTCCAATGTCCTGCAGGCCGTTTTCGCCGCAGGCGCGGGTGCGCCGGGGTCCGCGGCTGCGGGCTGGCTGCCCAAGGCGACGAGACCTGCCGTGATCAGCCACAAACGCTTTCTGTTCCGCACGCCGAAACCTCCTCGGGTGTTCTGGGCTTGAAGACAAGAGAATCTTAGCGTTCGGCAATGAATTTTGTGGGCGCGCTCGGCTCGGCTGGTTTCGGGCCGGACTCGTCTCGGACGGCGCTCACGCGTCGACGTCGATCACGTCGTCCCACTTCCCCCTGGCGTATTGCGCCGGGTACGGGGCGTCGCGCCACGTGACTCCGAGGGTCGCGGCGGCCCGCAGCGGCCAGGTCGGCTCGCGCAGCGCCGCGCGGGCGATGAACACCGCGTCGGCCTCCTCGCCGTCGAGGACCGCCTCCGCCTGCTCCGGCTCGGTGATGAGGCCGACCGCGGCGACCGGCAGGCCCGACTGCTTGCGCACATGGGTCGCCAGCGGCACCTGGTAGTTGGGGCCGACAGGGATGTCCGCGAGGACGTTGCCGCCGCTGGACACGTCCACGAGGTCCACGCCGCGCTCGGCGAGGACCGTCGCGAGCTCGCCGGATTGCTCGACGTCCCAGCCGCCCTCGGTCCAATCGGTCCCGGAGATCCGCACGAAGAGCGGTTTGCCCTCGGGCCAGACTCGTCGCACCGCGTCCACCGTGTCGAGCAGGAACTTCGTGCGCCCCGCGAAATCGCCGCCGTACTCGTCGTCGCGCTTGTTCGACAGCGGAGAGAGGAACTCGTGGGCGAGGTAGCCGTGCGCGCCGTGGATCTCGACCACGTCGAACCCCGCCTCGTCCGAGCGTTTCGCCGCGTCGGCGAAGGCCTGGACGATCTCGCCGATCTGCTCTTTGTCGAGCTCGTGCGGCTCCGGATACCCCTCGAACGGGACCGGCGACGGGGCGACCGTCGCCCAGCCGCCCTCGGCGAGCGGCACGCTCCCGGTCGGCTCGCCAGGGAAGCCCCGGTACGTGGAGGCTTTGCGGCCCGCGTGCGCGATCTGGATCCCGGCTTTCGCGCCCTGTCCATGGATGAAGTCCACGATCGGCCGCCACGCGTCGCGCTGCGCGTCGTTCCATATCCCCACGTCCTGCGGGGAGATGCGCCCGTCGGCCGTGACGGCGGCAGCCTCGGCCACGACCAGCCCGAAACCGCCCGCCGCGCGGGCTCCCAGGTGCACCAAGTGCCATTCGAACGGCACGCCGTCCTCTTTGACGACCGAGTACTGGCACATCGGCGACAGCCAGACCCGGTTGCGGAAGGTCACGTCGCGGAGCGTGAACGGCTGGAAGAGTTTCGGTGTGTTCGCCATATATCTTCCAATTCAACTATTGCTTCGGATATTCCCGCCGTGGTCGCGCGACCACGGCGCTCACTCGGCGGGCGGCCCGTCCTGAGCGGGGAGTTCTGCCTCGTCGGACGGCTCTGCCTCATCAGAGGGCGCTGTCTCGGCAGGCTCCTCGCCGTCCGAAGGCCCGGCGTGTGCCGCCTGCCCGGTCGGCGCCGGGGCGCAGCCGCCCGCCGAGATCCCCTTCGCGGCGAGGACCCGCCGGGCGGAGGCCTCCACGCGGGCGAGGGGGAACGCTCCCGAGGCCACTTCCTGCTCCAACGTGTCGAGGACGGCGGAGACCTGCGAGGTGGACAGCCACAGCGCCACGTCCGCGCCCGCCTCCAACGCGGCGGCCACCGCGTGGGGCACGTCGAACCGGCCCGAGACCGCTTTCATGCCGGAGAGGTCGTCGGTGAAGATCGGCCCGTCGAACCCGGCCGCCCCGTAGCCGGAGCCGTCTCGGAGCAAGCGGTACGTCGCGGGGGAGAGGCTCGTGGGGAGCCCCGGCTCGGTGAGGCCCGGGACCGTGAGGTGCCCGACCATGACCCCGGTCCCCGCGCCGAGCCCGCCGACGAGCTCGCGGAACGGGACGAGGTCGAAGTCTTGGAGCTCCGCGAGCGAGGGCGTGGTCACCGAGCCTTGGTGCGAGTCGCCGGAAGCCCGGCCGTGGCCGGGGAAGTGCTTGATCACCGGCAGCACGCCGCCGTCGCGCAGCCCTTCGGCGTAGGCCTCGGCGTATTGGCCCGCAGTGCGCGGGTCGCCGCTGAACGAGCGGTCCCCGATGACGGTGTTCGCGTCGCCGCTGAACACGTCCGCGTCCGGCGCGAAGTCCACGGTGACCCCGAGCGCGCGCAACTTGCGGCCCCGGTCGGCGGCGAAGGCGCGCACCTGGTCGGGCGTCTTGGTCTGGGCGAGCACGCGGGCCGAGGGGGCTTGGCCGATCAGGTCGGGGATCCGGGACACCCGGCCGCCCTCCTCGTCGATGGAGACGAGCAGCCCCGCGCGAGCGGAGCCAGAGATCGAGCTGATATCCCCGCCGAGCAGCGAATGGCTGGTCATGCTGCCGATGAACACGCCGCCGATCTGCTCGCGGGCCACGATGTTCCGCGCGTCGTCGGCGCCGGTGACGCCCGGCATGAGCAGTTGGGCGAGCTTTTGCCGGGTGGTCATGGCGCCGAGCGGGCCCTGGCAGGAGTCGGCGGGGTCGGCGTGCGCGGGAACGGCCACGAGCGCGGCGGCGGCGAGCAAGGCGGAGGCCGCCGCAGCGCAGGACTTCTTGAGCAGGCAGAGCTGCTCGGCGAGGAAGGGCTGGTGCGTCGAAACAGGCATAGGGACGAACCCTACCCGCTCAACCTTCCTGGTCGGACTTGAACGCTTGGTTGGACTTGAACCAGGAGGCGATCTCCGGCGAATCGTGCTCGACCGGGACGGGATCGCGCTCCGGCGGGCTGGGCTGGTAGCGGACGGAGCCGTCCGGGGCCGGGGTGCCGAACAGCTTCGAGAAGGCCTGGATCGGCCCGCCGAAGTCGGTCGGCAGGACCCAGACTTTGTTCGCCTCGCCTTGGGCGACTTTCCCGAGCGCCTGCACGTACTGGTACGCGAGCAGCTCCGGGGTGGGCTGGGCCGCCTTGATCGCCCCGAGCACCTTCTCCAGGCTCTTCGCCTCGCCCTGGCCGCGCAGGTAGGCCCCGGCGCGCTCGCCCTCGGCGCGCAGGATGTTCGCCTGCCGGTCGGCCTCGGCGGCAAGGATCGCGGCCAGCTTCGCGCCCTCGGCGGCGAGCACCTGGGCCTGTTTGGCGCCTTCTGCGGCGAGGACTTGGGCTTGCTTCGAGCCTTGCGCGGTTTGGATCGCGGCCTCGCGCTGGCCTTCGGCGGCCAGGATCGTCGCCCGCTTCTCCCGGTCCGCCTTCATCTGCTTCTCCATCGACTCCTGCACCGAGGGCGGCGGGTCGATGGAGCGCAGCTCCACCCTGGCGACCCGGATGCCCCAGGGGCCGGTCGCCTCGTCGAGCACCCCGCGCAGCTGCGAGTTGATGACCTCGCGGGAGGTGAGCGCGGCCTCCAGCGTCATCCCGCCGACGACGTTGCGGATCGTGGTCGCCGCGAGCTGCTCCACGCCGACGATGTAGTTCTCGATCTCGTACACCGCCGACTCGGGCTTGGTGACCTGGACGTAGACGACGGTGTCGATGAGGACGGTCAAGTTGTCCGCCGTGATCACCGGCTGGGGCGGGAAGGGGATGACCCGCTCGCGCAGGTCGACCCGGGCGCGGACTTGGTCGACGAACGGCGCGAGGAGGGTCAGTTGCGCGGAGACCGTCCGCGAGTACCGGCCGAGCCGTTCGACGATCGCGGCCTGGGACTGCGGCACGAGGAGCACGGTCTTGCGCAGGAACGCGACGAGCAGCACCACGATCGCGACCACGAGGACGGCGATTCCCAGAGTTGGCGACATGCTGTGATCCTACTCTCTTGATCGCCGCCGGGCGGGCGCTCGGCGCGGCCCGCTACGCGCCGCGCTGCACGAGGGCGGTTGCCCCGTCGACCACGACCACGACGACCGGCTCGCCCGCGCCGAACCGCTCCGAGGAGAAGAACGGGCGCGCCGTCCATTCCTGGCCGCCGATCTTCACCAGCCCGGAGTCCGGGCCGACTTCGGCCACCACGATCGCGGGCTTGCCCTCGAGCGCGCCCGCGTTGGTCTTGATGAGCGGCACGGCGAGCCTGCGTTTGAGCAATGGCCGGATCGCCCCGATCAAGAAGACCGAGACGGCGGCGAACACCACGGTGTCGAGGACGAATGCCCCCGGCCCGGCCACAGCCTCCGTCCCGGCGGCGGCAAATGCGCCGCCCGCCAGCATAAGCAGCCAGAAATCACCGGAAGCGAGCTCGGCGGCAGCCAAGAAGAGCCCCGCCACCAAGAGGGTTAGGGCGTACATGTCCCCAGCGTACGCCGCCGGGAGACAGGACGGCGATCTCCTGCGTTGTCGCCTTCTCGCGTACCATGGCTCGTTCCTCGCCGTCTCCCGTACGCGTCGTCGGCTGCCGCCTTGGATCTCATCCGCCCAGTTTCCCGGCGGAGGCGGTCTAGCTCTTTCGCGCGGTCAAATAGGTCGCGTCGCCGAATTGCCGCTGCCGGTCGGCGACCGGGAGGCCCGATTGCTCCAGCAGCTGGCTGCTGGTGACGGTCTCGACCGCCCAGCCGCGCTCGGCGAACCATTCCGCCGCGTCGCTGCGGTCGTCCCCTTGGTAGAACAAGTTTTCCATATCGAGGTCGAGCCCGAGCGCCGCGAACCGTTTCGCCGCTTCTTTGAACCGGCCGGCGGGCAGCTCGTGCAGATTCTTGATGTACTCGACCGCGACCAGGCTGCCCGGCGCGGCGAGGGCGTCGATCCGCTCGTACAGCAGCCGCTCGGCGTCGGCGGGCAGATACGGCGTGAGGCCTTCCGCGCTCCACGCGCTCGGCGCCGCCGCGTCGAAGCCCGCGGCTGCGATGGCCTGCGGCCAGTCGTGGCGCAGGTCGACGGGGATCGCTGCCCGTTTCGCGGTCGGCTGGGCGCCGAGCTTGGCGAGTGTGCTGGTCTTGAACTCGATCACCTGCGGCTGGTCGAGCTCGTAGACGGTCGTGCCGTCGGGCCAGCCGAGCCGGTAGGCGCGGGAGTCCAGTCCGGAGGCGAGGATCACCGCCTGCCGGACGCCGCCGCTGCCCGCCGAGGCGAAGAACGCGTCGAAGAACTTCGTGCGCACCGCCATGGAGTCCGCGAGGACGGCGGGCGAGCCGAACTGCTTCGCGTCCTCCTCTCCGACCACGATCTCGCCTGCGGCGAACTTGCTCCAGAACTCCACCCCGACGGCGTCGACGAGCGGCTGCGCGAACTGGTCGGAGATGATCGGGTGCTCCGCGTTGGTGGCCATCGCGCGTCCGGCGGCCACCATGACGGCGGTCGCGCCGACCGATTCGGCGATAGTCCACGTGTCGTTGTCAGTCCTGGCCATGGGGGCTCCGTTCGTAGGGTCTGTTGTTCTTGTTGTTCGTTGTCATCGGGCGGCGCTGCTCGTTCCTCGCCGGGTCAGTCCGTTTCGCCTCGCAGGGCGGCGCGGATGTACTGGATCCGGGGGAGCTGGTCCTCGTCGCCTGCGGGGTGCGGCCTGCCTGCTTGGTCGAGCAGCTCCTCGTCCGTGTGGGAGCTCGTCTGCCAGCCGCGCGCGGCCAGCCAGTCCGCCGGGTCGTCGCGGTCTTCGGAGTAGATGAGGTCCTGCATGTTCAAGTCGAGGCCTTGTGCGGCGAGCTCCTCTCTGGCCTTCTGCCAGACCGGGCGCTCTGCGGCGTAGCTCCCGCCGATCCGGGTGTTCACCCCGACCCGGCTGCCCGGGGCCGAGAGCGCCGCGATCCGCTCGAACAGCAGGTCCTGCGTCCGCGCGGGCAGGTACGCGAGCAGCCCTTCGGCGAGCCAGGCGGTGGGCCGAGCGGCGTCGAAGCCCGCCCCTGCCAGGGCGGCGGGCCAGTCGTCGCGCAGGTCGACCGAGATCGGCGCGTAGCGCGCCTTCGGCTCGTGCCCGGCAAGCGTCCGGGTCTTGAAGTCGAGCACCTGGGGCTGGTCGAGCTCGTAGACGGCCGTGCCGTCCGGCCAGTCGAGCCGCCAGGCGCGGGAGTCCAGTCCCGCCGCGAGGATGACGATCTGGCGCACTCCCTCGGACGCGGCCTCGGCGAAGAAGTCGTCGAAGAACCTCGTGCGGACCGCCATGTGGTCGCGGATGCGGTCGCTGAACTGCGACTGCGGGAGGCTGTCGAGCCGAACCTCCCCGTCGAGCGCTTTGGCCCAGAACCCGTCGCCCGCGGCTCGCACGAATATCTCGGCGAACGGGTCCGAGGCGAGCGGCTGCGGGCGGCGCGTCTCCAGAGCGCGTCCGGTCGCCACCATGAGCGCGGTGGCTCCGACCGATTCGGTGATCGACCAGCTGTCGTTGTCCGAGCGGCCCATCGTTCAGCCTTTCGTCGCGGTGACGAAGTAGCTCTTGGGCGTGGTGTCCGCGACTTGCGGGTCCGGGGCTCGGCCATTGCTCGCCATGAGCTCGGCAGCGGTGGCGCTGGTCGCCGCCCAGCCGCGTCCGGCGAACCACGCGACCGGCTCGGCTCGCTCGTCGTCGAGGTAGACGAGGTCTTTGATGTCGAAGTCGAGCCCGTGCTCTTTCATCTGCTCCTGGGTCTGCTGCCATTGCTGCTGGGCCTGATCGCCGAACGCGGCGGGGTCGAAGGCCTCAATGGCGACCCGGCTGCCCGGAGCCGCGAGCGCGGCGATCCGCTCGAACAGCAGGTCCTGGGCCGGGCCCGGCAGATACGGCAGGAGGCCTTCGGCGCTCCACGCGCTCGGGGCCTCCGGGTCGAAGCCCGCCTCGACCAACGCCTTCGGCCAGTCGTCGCGCAGGTCGACCGGCACTTCCACCAGAGCTGCGGAAGGCTTGGCCCCGTGCCGGGCCAGCGTCTCGGACTTGTAGGCGAGGACCCTCGGCAGGTCGAGCTCGAAAACGCGCGTCCCCTCGGGCCAGTCGAGCCGCCAGGCGCGGGCGTCGAGCCCGGAGGCGAGGATCACGGCCTGGCGGGCGCCCGCCCGCGCCGAATCGAGGAAGAAGTCGTCGAAGAACTTGGTGCGGCTGGCGAGGTAGCCCTGCATGGCCTGCTGGGCGGCCAAGACGAGCGGATTGGTCTTCGCGAGCTCCGCCATGAGCGTCCCAGAGGTGTACTTGGCGAGCGGGTTGTTCGGCACGCCGTCCACGAGCAGCTGCGCGTACGGGTCTTTGACCAGAGGATGCTCGCTCGCCGTCTCGGCCGCGCGACCTGCGGCGACCCCGAGCGCGGTGACGCCGACCGATTCGGAGAGGTCCCAGTCGTCGCCGTCTGTCCTAGCCATCTGTCTGCCCCTTTGACTCGCAGTTGTTTAGCTTTACGCAATATATACCTAGAACGCGCGGCGGGGGGCGGAAGTTCCCGCGAGGCGCCATCCGGGTGTGCATTCCTGACGATCCGGCTGGATGCACCGCAAGGCAGCAGGAGTCGATATGTACTGGGGAGGCGGAGCGTACATGAGACTCCGATAACACCGCGAGGCGCCAGCTGGGCGTCAGGAACGCCGGATCACGACGGCGAAGGGCCCGTAGTCGCGGGTGGTGAAGCGGTCGGGGGAGAAGAGCTTCGGGTCGAATGCCACGTCCTCGCGGACCACGTTGGGCTGGTTCGGGAAGATGTCAACGGAGAGCCGCAGGAGGTACTTCCCGTCCGCGCCCCGCCGGAAGAGGACCACGTCGGGCGCCCGCCACGGCGACGCGTCCCAGGCCTTGACGAGCTCCGCCGAGCTGGCGAGCCTCGCCCAGGACTTGATCGCCGCCGAGCGGTCGGCGAAATGCGCGAGCGGGTTGGCGTAGTGGGGGGTGAGCGCCTGGAAGCCCCAGTACGGGTAGATCGCGAGGAAGCCGTAGTCGGCGGTGAGGACTTCGAGGTCGCGGGGCTGTTTGCCGGTGGCCTGGCGGATCGCCTGGTCGATGTCGCGGTAGTACTGCCCCTCGTCGGGGGCCCGCCCGTCGCCCCGCTTGCCGTCGCCGTCGGTGTCGGTGTTCGCGACGGTGAACGGCTCGACCATGAGATTGAGCATGGACTGCGCGTAGGAGACGGCGACGACGATCGCGAATGCCGCCGCGATGGGGCGCAGGCCGAACCTGCGCCCGCCGACGCCCCGGAGCCGGACGGCGAGCACCCGCGCGCCGAGGAGGAACGCCAGCGCGCCCGCCGCGACCAGGATGGCCAGCAACGGCACGAGCAGGCGGAACGAGAGGAGCGTCGTGCCCTTGAGGGAGAGCAGGAAGGACGCGAACGTCACCAGGTACGCCGCGGCTGCGGCGATCCCGAGCGCGTGGGCGATGTGGTTGCGGCGGAACCACCCGACGATCCACAGCGTCCCGGCCAGGCATGTCGCCCCGGAGATCAACGTCCAGGTCATGGGCAGCGACAGGGTCGCCCCGTTGCGCATCATGAACCGGGGGGCCATATCCGTCGCGGGTGGATGGCGCAGCGCCGCGTAGAGCCACGGCCCCCAGCTGACGAGCGCAATGGGGATGGAGACGGCGGCCATGCCCGCGAGGCGCTTGTACGCGGGCCTGCCGCCGCGCCGCCCCGCCGAGACGGCGAGGAGGAAGACGGCCAGCGCCGCGTAGCCCGCGTAGAGCGTGTATGTGAGCGCCGCGAGCCCGAGGTAGACGCCGACACCCCACACGCCCCGCCCGCCGCGTCGCAATGCCCGATACGCGATCACGAGGACGGCGGGCAGCGGGAGGGCGAGGACGGCTCCGTACGGCTCCGGGGAGCCGTGCACGATGATCACGGCGGTCTCGGCCAGCGCCACGACGAGCGCGCGGTCTCTGCGCAGGACCTTCGACCAGAGCAGGTACGTCCCGACCGCCGCGACCGCGATGCTCAGGATCGAGTACGGCTTGTACGCGGCCCAGCCCGGCCATCCCGCGAGGTGCGCGAGCTGGCCGCCGACCCAGAACCACGCGGGCGGGTAGTACGGCGGCATGTCCGGGTAGGTCATGTCCGCGAGCGCGGGGGAGTCCGCGAACCTCGTCAGGTACGAGGTGCGGAACTGCGGGTCGATGGTGATCCCGAAGAGGAACAGCCGGGTGGAGCCGAGCGGCAGGGTCAGCGTCGCGGCGGCGAAACCCGAGATGGACAGCCACGCCAGCTGCTCTCCCCAGGGTTTCCCGCTCCTGAGCCTGAGCGCGGCCAAGAGAGCCAGGGCGAGGCAGACGAGCTGGCCAGCCGTGGTGGCGGCGTACGGGACGTACGAGTTGTTGTACGAGGGCCACCGGACCATGGCGACGGCCTTGAAGCCGACGAGGCTGACCACCGCCGCCACCGCGAGCGCGAGAGCCGGCTGGAGAGCCCGAAGCCGCCTGTCGATCACACCGGCAGTTTGCGGAAGATGGCCCGGGGGGTGTGGCGGAACGCGCTCATGACGAAGCGGAACGCGAAGGGGACCCAGACGATCTCCTTGCCCGCGCGCATCCCGGCCACGGCGGCCTTGGCGACGTCGACCGCGTCCACAGTGAGCGGGGCGGGCGCGTGCCCGGCGCTCAGCTTGGTGCGGACCTGGCCGGGGCGCACGACGGTGACTTTGCCGCCATGCTCCGCGAGCGCCTCGCCGAGGCCGAGGTAGAAGCCGTCGAACCCGGCTTTGGAGGAGCCGTAGACGAAGTTCGCCCGGCGCACCCGCTCGCCCGCGACCGAGGAGAGGGCGATGATCCGTCCGTGCCCCTGGCGCTTGATCTGCTCGCCGAGCAGCACGCCGACCGACAACGAGGCGGTGTAGTTCACCTGGGCCAGCTCGACCGCCTTGGCCTGGTCCTGCCAGTTCTCCTCCGCGTCGCCGAGCACCGCGAACGCCACGACGCTCACATCGACGTCGCCCGCCTCGAAGGCGGCCTCGATGGTCTTGGGGTGGTTCGCGAAGTCGGTCGCCTCGAAGTCGACGGCGCGGACCTTCGCGCCCTTGCCCTCGAGGCGCTTGGCGGCGCCGTCCCGCGCTGTGCCGGGCCGGGCCGCGAGTGTCACGACGAGCGGGCCGGAGGCGAGCAGCTCCTCGGCGATGGCGAGGGCGATCTCGGACGTGCCGCCGAGCAGCAGCAGGGACTTGGGAACGCCGACAGCGTTGATCATTTAAATGAGCTCCAATCTTCTGCCCAGGTCAGAGGTGAACACACCGTCGGGGTCGACGGAGCGGCGGACATCGATCCACTCGCCGATCCTCGGGTACATGGCGTGGAAGGTCTCGGGGGCGACGCGGGAGTCCTTCGCGGTGTACACGCGCCCCCCGAACTGCAAGATCCGCGCGTCGAGGCCGCTCAGGAACTCGTGCAGGCCGGGTTTGATCGGGAAGTCCACGCAGATGTTCCAGCCGCTGATCGGGAAGGACAGCGGCGCCTGGTTCCCCGGCCCGAAGAGCTTGAACACGTTCAAGAAGGACACGTGGCCCGAGGCCTGGATGTCCACGATGATCCGCTTGAACTCCTCGACCGCCTCGGGGGGGACGATGAACTGGTACTGCAGGAAGCCGTTCGTGCCGTAGCCCCGGTTCCACTCGCCGATCATGTCGAGCGGGTGGTAGAACTGCGTCAAGTTCTGGACCTTGCCCCGGTAGCTTTTGCCGAGCTTGTACCAAACGGCGGTCAGCGGGCCGAAGGTGAGCTTGTTGGCCAGGCCGTTCGGGAACACGTCGGGCGCGGTGAACAGCTGCGGCGCGTCGAACTTGAGCGGGTCCTTCTGCAGCTCGACCGGCAGTTGGTCGACCGTGGCGAGCGATCCGCGCGAGACGACCGAACGTCCCAGCTTCGGCGGCGCGGAGATCGCGTCGAACCATGCGGAGGAATAGGTGTAGTTCGCGTCCGAGCCGTCGCTGTGCAGCGCGATGGTCTCCTCCAGCGAGGCAGGGACGTCGCCGTCCGCGATGAAGTACGCGGTCTCGGTGGGAGTCATCTCGATCTTGGCCCGCAGGACCACCCCGGTCAGGCCGCAGCCGCCGACGGTCGCCCAGAACAGGGCCGAGTCCGGGCCCTCCGGCGCGATGGTCCGGACCTCGCCGCTCGCGAGCAGGAGGTCGATGGAGCGCACGTGGTTGCCGAAGCTGCCCGCGCTGTGGTGGTTCTTGCCGTGGATGTCGCTGCCGATCGCGCCGCCGACCGTCACCTGGCGCGTGCCGGGCAGGACGGGCACCCACAGGCCGAGCGGCAGTCCGACCTTCATGAGCAGGTCGAGGCTCACCCCGGCGTCGACGTCGGCGATCCGGGTCTCGGCGCTGATCGAGTGCACTTTGCTCAGCCCGGTCATGTCGAGCACGACCCCGCCCGCGTTGAGCGCGTGGTCCCCGTACGAGCGCCCGAGGCCCCTCGCGAGGACTCCGCGCCGCTTCGCGGGGGCGACATCGGCGTTGTGCTGCGCGACGGCGGCGACCGCGTCGACCGCCTGCTGCGGATCGACGACGGACAGCACCTCTGCTCTGGTGGCAGCCGTGCGCGCCCAGCCGGTGAGCAGCTTCGGCGTGGTCGCAAGGCTCGGAGGAGTAGACATCGAGCTAGAGGCTACTACACAGGGGTCGCCGACGCGGGGCGCGACGACACCATTCGCCGCAGTCGACGCCCTTCGGGAGCCGTTCGCCAAATCTCGTGCCGTCCGCTATAGTCGAACGTCGCACATGCCCCGGTAGCCCAACGGTAGAGGCGACGGACTCAAAACCCGTACAGTGTGGGTTCGAATCCCACCTGGGGCACTCAGGGTTGTTTGCATTACTGAGCTGGTCTTAGTTGCAGAACCTCATGACGGCGGCTCGCTGTTGCGATGGATAGACAAAAATCCTCCCCCGAGATTGATCGGGGGAGGATTTTTGCTGTTCGGGGCTCGGTTTTCACCGCTGGAAGACTGGTTTTTCGGATTTGCCCGACGACCTGTAGCCACTCCTCTCGGAGTGGCTAGTTCGCGGCCTCGGCGGCGGGACCGACCAGCGGGGGAGCGTTGGCTCGTTGACGGTAGGAGTCGAGAGTCTGCTTCCTTCGCCTCCTGTCTGTGCGGGCGACGATCCGCTCGGCGGTGGTCTTGATCGGTTTGGCGAGGAAACTGTCGATCATCCTGATGTTCGCGCCTGCCAATAGGACGGCCACGCACAAAGACTGGAAGGTGTAGCCGCGCGCTCTTCTGCGTCCAGCGCTTCCGAGAGCGCCCTTCCCCTCGTCTTTGACCATCGCGTTCAACCCCTCGATGGTGCTGCGCGGCGTCTGGTACAACGTGTGCCACTCCTTGCTGCGGTACGGGACAGCTTGTCCGTACTTCAACCCCGCTTCGTTCGCCCCCGCGTCGGGGCCGAACGCGACCGACGAACGGTTCGAGCAGATCCTGTCGGGATGCTTCGGGGGTTTGATGATCTTGGTGCGGAGCTTCGGGATCCCGAGACCGACCGATGTCTGCTTCTGAGGTTTCAAGGGGCAATCGACCGTGGGGTTCGGCCCCATCGCGGGACACCGCATCTGCACAACGCCGTTCGAATCCGCTTTCTCCTTGGTCTGCAACATGTAGTCGCGCCGCGCGTCGATCAACCGCTGATACGTGTCGTCGCTGATCTTCTTGTTCAGGTGGTCGATACTGGCTTCGATCAGAGCGGTCGGCATGCTCGGGCAGTACCAAGTCCCCTCAACCAGTAGTGCCCCCGCGTGTTGGCCTTGGATTCCGAGCTGGTCGGATCTTAAATCCGCGACGAACTTGTACCCGAGTGCTTTGAGCGGTCCTTGGAGTTTGTCGACATCGGAGTGAGGGAGGTACGCCCGGTCCCCGACAAAGTAGTTGATCGGGAGGCCGCGGTCCACAATCGCTCCGACGCACACCATCGCGTTCTCAGCGACCCTCCCCGCTGGCTTCTCCAGGCTCACGGACAGCGCGAGTTTCGGGAAGTCTGTCACACAGTCAGGGTCTTCGGCCATCACCGCGATGGTCGCCTCGTACGCCCATTTGAACTCTTCCTGGGTTCGTTTAAGGCGTTTGCGGCCCTTGTCGCCGTTGTGGTCCTTGTTCTTCTCGCCGTTGTGGTCCTCCGCGGTTCGAGAGTGCCATCCCGCGTCGAACTCGGGGGAGCACATCGAGTCAAGGGTGCGTTTTTTCGCACCAGGTGAACCAGCTTTCCCCCACACTGGGACCGCCGTCCCGTCCACCGAGATCGTGCCCCGCCAGTTGGCGCGGACTTCTTTCGGGAGGTAGAGGTACGTCATGTGGAGCAGTTGATTGGCGACCCAACTGCCTCGGCTGGACTTTTCCGCGAGGTTCTCGGACTCCTCGGCGCGCATCGCCCGAATGCGCAACACCTCCGAGTACCGCAGCCTTCTTCCCGTGCTGTGGGGGGCTGAGTCGATGGCGTCGAGGAACCTGCGGAGCGCCCTGCGGAAGTTCGTGTACACCTGGCCACAGTTCATATCGCTGGGATCGGCAGGGAGGCCGAGCAGTTCCCGACTCCTGGGGTTCAAACGCTCATGGACGGTTGTAGCCAGCTCCTTGATCAACAGGGGCTCACCGGTCACTGAGTGCAGGAGCATAATAATGAGGACTTGGCGGGTGGTGAACATGGCTGGGCGCCCGCCACGTTTCCCGAAGCCAGGGTCGCGCTGCTCGTCCTTGACCGGGCGCTTCGCCCTCGACCAGGCGTCGTCCTGACACCGCCACTCATGGGCTTTCTCCACGACGCCTGAGGCGTCCACCAGCTTGGCGGCGAGCTCGACGGTCCCAGTCGAATGCCAGCCCTTACGTGTGCGCGCTCCAGAGCTGGAGGGCAGCAGCTCGACGATCTTGCGTTCGAGCTCCGCGTCCTCTTGGTGAACGGTCACGTCCAGCCCGCCTCCCCGCGCAACGCCCTCCGCGCCACCACGGGGTCGGGGTCGGGCAGGATCGACAGGATTCTTTCCGCGCTCTCGAGGTTTCCGATGCCCGAGGCGTCGAGGAACGCTTTTATCGGCACCCCGTTCACAAGGTGCGCAGCCATCCAGGTGGCTCTCATCCGTATCGTGGAGGGGGCTCCCGCACCGTAGACTTTATGCGTGTTCGTCAGGTTTTTCGACCTTGACTTCGCTCGGGGCAGCACCAAGTAGGTGTCGGGGTCGCGCCCCGAGTTCACGACGTCGACGACGGCTTGCTCCCAGTCGCGCAGCATAGGAACCATGCGGGGATGCCTGCCGCCGACGATGTCGATGAGCACGCCGTCTTGATCCACGGTGACGTGTTTGACGAGAAGGTGTTCGACGTCGGCGCGCGTCAACCCGGCTCCGATCCCCAGGGCGAGGAGCAAGGCGGACTGCTCCCTCCTGTACGTTGTCCTGCCACCACGCGCCCAAGACCGCAAAGCGGCCTGCTCCGCCGTGGTGTACGGGGCGGCCACAGGGCTTTTGGCTATGGGGGGCAGGGGCTGCGGGTACGCCTCTGGCACCAAGACCCTGCCTATCCGCATCAGCGCCGACCGAATGTTCCTACGCGTGCGGAGCGTTCTGACTTTGTAGTAGTCTTCGACGAACAACGCGATGGTGTGGCGGTCGAGCACCACGGCTCGCTCCAACGGGTAGCCCTGGTTGTGGCACCAGGCGACCAGCCGTGTCGTTGGAGGGAGCGAGTAGTCGACGGCGCGGACGCAGATAGCCGCGAAGTCCGTGACCGTGGAGCGCACGAACGGGGCGATGACGGTCCACACGTCTGGCGAGATTTTCCTCGGCGTGTAGTTGGCGATCCGCTCCGCGACGGCGGGAGAAAGTCCCGAGGGCTTTCCGCCCTTGACGGCGGGGCTCATCGGAGTCCTCGTCTCTGTCGTGGGTGTGGGGGTGCTTGTTCTGGTTTCGGGCGTGTTAGACTCAAGATTGCCCCTTCCTGCGGGGTTTGTTACGGAATATTGGTCCGGGCTTCGGCCTGGGCGCTTCGCCCCTTCGAGCGTCAACTCGGAATAGGGGCAATGATGGAAAGGCCGCGAAGTTCCCGCTTCGCGGTTTCTTTCGTTCCAGGGGCGGGTTCAGGGATGGCGGGTCGTGTGGTTCTCCTAGATTTTGATTCTGGACATGACGCTAGCAACGGGGTCTGACAATCGTCGAGGTTTCAAGATTAGGTATCTGTTATCGTCGGTTGAACACCAGCCGAGAGGAGCCGCGCGTGCCAGTGCGACCCACGGGCGTGTTCGACGCCGCGCGGCTGCGGGAGGCCCGCGAACACGCGGGCCTCACCAGGGCCGCTCTCGCCCGCGACACGGGGGCGAGCCCCGACATGGTCGCCCTGTGGGAGGACCAGGGGGTCGTCCCGACGCCCGCGAAGGTGAAACGGCTCGCGGTCCTGCTCGGCCTGGAGGTGGAAGACCTCTTCCAACCCCTCGAAGGGGCTTCAGGATTGGTGATGCTGCGCGCCCGCGCAGGGTTGAGCCAACGCGCGTTGGCGAAAAAGCTGGGCGTCTCCCAGGCGCATGTGTCTCGGTGGGAGCGCGGCGTCGCGGTGGCGAGCGTGGAGCAGTCCGAGGCGATGGCGGAGATTCTGGGCGCCGACCTGATGGACGTGGTCGCCGCCGTCGATATCAGGCCCGCCCCCGGGCCTCGCGGCCCGAGCCCCGACAATCCGAAGAGACGTGACGATGATCCCGCGCTGCACCTGGTGTTGGTGTTCCCGTGGGAGTACGAGAACGACGAGCTCGTGCGGTTCGCGGCGCAGCCCTCCACGTTCTACTCCCCGCAAGGAGACCTGGCCGGTCCCGACGCCGCGGACGGGCTCGACCCGACCAGGCTGGCGGCGCGCATGCTCTCCTACGCGTATGCGGAACGGCACGTCCACACCCATGTCGAGGCAAGGGTGGTGATGGACGGGGAGCTGGTGTACTCGATCCGCTATCAGATCAGGCCGACCGACGCGACACGCCGCGAACTGCTCTTCCGCGCCCTCGCCGCGGTCCTCACCCCAAAACCCCCGAACACGGTCGGCAATGACGACCCCGCGGTGCGGGCCGCGCTCAGACGAGAGCTCTTCCCCCTCCTCCCCGAATCCACAGAGGGGGCGGGCAGGCTGATCGTCGCCGCGTTGTCCACCGACCCCATGTCCTGGCTCGGGGCGCAAACCCCAGCGGGCGGTTCCCTCTTGGCCGTCTTCCAAGACGACGCGGGGAAAATCCAGCTCCTCGGGCACAGGGACGGGCAACTACGGGACGGTTGGGGATGGAAGTCCCACGACCAGCTCGGCCTCACCCCCGACTCGACGCTCGGCGAAACCATCGCACTGCTACAGGAGAGGCGCAGCTAGTTTTCCGCTGTCGCGGCGGTCTTGGGGAGGTGGTCGAGGGGTTTGACGAGTTCGCTGATGTTCTCCTCCAGTCCGATGCTCAACTTGAGGAGGGCTTTGGCGGTGGGGTTGAGTTTGCCGTGCTCGTAGCGCGAGATGGTGTTGCGTGGGATGCCTGTGCGGGCTTCGAGGTTGTCGAGGGTGAGCTTCTTTGCGACTCTGACGCGTCCGAGCTCGATGGCGAGCGAGGCGACGTCCACCTTCTCGGCTTGGGCGGCGAGCCGTGCTTCGAGCGCCCTGTCGGTTTCCGCCGCTTTCCTGCTGGACGTGCTCATGTGTCCAGGATGGCCGCGCCCCCGATCCTGACGCAGTGACTTATAAGTAGACAAATTGACTTATAAGTGGATACGATGTCGAGGTGGCCGCCACCAGGCCAAACACCACCACACCACCGCCGCACGAAGAGGAACACCAATGGCCAAGCAGTTCAAGACCGTGATCATCAAGAACACCTCGACTCTGGACATGGACATCGAGCAGAAGTCGAACTCGTTGGGTCGGGAGGGCTGGCGCCGCCTCGACGTCGTGCGGGAGTCCGAGCGCAAAGCCATCATTCAATACGTGAAGGAGGCGTGATCTTGATGCGAACCTTCACCCTTCCGCAGCGAACCGCGTTGATGAGCACGTTCTTCACAGCGGTGGCCACTATGAGCTGTCTCGCCACAGTCTTGGCTTTGACCTCGTGCCAACGTGGCGGTGTGAGGAGCCCCGCCCCGGTTCCCGCCGCGAACACGCAGGACGAGCAGGCCGCGCAGGACGCGCGGGAGAAGGCGGAGGTCGCCAGGTCCATTGACCAGCTCGTCCCAGGATCTCCCATCACGATCGGGACCGGGGCGGACGCGAAGACCTGCACCGCTGGTTGGGTTGTCGCCATGTCGGGGGAGTTCGACGGACGGATGGGCATCCTCACCGCAGGACGCTGCGCCCCCAACAAGGCCGAGGTCCATGTCCTCTACGTGCCCCGAGGCAAATCAGCCGTCGTCGACGGCATGACGAACGTCCTGATCGGGCACGTCGTCGCGGGTGGCCCGCTCCACAACGTCCCAGGAGATCCCGACGTGTCGATCATATGGGTCGAGACCCAACCAAGCGAGTTCGGGTCGCTCGGCGTCCTCCCGAACGGACAAGTCAGAATCTCCGAAGAGGTCGCCAACGACGCCTCTAGCTGGATCGACAAGTACGGCGCACCGAGATTGTGCTGGGGCTACTCCGCAACCAGACCAGAACTCAGCGTCAGCAGAGTCGGGTGCGGAACAGCGAGGACCACCACGGCGAACAACTCCTTCATCGTGCGTCCCGAAGACGTTGCGAGAGCTGTTCCTGAAATCCTCGGCGCCCCAGTGTGGACGGAAAGTCGGGACAAGAAAATCGCTGGAATCGTCACGTCGGTCGAGAACGGGAACGTCGTCGTCACCACGATCAACAAACTGGTGAAGCGAATTCCGGCCACAATCTGCCTCGACGTCACATCCAGCGGACAAGGCTGCGCCACCCGCCCCATGACCGAGCCGAACTGATCATGGAGCCTTTGCCGAGAACGAACCCGTTCGTGCTCATGCTCAGTGATCACGAACTCGATTGGATCAGGGAAGCCGCTCAGCACGACGGCGTTGAGCCAGTGGATTTCATCCGACAAGCCGCCCTCGACGCCGCGTTCCAACAACGGAAGGAGAACGTCCGATGACTGAGATTGATTTCACCGACCCGTATTGGGGTTCGTACAGCGATGTCGGACCAGGATGGCACGGCATCGTCCTGGAACTCGACAAGAAGCTCCGCGAGGAGGCTCCAGGGTTCCGATGGTCGCAGATCAAGGAGAAATTCGGAGGCTTGCGCGCCTACCTGTTTTTCGGCGAGGACACACCCGATGAGGTTCGTGAGCGCGCGCACCAACTGACCGACGCCGCGGAGGAGCAAGCCTGGAAGACCTGCGAGAAATGCGGGGAACCGGGCAGGATGCGGAAAGAGCACGCCTGGGGCCGAACCCTCTGCGACACATGCGATTCGGAGAGCAAGCCATGAGCAAGATCGATTTCAGGCATCCGTATTGGGGGAACTGCGCGAGCGTCGGACCGGGCTGGCTCCACATCCTTCTGGAGCTCGATCAGAAGATGCGGGAGATAGCCCCCGATCTTCGATGGCGTGGGATCGAGGAGAAGTTCGGTGAGCTGCGCGCCCGCCCCGACATCAAAACTATCCCCTCGGGGGTTCTCGACCAGGCTCGCGAGCTCGTCCACGCGGCACGGCGGAAATCAGCGGCGACGTGCGAAGAATGCGGCGCCGCGGGGCGGCTTCGGAAAGAGCGGGGACCGCTACGGACACGCTGCGACCAGTGCGAGAAGGAAGAGAACGACTGATGGCTGTGTTCAAGATCGAATTGACCGAGGAGGAGCACGCGAAGCTTCGCGCTGCGGTGGAGTCGAGCGAGCACTCCTCCGCAGAGTCTTTCCTCTCGGGAGCTGTGACGCGGGCTGTGGAGGACCGTCTCGCCGCGGCCGAAGCGACCAGCAGGATCGTGGACCGCTCACGGCTGGCCGTCTACGGCCTCCTCCTGAACGCTGGCGACAGCGCCGTGGAGGAGGGGTTGTGATGCGGTTCCTCACGGAGGACGACGTGTTTTGGGCGGGTCGGGTCGCATGCCGCTGGCATTTGACGGTGCGGGACTCGGGCGCGTTGAGCACGGCCCTGTTCGAACACGCCGCTATCTACGGCATGGACTTGTTCGAGCGGGCGGCGGCGCTCCTCTTCTTCATAGCGTTCACGGAGCCCTTCGCCTTCGGGAACAAGATCACCGCGTGGACCGCGACATGCCTGTTCCTCGATCTGAACAACCATGTGTTGCGCGACGACTTCGACCCCGAGAAAGCCGCGGGCCTCGTTCTCGGAGCTACTGACGGGAACCTCGCCCGCCCGCAGATCATCCAAGAGCTCAGGGAGCTGTTCGAATGGAGGAACCCAGAATGACGAAGAACGAGACCGTGGAAGAACTGACCCCTGGGATGACCGGGCGGTGGCTCGTCACGACACAAGGCAGTCAGCACCTTTGGGATCTCGACCGCATGCTGTACACCAGGTTGCCAGGTGAGCAGTCCCTGGCGGGCAAGTTCGGGTTGGACGGCGAGGCGCACCCCATCACCAGGATCGGCAGGCACCCGCGCGTCGGAGAAACGAGCCTGGTGTTCTTCGACGACCCATCGGACCCCACGAAATACCACTGGCGGCAGAGTTCTGTCATCAAGAAGATCGAACGCCTCCCCGACACGACGGAGGACCAGGGGGAGGTTCGAGCCGTGAACGGATACGTCATCATCCACGGCGCGGACCCCATCACCCCAGGCGAAGCCTGCTACACCGCATTCTGCCTCGCCGACCAAGGCGAACACGCCCTCGCCGAACGAATCAGGAAGGCCGCAGACCAAGCAGACCGCCAAGAAGAAGAAACAACGAGCCGCGACGAAGAGGACAACCAAGGCTCATGGGCCTACCTGAGCGGGGCAGTCAAATCCACCCTGGAAGAAGGTCTCGGACAAGACGGAGAGGGTTCGGACTGAACGCGCTGCGGGTGACAGCTTCGACCAGCGGTTTTCCTGATCAATGTTGATGCGGTCTCCGCCGCGGATGTTACTATTTCTGAAATATCCAACCTCTCGTGTGGAAAGGCTGTGACCTGGTGGAACCCGCTGCGCGTTTGGCGGTTTCGCCTGGGCATGTCGCGGGGTTCGGGACCAGTGTCGGGGATTTCACGGACCAGTTCTGGGATTTGGCGAACAAGACCATGGGGTCGGTCGAATTGCCGTCGGGCGCGACTGGTCTGCTCGCCGATTTGGTCGCGCCGCTCGGGGGCTTCCGTGACAGAGTCACTGACGCTCATCAGCAAGACAGGGAGGGGTTGTACAAGCTCTCGGGCGGGTTGTCGGAGGCTGGGCGGTTGTATCACGGGCGGGATGGGAAGAGCGCCGCCGCGCTTAATATTTTTTGGGTTGAACAGCGCCGCCGCTGCTGCCGAACTCGACCACACGCCATGGGGCGGGGCGCAGCAGGTCGACGTGCCAGGGGTCGCTCCCGCAGACGCCAGCACGCGGCAGGTCGTGCGGTGGGCCATCGAGGCCCTCGCCCCGTTCGAGGAAGGTCTTCGGAACGCGGCGGGGATCAGACCCATAGCGGACCATCTCGAACCTGTCGATTGCGACTGGGGCGCCTTGCAGCCCCTCGCGCAGCACGTCGGGATCCTCGGCTCGAACGACACAGCGTTGGCGAGCAACCTCGGCAACGGTTCGAAATGGCTCACCGAGAACCACTGGTCGGGGACCGCCTCGCAGGCGTTCACGGCGGCTTCGAACACGCGCCGCGACTCCGCGGACGAACGAGGCAGCCACATGACCGGTGTCGCCGCTGTGCTCCGACAGGGCGGGCTACAGGTCGAGCAGCACGCCCGCAACCAGGCGTTCGCCTTGGTGAACGACCTGATGCGCCCAGCCACCTTCGAAAAGTTCACCCTGCCGCTCGGGCTGTGGGGCACGATCCTCGACCGCCAGATGAGCGAGAGCATCAGAGCCGAGATACGCGGCGACCTCCAAGCTGTCCACGCCGCCGCGGCCTCCCGCCATGAGGACATCCTCTCGACTGTGCAGAGCATGAGGGACGCGCTGCAGAGCGAGTCTGCCCAAGCGGTCCCTGGCACTGGCGAGGCGATGACCGTCTCTTCCGTTCAGGCGCGTGGCCGTACGGGCTACGGGTACGGGGGCAACAAGTGGTGGGAGCACGATCTTGCCGTTTGACCCGCCTCCTGACAACCCCTGGTCCCCAGACCGGCCTGTGTTCAACTCGCTCGACGGCTTCGAGGAGCAGGTTCGCGGCTACACCCACGCGGCGGACGTCGCCGCCATCAGGTTGGCGTGGGCCAGTCTGGGGTGGACGTTCGCCAACCATCTGCTGGACTTCTACATGATGAACAGGTACGACGGGCAGAGCTACCAGATGACCTCGGACGAGATGAGCATGGTCCTCAACGCCTCCCCGAAGGTCGGAGTCGACGATCCAAACCTGAAGTACTACCCTTACGACGGGCAGAACGTGGTGGACGTCGGGGTCCAAGAGATCGTGCGCTCCGCAAGGGAGCGGTGCTTGGACAACCCCCGCGAGTTCGAGTATTCGAACAGCTACAAAACCGACTGGATACCGACCAGGAAGATCATCGACGGAATAGCGGGCGGGAATCTCGGCAACGCCCTCGGCGGCTTCTACATGGGCGTCAGCGGCGAAGTCGTCGTCCACAAGCCGAGAGGCGGTCAGCCGATGAGCTACGAGGCACAGTACGTCGTATACGTGTACGACCAGTACTATTTCCACGGCACCGCCAAAGGGCAGGGGTACCTCAGTGAGGCGATGGACATCAAGATGAGGTTCCTTGAGGAGTCCGGGTTCGCGCGCAGCTTCACAACCAGGGGCGCCTCGCCCATCCAGACGAAGCAGGGAGTTTGCTGATGCCTCAGTTCACCACAGCGCTGTCCGCGAGGGGACTCGCCGCTTTGTTCGGAGCAGTCTTGTTCCTGGGCGGCTGCGGACATAGCTCGGACAAGACTGACGACGCTCTCGGAGACGCCGCGTCCTGCGGCAACATCCATTTCAAGTCGCGGCCCTCTGTGGTCTTCACGGAATATAACGACAAAGTGGGCGGCGTGGAATTCTCGGTCAGATTGGTCGTGGACGTGCCCAACGCCGACACGGAAGCCTTCGAGAAGCTCTCCGACCTCCCCGAGCCCACCCCAGGCCCGCCAGCAGTATGGAGCAATTCCTTTTTGAAGGACAAGGCTTTGTCTGAGGGGATCAAGGCCAGCAGCCCCGAAGACTTCCAGCACGTTATCCAAGAGCGGGCCTCCACTCCCTACTCCCGTCTCGTCGTCATCCAGAAGACTCCACGCCCGGACACGCGGATATATATCTACGTGGGCTGCGGGTAGCCGCGCTTCTCCGACCTGGGCTCAGCGCGCCCCAGCTGGTTGTCGCACGGCGTGTTGGATGATCTCGGTCGCTAGCGCGGAGGCGGATAACCTCTGTTCCGCCGCGGTGATGCGGAGGCTCAGGCTTCAGGGGGATCGGCGGGGTAGTGTCGCGCCCACTCTTCAACTGTTTGCTGGAGAGACGTCGGATAGAGGATCTGCCTTTTCGTCTCGGTGTTCCAGTTTTGCGCTTGCGCTTCGAACAACGCCACCGCGCATTCGGCCATCGACACGGCGATCCCAACGCCCTCCATAATCATGCGAGACAAATCGACTTCGCCGTTGGGTATGTAGTCCAATGGCCATTTGAGTCCGTGGACAATCGCCGAGCTTATGGTGTAGAACGACGTGGCCGCGTCTTCGAACCCGTACCCTTCGCGTCCGAATGATCCGTTTGTGTCGTGTGGGGGTGGGTGTTCGTCCACCCATTTCGCAGCCGCCTCGACGATGCTGGTGTTGTTCGGCACTTTAGCTTTCGGAGTCTGGTTCTCGCCCCTCTTCAGCATCTCCACGCGCTCATCGAACAACCGAACATGCTCCAGGAACTTCTGGTATTCGACGGGTTGGTTTTTCCCTGGTCCTTGTTTGAACATCTTCCGAATCGAGCTGTGGTACTTCCTCTGTTCTTTGAGCTCTGACGCGGTGAATCGCACGCTGAGCCCGCGTCTCATAGCCCTGTCTGTGCTGGAGAGCAGCCATATGGTCGTCGCTGCGGATTCGGTCGCCATGCGGCTTAGTGTCAGCAGCGACCCTGCGTGACTCTCGCGAGAGATCTCTCGCCCTTTGATCAGCTCGTTGATCGCGGTGAGCCCGTCCACTGCGCTCATGATGGGGAAGACCGCCGTGCCGCTCACCATGTCGCCCGCGTAGTCGCTCATGAAGCCAGCGTCATCGAGCGCGAGGCTGCTCTGGGGGGCGACCAGATCGCGCCTGACGTTCAATGACCATGGCCCCAGTTCCGCGCCACGTTTCGCCTTCGCTTCCGTTCTGGCGATGATCGCCTGTGTCTCAGCTCGACGCCGTAAGGCGTCAAACACTGCCTGCGGGTCTGGCCTGTTCATCGGGCTACCGCCTTCTCGATGATCTCGGCCGCGAGTGCTGATGCGGAGAGTCCCTGGTGGGCTGCGGCGATTCTGAGTTTCTTGACCAGTGGTTTGGGGAGTTCGATTCCGACCCTGGTTTCTGGTGGTCGGGGGATTCGCCCGATCGGACTCGTGGCCGCGGTGATCAATGCTTGTGCCAAGGGTGGTGGGATGGCGTTCCCGATTTGTAGTCTCTGCGCGTTCGCCCCTCCCGACCAGGGATAGTCGGGCGGGAATCCTTGGAGAACGCCGCATTCTTCGACGGTGAAGGGGATGAGCGTGCCGTTTTCGAATTGCCAGTGCGGTGATCTTCTGGTGACGGTGACGCTCGGTTGAGACAGCCCGCGTATCGTTCGGCCTCGTTCTTGGGCGGTGCGTGCCCCATCGGGCGCGCTCCCCGAATAATTGCTCCGCTGCGTCCTTCCGTCCGAGTACGGGAAGACGCTGCTCATCGGGGTTGTCGGTCCTGGTTCTGGGAGTCGAACTGCTCCGAGACGGGAGGCGACGAGAACGGCACGGCGACGAGACTGAGGAACGCCATGAGCGGACGCGTCGAGCACGCTGGTCTCGACGGAGTACCCCCAACCGCGGAGGCGTTCCGCGTACGCCTTCCAGACTGGCAGAACCGTGGGCACCTGCTCCAGGGCGATCCATTCGGGACGGATGGTCCTGATCCAGCGGAGGGGCTCCACCGTCAACCTCGTGCTTTGTTTGTCGAGTGCCGGGGTGTTCCCTCTTACGGCGGACAGCACCTGTTCGAGGGCCATTCGCCCAGCACCAGAACCCGCGATGCTGAACGTCGTGCAAGGAGGTGACGCCACAAGACCAGTGACATCGGGGAAGTCAGCGGGGTCCAGACCAGTCACGTCCGCCTCTATGACGTTGTGGCCTGCCGCTTTCGACGTTTCGGCAGCTTGCTGGTCCAGCTCTATCCCGAGATGGGGGCTCGCTGGAGGGAGGGCGCACAACCACCCGCCCACACCGCTGAACAGGTCCAGAATCACGCGGTGACGGACTCCGAGAGGTGCCGCTCCACAGCCTCCGCGAGCCAGTCCTGAATGCTCTGATCCGACTGGATCGCATGCACCTTCATCTGCCGAGCCAACACGGTCGGCAACTTCACCGTCAACTTCGTCATCTCATCATCAGCCATGCGGCAGAATCTACCGCCCATCACGCGCGGTACCGCTCAACCTGGAAATCCAGCCGCCCCCACGGCGTGTCGAGTAGGAGAAGTGGGGCGGGCGTCACATGATGAGACGCATGACCGCATCGTCCAAGCCCAGTTCCGCTCCGAAGCCCACGAAGCGCAGCTCGACTGGTTCCGTCAGTGGACACAGTTCGATCAGTTGTGAGGAAGCGCAGAACCCTGACGATTGCACATGCGAGTGCCGTGGGGTGGCGCATCAGTCGAACGTGCTGCGCGTGGCGATCAGCCGCAAAGACATCCATGGCAAGGCGGTCGGATCGAGGAAGTTTCAATGGCTGCTGAACAACGTCTTCGGGGCGAGGTTCACCTCCCTGAGCGAGAACGCGATCCCTGGGAAGAAAGAGATCCGCGGGGGTCGCGGTGTATGGGAAGACCCAGGCGATCTCCTGTCCGTGAAACCAAAACGGAGGGCTAAGTGGCGCAGTCAGCGCGAAAAGCGGGTCGTGGACGTCACGCTGCGAGATGCCCTCGCGATCGTCTACCGTCTTCCCGACCAGGCGAAAGTGTCGTGGATGGAAGTCGCAAAACTTCTTACTCTTCAAGAAGACTATAAAAAATATGTCGAAGACATCGATAAAGTCATCGACCCCAAAGCGAAAGCCATCGACCCTAACACCAAGGAACCTCTTCAGAGGAACGACCAAAGCGCCTATTTCTGGTCCGCGATCCTCGCGGCTCTATCCGAATCCGCCAGTCGCATCCCGTTGAAACCGTTCTCGACCAAAGCCAACGCCGTGGAAGTAGACCAGGCAATCATCACCGCGATCAACGCCGAAGACCCGACCCAGACTGAGGACCAAAAACTTTTTAGCAAACGATGCTACCCTCGGCAGGACATCGTCCCTAAGGAGAGCGATCCTTCCGACGAACCGAAACCTTCTGAGATAACCGAAGTCGTCGTCGCAGAGGCAGTGAAAGTGGCCGCAGAACACCTCAAACCCGTCGCGACGAAAGCCTACTCGCTCAACATGCAGCAAGACGATTTCATCTTGCTCGTCCAGATCGTCGGCTCGGTGGTTAGCGCCGACTTGTGGCATCAGCCCGCCGCCGTCCGACACCTCCTGATCCCAGCGGTGCAGGCATTGCGGAAGCTTGAGAAGAAGCACAAGCTGACAGACTGGGTGGCGCTCGAAAAACCAGGCGAAGAGGCAGAGGTAGAAGTAGAAGTACGGAAGAAAGGCGCGAAGGCTTTCCAGTACGACCCCGTGGTCGGAGCCTTGTTCGCCCTTGACGGAGAAACGCCCGAGGAAACCCTCACTCCGAAAGAAGCAGGCACAGGGGTATTGCCCGTGGAAGACCTCCTCTACTGGGAAATGGGGGAGAACTGGGAATGGAATGACAACTGGGGTCCACCGTCAGGACGTTTTCGCACCCGTCTGCGCCCCAGAGGCAGATTCCGCAAGCGCCCTAGAAAATGATCCGCACGGTTCAAATGCTGTGGCACCCGAGGTCCGTCGCGGGTTGAACCATTTGAGCAATTGGGCGCGTTCGATGTTATCGGTTCCTGCTCCGCTATTCCATGACGGAGCAGCTATCACCCTCGCGTGACGGGTCTGAAACCAATTTTCTACTTGAACGCCCGTTTTTTTGAAGAGATCGTTATTCCGCGCTGTTTGTATCATGGGTTCGGAAATTCGCCCAGATTGAAACACAAGCGGGAAATTACCGCTGGGAGCATCGTGTGCTTGCCCCACGGGTTCGCGACAACAGTCCGGTACGCTCGTCATGTGGAAATCGGATATTCACGAACAAAATTTGTCAGCCCGCGAGAGGGGCGACATGTTTCTTTGATGTCGAATACCAGATTCCCGATGTTACAGCATTGAGGAGAGAACGATATGTCCGTGACGGCGGTTGTCGATAAGGTTGACCGACTGGGTTTGGTGACTGGTTCGACTATGGTTTTGTTGGGCGCTGGACTGCGGACTGAAGGGGCGAGGGAGGCTCGTGTCGTCTTCCATTACGGGGAGCACGCCGTGACCGTGCATATCGAAGGACTCGGCGTCGGCTCCTACGACCCAGGGCGCGGCGACACGCTGCTTCTGTCGGCGGAATTGACGGGAGGCGGCGGAGGGGTGCGCGAGCAGTCCGTGCGCGCAACTCCTGAACAGGCGGATTACGCGTACAGGGTGCTGCGTTTGCTCAAGCCGTATTTCCCGACTGACGAGATATCGCGATGCGCGGAAGAGTTCCTCGCCACGTTGAAAGACCGAGCCGAACAACATGTGTGGTGCATACGTGCCGACAACAATAGAATGATCGCTCATGCCCAGGTGTCCGAGTACACCACCAGCGAGTTCGAGAACGCCGTGGAAGCCATCCTGCCAGAGAACATCGGCATCAATGAAGACTACGACGAGGACGAAGAAGGAGAATGGGACGAGGATCTGGAGTCCCGCGTCACCATTGAACGAGTCCACGAGTCCGAGATCCCGGGCAACATCAAAATCATCGGCGCAGCATGGGCATGATCCGCCGCCATTCTGAACGCGAAAAGTCTGTGACAGACAGAATCTGGCACTGACCTCTGAGGGCGGTCAGAGGCGTGTCCACTGGTGCTGGTGTTTGATGTTCATATTGATGAATGACCAACGTTTTTCTGTTGTCGAGTTCAGGGTGACATCGCCCGAGTAGACGAGTATCGGGTCGTGTGAGTCGTGGAGGTCGGCGAAGATCGTATGGGTTCTGGCCCAGACCGAGACGTCCAAGCCGTGCTGGCCGTCGTCTTTTCGCGGCACGGAGATCGTAAGTCCCAGCTTGTGCTTGACACCCTGTGGTTTGATCGCGAACGGTTTATCTTCAGGGCGAAGCTCCAGAGCGACGGGATGCGGCCATTTCTTCTCTGGCTTTTCGCCTAGCTTTTGCGCGAACTTCTTGATCTGGTCGGTTTCGAAGTAGAATTCGCCGAACTCGATGTCCTGTCCTTTGTGCCGCAGGTAGAATTCGCCCTCCCATTCTCCTGGCGCGTCTTCGAGGTCGGATTTGAGTTTCGCGATGTCCGCCGCTGTGCGGAGGAACAGTCTCCACTGTTCTTGGGTCTGCCCGCTGCCGCGATGGGAATCGCGGGAGCCTTTGGCGTGGTGGCTGTCGTCCAGCGACATCAGGTAGACCCGGTTGCCCGATCTGGTGAGCAGGCCACCTGCACGTCGTGCGATCTTCGCCAGTCGGATCTCGGCGTTGAACCTGCAGTCATGGGAGTGCTCAGTTTGCCTATTCGGGTCTTCTCTGTTCGAGTCGGCTCTTGCGAAGTAGCCGCGAGCCCCAGACTTCTCAGACGGGCGGGCGACTCTCACGAAGCAAGAGCAGTGCAGGCAGCGAAGGAACTTCGGCCATGTGTGCCGTTCGCTGGGGATCTGCTTCCAGTTGACGATCTTCCATTCGGGTTCTGGGCCTATAGGCACACGGGCCTGCAGCATCGGCACGTCAACCGTCTCCTCTCGGTGTGACCTCGTGATCGTCCATGACGACGACTCTAAGGCCGCGCGGCCGTTATCGGCACGACGACGTGGTTCGGCTACGCGTCGGGGGACTTCTCCTCCGTAGAGCTGTCCGTGCTGGGAGGCTCATTTTTCGAAAGTGGTATATGGCGCATCATGGACCGGTTCTTCTCACGACGCTCCCTCACACGCGCCGCCTCGTCCAGCTCTTCCTTCGTGCGGGGCCGCAACGCTTCCGCCAACCTCCGCTCCACAGCAGGGTTCCTTATGGGAAGTCCAAAACCAGGCGGCTTCCCCGCGGGTTTCGGCGGGATGTGCGGGTGGAAGTCGCTGTTCCGCGCGAGCCATAGCGCGTGCGCCAGGTCGAGCGCGGTCATCTCGTCCACAGGTTTGCCCCGCAAGCTCCTCGCGACCTCGACGCACTTGTCCCTCGCGCCCGCTCCACTCGTGTCAATGAGAATGAAATGGTCAATAACGCCGACGACAAGCATGGGTAGGAACATCACCGGGTAGACCGCCGTGATGATCGCTGACGCGAAGAGGTCGCCCGAAGGTTTCACCCCTCGCGGATCTGGCAGCCGTTCCAACCCCCACGCGAAGAGCGCGAAGAACCATCCGACGCCCAGTGCGACCACCAAATAGCTTTGGGCCATCTGGTGGAAGCCGTACCACTCGATTCCGAGGAGCAGCAACGACGGCCACAGCCATGAGCGCCCCCACAGCAACGCCGCGAACGCCCCAGCGGCGACCACCCACGCCCATGGATGGTGCTCCAGCAGAAGCCGGGTCGCCCACACTGGCGGGCGCAGGTCCAGTTTGGCGAGCAACCTGATCCCCCAGGTGACCGGGCCCTCCGTGTCGGTTCGCCAGTGCTCCTTCGGCGCGAAGAACCAAACCCACCCGTACAGCGCCAAGACGCCTTGGATGAACAGGGAGTTCGCGCTGCTCATCAACGTTTTGATCTCATTCACGACAGGGGCGGGAATCGTCATGGGCCCAGTATCGGACAGGGCACTGACACGGACAGGGCCGCGAGCCGCGGCGCCTCTCGATTCCCACGACTGTTCCCGCAGCTCAGCAGGTGTCGCATGTTCCGCGCTCCGTTTTCCGTGTAGAGCTTGAACGGAGGATCGTGAATTTTCAGCCAGTCCTTGCTTCCGTGCCCTGGGCGACACGCCGCAATTAGTCCTTCCTGATTCCCCTGAGTGGGGGATACGCTGCGGTAATGGCTTGGTGGACGTATCTGGTAGATGGGACAGCCAAAGTAGGGGCGCAGATTTTCCATTGGTTAGCTGAGGGAGGGGCATGGGTTTTCGGCTTGGTGTCCAACAACGCTGGGGCGGTCATAGGCACCATCTTGTCGCTCCTCGTCGCAGCGTTCCTCGCGCACTCTTTTACGAAGTCTCGCGACAACATGAAACGCCTCCGCGATAACGACACCGCCTCGCGGAAAATCATGCAGGAGAAGTGCGAGGAACTGCTCGACGCGGTCCAAGAGTCGCGGGCCTGGGCAAGGTCCAATCACGAAGAACTGAACTTGCTCGTGGGAAAGCGGGACTACCCGAAAGCCATCGAACTCCTCCACGAGATAAGCACGGGATTGGACAAGAATGCCTTCAAGCTTCTGCACAAGGGCATGGTGGCGATGAGCTTCTGCCCGACAGGTTTCGATGAGCACCCGGTCAACCTGGCGAAGAGCGCGTTCCTGTTTCTGAGATCAGTTCCAGACCACAAAGCGAAGCTGGACGACACAAGGCTGGACGCCGAGATCAGGAAAGTCCACGCACTTCTACGTGGGAGCTACAACTTGGAACTGTACGACAGCCTCGACCCCCGCTCGCTCAAGCATCGCCTCAAATATGGTCGCACGGAGGAACGCCGCCGAGCGTACAGGCAGAAGGCCGCTGAGAAAATCATGAAGAAGCTCGTGGACGACATCGAACAGAAGACGCAAGCACTACCCGTCCCGAAGCAAGGCGCGTTGTGGTCCGAGAGCCTTCCGAAGGGAACGCTCGACCAGGCACGCCAAGCGGCGGATGCCGCCGACCAGTCGCTGTCCGCGTGGATACGTCGCGCTGTGGAAATCAAACTACAAGTCGATAAGCTCGGCCCAACCCGCATCCCGCCCGCGAAGCGAAAGCGTGCGCGCGCATTGCTGTCGCCACTGCTCCACCTGAAATCTTCAAGTAGGAGCAGAACTCGACCTAACGTTTGACAGTTGTTGCAGTCCCAAAACTATCCTTGACCAGCAGAATCCAGTTTCCAGGTTTTATTTTCGTATTTCCGCAGGTCAAGCATGCAGTCGTGTTCCGTGAAACCCGTGATCACGTTCCTCGCCCGTTTTTCACCTATCCTGCTGAACAGCCGCTAAAAACTCACCATCAGTCCCACGTCAGGTTTCCGTCGTGGGGTTTCTCTTCTTCAGGAGTTCCGTGGCGAGTTCGCGGCCTGGTGCTCCGTGGAGGGTTTTCACGAGCTGCGTGCTGATGGTGGCGCGTTGAGCCGTGTCGCAGTCGGCGATGAGCTGGCGCATGGTGCGGAGGGCGTAGAGGTCGCGCGCGAATTTGAGGAGCACCGAGAGCGTTGAGGGGACTGCGACTCCAAGGGCGGCGAGGAGCGTCACGTCCACGCTCATTTTCGTGCTGCTTCCTCGCGCAGTTCGCGTAGGAAACGTTCGTGGGACTCCTCGTAACGCATCTTCTTCGGGCATGAGCAGTGATCTAGCCCGGGCCGACAGTTCTGCCTCAACACGATCTTGCTCTCATCGAGCAGAATGGTTGCGCCCGTGTCCTCTTCGGGCGGTTCCCACCCCGACTCTTCAGGGATGTAGTCGAGCCCGCTTCGGCGTAAGCGGTTGGACAGATCCTCATCGTCTTCCCCGCAGCAGTATTCGAGCACCATGTCCTCGAATCCGTGGTTGTACGAGTTGACGGAATTGCGGCAAGTTCCTGTTCGCGCCACCAGGCGAGGTCGTCGCAACAGCCTGCTGTACAGATAGTTCCGCGCGGCCGGGTTGTTGCCGAGGGAGGGCAGCGCCCATGTCTCCAGGAGGTCTTCTTCGCGCGGATGCAGGTGGTCTGGCTGTTTGAGCCAGACCTGGGTTTCTCTCGGTTCGCGATCTGGATAGCGCACGGCGCGGATATCGAGGTTCGCGATGTTTTTGTTGACGATTCGCAGGAGCGCTCCTGTCCCGAGCTGGGAGAGGACGAGCACCCCGTTCTCGTGTCGGGGGCGAAGCCCGGGCACGCCGATCACGCCCCCGTACTCAGGTTGATAGCGTGGAAGCAGCGCGGCGAGCACATTGTTGAGCATCGGTGGATGCGCTTCTAGGTCGAGCCCGTCTGGTCTGGGGATCGCGCTGATTATCCCGAACACGATGCGGTCCACCTGCTTATCGTGCAGGGCTTCCGCGAGACTGTGTGTCGCGTAGGCTTCGAAGCTGCGTTGTGCGCTGGTCGCGGCGTCGGGGACGGGTTGAGTTTTTGTGATGAGCCCAGTGGCCGCGAGCCTGCGGGCGTGCTCGGGGGAAGTTCCTGTCGCGCAGACGCACTCGTGGGCGACTCGCTGCTGGTTTGTCAGGGCCATGACAATTACCTCCGTGCTGTCTGGCCAGCGTTCTGGAGGCAGGTCTTCGTCCTGCGTTCGATAAGGGTGATGGTTCCACGGTGACGCGTGAGCGTGCTTCGGCCTTCCCAAGGCTCGCCAGAGAACCTTGGACGGCGGCGCCGACGTGACGACGCGGCGCACTGCTACTGCGCCGAACCCAGGATATCCGAACCCATCTGCCGCTCACGGACAAGGACTGGGCGTGTCGTAGGAACTGCTGCTCGGTCATCTGAACTTCCCAGTGCTAGGACAGGAAAGTGGTGCGCCTCGCCTAGTTTCTCGATGGCCTCACGTATTCTTAATGTATGACAAGCATCACGAAACTGGATGTTCTTCGAGCGGCGGTCGAGCTATGGGGTCAGAACGATCGCGCTGTCACCTCTGCGGATATAGCGGAGAGATTCAGTGTGGGCGAGGATCTGGCAAGACTGGAGCTGTTGCCGCTCGTAGCAGACTACTTCGAGACTTCGCTTCGTGGCGATGACGGAGTCGTCGCACTCCGACAGCCGACCGATGAGGCACGCAGGCTCGTCAGTCTGTAAGAACGGCCCAGGTGCGACTTCTTGAGTTGCCCGTAAGGCGATGATCAACAACGCGGCGGCGATTTCCGAGCGGAGCGGGTTTTGCATGGGGCCACACGCGGAGGGATTCCTAGATGACACATCTCGTTCCGCGCTGTCTCGTGGGGTTATGCTGCGTGGGTGGTGAGTGAAGAGGAGTCGGAGGGGGCGTTCAGGGCGCTGGCGGCGTTCTTGCGGGACAACGACCTCACCGGGTATCTCGCGGAGACGGAGACGGCCTTGAGAGGCGCGCAGGCTTCGACTGTGGAGGGGATTGTCGCGGAGCGGTTGTTCACGCCCGAATTGTTGGGGGCGGCATTGTCCGTTCGCGCCCTGGTGGGGAGGTTGAACGACGTGGTCCACGCCTCGGTGATCGCCCTGGTCCTCCCGAGAATTCTCGAACCGGGCGAGACGATCACCAAGCGCCCCTCTCTTGGGGCGGGGAACGACAAACTGCGCCCCTACGACTTGGAGACCGACAAAAGGGTCGCGGAGTTCAAGGTCGCGCAGTGGAAAGGCGCCGACACCATGCGGAAACGGCACGTCTTCGGCGACCTCGTCCACCTCGCCCTCGACCCCTCGGATCGTCGGGCGCAGCTCTACACGGTCGGACCCCGCCCCGCCCACTACCTCCGCGGCTCGAAAGCCACCGCGGGGTGGGCGATGGGCAGGCTCGCCCCAAGCCTGAGGGCACGTTTCAAGGAAGCCTTCGGCCCACCCGAACAGGTCAGCATCGCCGATTTCACCAACGGCCCCGCCCGACACGTCGAACTCATCGACCTCACTGCCATCATCCCTGGCCTCGCTGAATGATCATGAGCCGCGTGGAGTTCCGTGGTGTCCACACCAGACACCGTAACGAGAGGTGCCGACATGATCATCTGACCTGTTGATCGATGTCCGTAGACTACCGTTGTGACTGCAGCGAATCTGCCGAAAACGCTCTACCACTACACCGACGCCGCTGGGCTGGTCGGCATTCTGCGTCCGGAACAGCCCACTGAGACTGATTCCAGACCTCCCGCGAAGTTATGGGCCTCTGACGTGCGGTACATGAACGACTCCCAGGAGTTGAAGTTCGGCGCGGACATCTTCCGCAAACGATTGAAATCTGTGCTCAAAGAACCATCGATGGACGCCGATATTCGGATTGTTCTCAGGAAGCTTGCCGAGTGGTTTGACCCCGAGAATCTGTTTGACTGGGGACTGAGATGCTTCGCGACCTGCTTCTGCAGGAAGGGCGACCTGTTGAGCCAGTGGCGCGGGTACGGTTCCTTCGCCATCGGCTTCAATCGGGAAGCGCTGGCGAATGGATCACGGTACTCCATTCCTGAGGTAGAAAACCATGGCCCGTTCGCCACAGTGTTGAGCGAGGTCGTGTACGGCAAGAACAACGCCACCGCTGTGATCGACTCCGCTATACGTGCGATCATTCAAGGGGAAGCCCTGATCGGCCTCCGCCGAACAGAAGACAGCATCGACGCGAGGTATCTCGTGCTCGACCTGCTCCGTGTCATCTCCTCGGTGAAGCACAGCGCGTTCAAGGAAGAGCGGGAGTGGCGGCTGTTCGCGACCAACGATGTTTTCACCAACGCCAAAACCAGAGCGCGTGGCTCAGGCGGCACCGGGCTGCTCGTCCCGTACCTCGAAATGGCAGTCAACATGCCTGGGGCGAACGACACAGGCACAGTGCCACTTCTGCATGAGATCGTGGTTGGACCAGGCCCCGAACAAGCTGGGCAAATCGCGGCCGCCCGAGAACTGCTCAAATCCCTCGGACACAATCCCGACCTCGTCCGCCCCTCGAAGGCACCGCTCCGAAGATGACCAACCAACACCCCAGCCCAGTCCAACCCTGATTCGTTAGCCTCAGGCAACTGTCGGCAGGATTCACGAGATACGTCGGCAGGACCAGTCAAACCACCACACGTAGCTGCTGGTCCAGGGGTTCTGCAAACAGCCCACTCACGCTTTTTGCAGCGATTTCTTCTCAATCTTGTCGAGGGCACTTGGTCTCCCGGCGGTGGGTTCTTCCTCCTCGGCGATCGCGGCGCCTGTTGGGGCGGCATGCTGGCCAAGGGTTCTGCAATCAGCCCACTTGACGTTTTTCACGGCGATTTCTTCCCAATTTAATTCTCATTTGCTAACTTTGTAGTCGGCGCCGTGCTGTCGGCGTCGAACCATCGGCCGGGGATTCGGAGGCTCGAATGAAGGAAATGATGCTCGCGCCGACACGGGCGCTGCTGGTCGCGGCCTGTTTGGCGGCGCCGCTCGCAGTGGTCCAGGCGCAGCCCGCGTCCGCGGATGTGGAGGTTTGCGGCAGCGGACCATTCGGGCACGCTCGCGGCTGTATCGGATCGGACGGGGCGCGCGGCTGCGTCTCGGGGCCGTTCCGCCATGTCCAGGTGTGCGGCGGCGATGACGGCGACCGGGGCCGGGGGCACTGGCGCCACCGTCACGACGACGATGAGGACGACGACTGATCGGCTCTTCCGCGCGGGGGCTATAGCGGGGCCGTGCTGAGCGCCGAGCAGGCGGGCTTGCCGCAGTATGGTGTCTCTGTGGCGACGAGCGGCGAACGAGAGTCCAACAAGGGCGAGAGGCGCCGCTTTCCCGCCGCTGTGCGGACCGAGCTGATCCTTGAGGCCGCCACATCGGTGTTCGCCAAGCGCGGCAGCCGGGCCAACATGGTGGAGATCGCCACGGCCTGCGGCATCCGGCGCTCGGTCCTCTACTACTACTTCCCGACGCGCAAGGACCTGTATCTCGCCGTCGTCGACATGCAGCTCACCAAGCTGACCCGCGCGATGGCTCCCGTGCTCGGCGCCGACGGCGACCCCGAAGCCCGGTTCCGCCACGGCATCAGCCTCTTCGTCCGTTTCGCCGAGGAGCACCCTGAGGCGTGGGACGTCCTGTTCGCCGAAGGGGCCCAGTCGATCGACTCCGAGCTCGACGAGCTGCACAGGTTCGCCTGGGACTCGATGCTGGCAGCGGTGATCGCGCCGATCGGCCAAGAGATCGACCAGCTGGGGCTCGACATCTACAGCCCGAGGGTGGCCAGGCTCGCCGAGGTCTTGCTCGGCGGCGTGACCCGGTTGATCCTCTGGTGGCGCGATCACCCCGAAACGGCTCGCGGCGAGATCGAGGACTCCCTCGTCGATCTGCTCTGGTTCGGCGCGCGAGGCTTCTACGCGGGCGATCGCTTTCAGGCTGACTGATCCCGGCGGCGGGCCGCCCCGCTCACACGCAGACGGGCTCCGGCGCGCCCTGCGCGGCGAGCGGGGCCGTGCGCCCGACCCGCTTTTTCGCCTGCTCGATCTCGCGCATGCCGCCGATCCCGTCCATGATGGCGCACACGATCTTGATCACCTGCTGGTACACGAAGAGCGTCGGCGCGTAGGGCTGGCGGAACTGCATGACGTTTCGGACGGGTTTCGAGGCCGCGTTCAAGATGATCCAGCCCAGGGGGTTCGGCAAGAGCCGTTTGCCCCCGGTGGAGAAATTCCTCGCGTAGGCGACGTTGTCGGTGGTGATCGAGATCCCAAGGGACAGCGGGTGGTTTTCGAGGATGTCGTCGCATTCGGCCTTGGTCGTGGGCAGGTTCGTCCCGCCGAGCGCCTCGCCGACCTTGCTGTATTCGAGGTAGAACTGGTCGAAGGCGGCGCCGCGCAGCGGTTTCGGGTGGTACTTGGCGTGCGCGGTGGCGATGCCGTCCACCACGGTCGCATAGGTGAACCGGAAGAATTCCGGGTCTTTCGCGTCGTAGGGGACCCCGTCCGGGCGGAAGCCCTCGACTTTGCTGTGCATGGCTTTGACGATGTTGCACAGCGTTTCCGCGGAGTCGCTCGACGCGAGGACCACGCCGTAGAAGAACACGGAGGAACGGCCTGCCCGCACGGAGAACCCCGTCCCCGAGAAGTATCCGGGGAGCGCCTTGCCCGCCGCGTCCCGTCCGGGGAGTTTGGAATGGTCGTACACCGCGTACCGGATGTCCTGGTGCAGGATATCGATGAGCGCGGTGTTGAGCAGGCCGAAGTAGATGCTCGGCGCGTGCGTGTGCACGTACCACGCGGCGCTGTCCGGCCCGAACCAGCCCGGATCTCCGTTTGGCCCGTCGAACCGGACGTTCTTGAAGTAGTGCGGACGCAGCAGATCCATGAACAGGTCTAACGGGCTCAGCAGCGCAAGGGGGTCCGCTCGGATCGCCGCATGGACCGACGACAGGTCGAGCGGGCCGTCGGTCGGTATGAAACGGCTCACCGCGCCGTCCAAGATCGGGCCGACTATTTTCGCGGTCAAACCGCCCGCTGCGCTCATGATTTTCTTTTTCATCGTGAATCTTCCTTTCCTCGGGCGAGGGGTTCGGGCCGCAAGTCCGCGCGATTGGTCCTCGCGTGCTCCTGTGCGGGGCGTCGGCCTGCGCAGGATGTCGGCTCATGCGGGACGGGGCAGCGGGACAAGGGCGGCGGCGCGGGGATGGCCCCGCCCTGTGCGACGCCCGCCGTCGTGTTGTGGTGGTCGAACGGCGTGCCGCTCAGGCCGCGCCGCGCGGCGAGCCGTTCCATGAACTCGTGCGAGCGGTAGACCGGAGCCGTCGTGCGTGCCTCGGCCCGCCGCGCCGCGCCCGGCAGCACGTCGGCGACCCGCCGGAACCCGACGTTCCCCCAGACGAAGGCCTTGCCGAGCGCGGTCCAGAGCCGCAGGTCCACGTCCCGCATCCGGGTGCCGCCGATGAGCGCCCGCGTCAACCGTTCGCCGCTGTAGTACGTCATCAGCCCGAGCATCGGCGTGAGCAGGGCCCGCGTGATCAGGCCGGAGCCCCCCGGCCGGTCGAAGGCGGCGCGCGCCTGCACGTCCGTCCACGGCGACGGCCCGCCCGCGTGCGCGACGCCCCAGTCCATGATTTCGACCGCCGCCCTGGCGTCGCGGGGGATGATGTCGTCGGCCACCCCGAAGACGTGCGCGATGTAGTTCCAATACATCGTCACCGCGTCCAAGTCCGCCCACGTGCATGTGCGCCCGTGCGCGTGGTCCACCAAGAGCGGCTGCAACGCGAACGTCGTCGCGGCCACCATCATCCACGCGCTGGAGATCGGGTCGCCATGCGCCGCGAACGCGCCGCGCGGGCCGGACGCGCCCGCCGCCGCGGGCGCGTCCGGGTCGTCGCCCCAGCGCCGCCGCAGCCCTGCGCGCACCTGCGAGTGCATGAGCCGCACCCGCACGGTGTCTTTGAACGGCTCCGCGAACCGCTCCAACGCCCCTTTGAGCGTCACCGCCCGGAACCAGGCCCCCGTCTCCAGGCTCCGGCGCAAATTGTCCTGCACCAGTCGTCCCGTCTCGCCCACCGCATACGCGACGTCGTCGCCGACGAAGGTGCCGAACACGTCCCCGACGAGCATGCCGAGGCCTCCGGCGAGCGAGGCGTTGTTCCACAGCACCCGCCCGCGCTCCCACAGCTCCCAGTCCAGCCACTCCGGCGTGCGGTCAAGGGGCTCGAACAGCGCGACCAGCTCTGCGGGCGCGTCAGGGACAGACTCGATCCCGTGGTCGAGCGCCTGGTCCAAGAGTTTTCGGCCCTCGGCCATGCCCATCTCGCGGAACTGTTCGACCACCGCGTCCATCAGCTCGTCCCCCTGCCACATGTGGTCGATCACCTTCCGCACCGGCTCGGTCTCCCTTGGCTTCGTTTGGAAGTCGATCCAGCCCTCCAGGATGTTTTGGCGCGCAGGGGTCCAGATGTCGTCGAACCGGACTCGCGGCGGCGCGGGCCGCAGCGCCATGCCGTCCCGCCGGTAGTAGTCGAACGGATGCCCGTCGTGCTGCGCCGCCGCGTCGGCCTGCGCTGCCTGGCTCGTCATGAGTGCTCTCCTGTCGGACGACTGCGCGATCAACGTCAAAAGTGATCTGCGACTCATGCTAACAGCAATAGACACTTGTGTCTATAAGCAATAGGCACTCGTGCCTATTGCTGCCGGGGCGCAGCATCCGCGCCGAGGCCGTAGTATCGAGTCATGCCAAGGCGGAAAGCCGATGTCGTCGGCCTTGACCCTGTTGACGTCGTGGTCAAACGGCACGATCCGCCCACCGCGTGGGCGGCTTGGTTCGAGCGGGCCAGATGCCGGTGCGACCTCACGCGGCAGAGGATCGCCGAGCTGACCGGGATCAGCGTGTACTCCCAGCGCAGGTGGGCGGAGGACGGCGACCTGCCCAGCATCGAAGAGCTCCGGCGCATCGCCGAAGCGACCGGCTCCGAGTACGTGGACCTCCTGCTGGTGTGCGGCTATATCGCCAAGGCCGACATCGCAAGGCTCGTCCGGCGCGCGCACCTGCCGCCGCCGGGCGAGGACCGCGCCCTGGACTTCCCCGGGCTCGGCGACAGGGAGCAAGAGGCCCGGATCGACCACCGCGAGCTCGCCGCCGTGCGGGTGGCGGGCGGCGAGCTCACCTTGTGCGCGGAGCGCGCCGAGGGGCACGATCCTTTGGTCCTCTCCAAATACGTCTCCGACGACGGCGCGAGGACGGACGTGTGGTTCACGCGCGAGGGCGCGCAGGAGGCGCTCGGCCTCTTCAAGGAGGGGCAGCGGGTCGTCAAGAACTGGTTCGACCGCCAAGGAGCCTGGTCGGCATACGGGAACCAGCGCATCCGCCTGGGGACCTGCGAGGCCTCCGGCCGCACGCTCATGGTCTACGTCGAGCTCGAGCCCGGCGAGGAGCCGAGGGTCGTCTCCGCGTCGTCTGCGCCGCAGGCGCCGAGCAGCCGCGTCGAGTTCACCCGTCCGGCGCTCGCCGAATTCGTCGACCGGCTCCGCGAGGGGGTCTTCTTGCTCCGGCGGTGGGGGTAGCGCTCCCTCTGGGGTATATCAAGCCATATAATGGCTGCTGCGCCAGGCTGGGCGGATCGGTCTGGGAGTCGACGCCGTGGTCGCGATCCCGTAGAGTGCGGTGCGTATTCCATTGGCGGAGGAGCAAGAGGACACGGTCCGTCTGGGCCGATTTCGAGAGAGGCGAAGGCATTGGGAGAGGGAGTCCAAACACGCGACGGAGCGTTGCGGGTGCTGGTCGCGGAGGACGAGGCGCTCATCCGTCTCGATCTCGTCGAAATGCTCAAAGAGGAAGGCTACGGCGTGGTCGGGGAGGCCGCGGACGGGCAGTCCGCCGTTGACCTGGCCCTGTCGCTGCGCCCGGACGTGGTCATCATGGACGTGAAGATGCCGGTGCGCGACGGCATCGACGCGGCGAGCGAGATCGCGAAAGACCGCGTGGCCCCGGTGGTGATCCTGACGGCGTTCAGCCAGCGGGACATGGTGGAGCGCGCCAGGGACGCGGGGGCGTTGGCGTACTTGGTCAAGCCGTTCTCGCAGGCCGACCTCGCGCCCGCGATCGAGCTCGCGGTGAGCCGGTTCGAGGAAGTCGTCGCGCTGGAGAAAGAGGTGCTGTGCCTCCAGGAGCGGTTCGAAGCCCGCAAAGTGGTCGACCAGGCGAAGGGCCTGCTCATGGACGCCCACAAGCTCACCGAGGCGCAAGCGTTCAAATGGCTGCAGCGGTCGGCGATGGACCGCCGCGAGACCATGAAAGCCGTGGCCGAGACTGTGATCACGACGCTCAGCGGGAAGAGCGCGGGCGAGGTGGAGCCGCTTGAGGAGTTCGAGGAGCCCGCGCCGCGCAAAGCCCGTCCGCGCAAACGTGCCGAGGCAGAGCCTCCGGCGGCTTCCTCCGATGCGGAGCCCCCAGTGCCTTCGGCCAGCTGAGGCCAGCGCATAGACTGGCCCGGTGACCTCGCCGAAGCATAAACTCCTCCTGCTCGACGGGCATTCGCTCGCCTTCCGGGCTTTCTACGCCTTGCCCGAGGAGAATTTCCGAACGGCAGACGGCCTGACGACGAACGCGGTCTACGGCTTCGTCTCGATGCTCATCAACCTCCTGCGCGACGAAGACCCCACGCATGTCGCGGTCGCGTTCGACGTGTCCCGCAAGACGTTCCGCTCGGAGATGTACCCCGAGTACAAGGCGACCCGCTCGAAATCGCCGGAGTCTTTCCCGCCGCAGGTGGAGCTGATGAAAGAAGTCCTCGCCGCGCTGGGGATCGCGGTGGAGGCGCATGAGGGCTTCGAGGCGGACGACATCATCGCCACCTACGCCACGCAAGGCCAGCAGCAGGGCTACCAGGTGCTCATCATGACCGGGGACCGGGACGCTTTGCAGCTCGTGACCCCCGAGGTCACCGTGCTGTACCCGAACCGGGGGGTGTCGGACCTGGTCCGCTACACCCCGGAGCGGGTGGAGGAGAAGTACGGGCTCACGCCCGCGCAGTACCCCGACTTCGCCGCGCTGCGGGGCGACCCGAGCGACAACCTGCCGAAGATCCCCGGAGTCGGCGAGAAGACCGCGTCGGGCTGGGTGCGGACCTACGGCTCGCTCGCCGGGCTGTTGGAGCGGGCCGACGAGGTGACGGGGAAGACCGGCCAGGCGCTGCGCGACCACCTCGACCAGGTGCGGCGCAACCGCCAGCTCACCGAGCTGGTCCGGGACATGGAGGTGGGCCACACGCTTGAGGAGCTGGCGCGCCAGCAGTGGGACCGGGAGCGGGTCCACGCGCTCTTCGACCGGCTGGAGTTCCGGGTGCTCCGCGACCGGCTGTTCGCGACCTTGAGCGCGGTGGAGCCCGAGGCGGAGGAAGGCTTCGACGTGGACGGGGAGCTGCTCGCCCCCGGCGCGGTCGGCGCATGGCTGGCCGAACACGTCCGGCCGGCGGGCGGCGCGCGGTGCGGCGTGGCCGTGCACGGCGCGCAGGTCCCGTCGGGCGGCGGCGGCACGCCGCTCAAAGACGGCGGGGGCGCGCGGCTCGTCGCGATCGCGAGCGCGGACGGGCAGGGCGCGGCGATCCGGACCGAGGCGATGACCCCGGAGGACGTCCGGGCGCTCGGCGACTGGCTCGCCGACCCTGCCGCGCCCAAGGCGTTCCACGAGGCGAAGTGGGCGACACACGCGCTGCGGGGCAGCGGTTTCGCCGAGATCGCGGGCGTCACGACCGATGTCGGGCTCGCCGCGTATATCGCCAGGCCGGGGCAGCGTTCCTTCAACCTTCCCGACCTCGCGGTGCGGTACCTGCGCCGACAGCTCGGCCCCGAGGACAGCGGGCAGAAACAGCTCTCGCTCCTCGACGACGCGGAGGGGGACGACAAGGAGTCCCGCGACTGTGTCGCGGAGGCCGCTGCCGTCCGGGAGCTCGGCGACGCGCTGGACGGCGTGCTCGACAAGGCCGGTTCCGCCGAGCTGCTCCGCACGATGGAGCTGCCGCTCACCTTCGTGCTCGCCACGATGGAGGAAGCCGGGATCGCGGTGGACCAGGACGCGCTGGCGGGCCTGCACGCCGACTTCGCCGCGCGCGTGAAGCAGGCGGCCGAATCGGCGTACGCCGTGATCGGGAAAGAGATCAACCTCGGCTCGCCCAAGCAGCTGCAGGTGGTGCTCTTCGACGAGCTCGGCATGTCCAAGACGAAGAAGACCAAGACGGGCTACACCACGGACGCCGACGCGCTGCAGTGGCTCTTCGAGAAGACCCGGCACGAGTTCCTGTCGCACTTGCTCGAGCACCGGGACGCGACCAGGCTCATGACCACGGCGCAGGGCCTGATCAAGGCGGTCGGCCCGGACGGGCGGATCCACACCACGTTCCGCCAGGACGTGGCGGCCACCGGCAGGCTCTCCTCCACGGACCCCAACCTGCAGAACATCCCGGTCCGCACGGACGAGGCGCGGCGGATCCGGGGGGTGTTCGTGGTCGGGGACGGGCACGAGGCCTTGATGACCGCGGACTACTCGCAGATCGAGATGCGGATCATGGCGCACCTCTCCGGGGACGAGGGCCTCATCGAGGCGTTCCGCACCGGCGAGGACCTGCACAACTTCGTCGCCTCGCGCGCGTTCGGCGTGCCGATCGACGACGTGGGCGCGGAGCTGCGGCGGCGGGTGAAGGCGATGAGCTACGGCCTCGCGTACGGTTTGTCCGCGTTCGGCCTCGCCCAGCAGCTCGGCGTCTCGGGCGAAGAGGCGAAGGCCCAGATGGACGCGTATTTCGCCAGGTTCGGCGGAGTCCGCGACTACCTGCACGCGGTGGTCGAAGAGGCTAGGCGCAAGGGGTACACCGAGACCCTGTTCGGGCGGCGGCGCTACCTGCCGGACCTCACCAGCGACAACCAGCAGCAGCGCGCCGTCGCGGAGCGGGCCGCGCTCAACGCCCCGATCCAGGGCAGCGCCGCCGACATCATCAAGGTCGCGATGATCCATGTGTCCGAGGCGCTCGCGGAGCGCAAGATGCGCTCGCGAATGCTGCTGCAAGTGCACGACGAACTGGTGCTGGAAGTCGCGGACGGCGAGCGCGAGGAACTCGCCGAGCTGGTCGCCGAGCAGATGGGATCGGCCATCGAGCTGCTGGTCCCGCTCGACGTCTCGGTCGGCTTCGGGGCCAATTGGGACGCGGCCGCCCACTAAAGATCAGCGGGCGTGATTTCTAGAACGAACAGGGGCGCCGCCGAAATGATTCGGCGGCGCCCCTGTTTTCGTCTACGGACTATTTGCCGCTCAGCTTGTCCTTGATGCTGTCGACAATGCCCTTGGCCTTGTCTGCGACCTCTTCGGCCGCCTGTTTGACCTTCGCGGAGGCCTGGTCGGCCAGCCCTTCGGCCTTGAGCTTGTCGTTGTCGGTCAGATCGCCGACGGCCTCTTTCGCTTTCCCGCCGAATTCTTCTGCTTTGTCAGAAATGCTCATGACATATTCCTTCGCGTTTGAGCTAAGCCCAGCTATTTGCCGGACCCTGACCACCCTAGCGAAAATTGAGGATCGGTGGCTTCGGCCAGCTCTCAGGACCGGTTCTTCGGGATGGCCCGTTTCGTGACGAACTCCACCGCGCCCTGGTACCAGGACCCGGTCACGCGCACGAAGAGGTCGAGGAACTTGGCGTCGGGGCCGACCAGGACGCGGGCGCGGTTGCGGCCCACCGCGTTGAGGATGATGTTCGCGGCCCGCTCCGGCGTGGTGAGGGCGAACCGCTGGAACAGGCGCATCGTCGCGGCCCCGTCGTAGTCCTCGTCGAACTGGGCGTTGTTGACGATATTCGTCTTGATGCCGCCGGGGTGGACCGTGGTCACCTTCACCGGGCGGCGGGCGGCGCGCATCTCCTGGCGCAGCGCCTCGGTGAAACCGCGCACCGCGAACTTCGCCGCGTTGTACGCGCTCTGGCTGGGCACGGCGAACAGTCCGAAGACGCTGGAGACGTTGACGACATGCCCGTCGCCGGAGGCGATGAGATGCGGCAGGAAGGCTTTGGTCCCGTAGACCACGCCCCAGAAGTCGATGTCGACGACGCGCTCGATGTCTTTGATCGCGCTCTTCTCGAAATCGCCGAGGAACGCGATGCCCGCGTTGTTGTACACCTGGTGCACCACGCCGAAGTGCGCCTTGACCTCGTCCGCGTACAGGAACACCGCCTGCTCCTCGGCGACGTTGAGACGGTCCGCCTTCACCTGCGCGCCAGCCGCCTCGACCAGCCGCTTCGTCTCGGCCAGCCCTTCGACGTCGATGTCGCTGATCGCGAGTTTCGCCCCGCGCCGCGCCAGTTCCACGCTCAACGCGCGGCCAATGCCTGAAGCCGCTCCGGTCACCACGGCCACTTTGTCTGAGAAATAGCTCACAGTCGAACAATATCAGGGCGGTTGTGGGCCAGGCGGGGCGCCTCAGACGTCGTTATACGACTGCGGCCGGCATGATCGGCGGCGATGCTCCTGTCGCGACCAGGGGAGTGATGAGTATCATACTCCTATGCCAGCGGACCATACGAAGACCTTCCAGCGCGGCAAACGGCGGTTGACCGCGCCTGAGCGCAGGGAGGTGATCCTCGAGGCGGCCAAGCGAGTCTTCGCGGCGAACGGCTACAACGCGGGCATGGGCGAGGTCGCGACGGCGAGCGGAGTCCGGCGCACGGTCCTCTACCACTATTTCCCGACGAAGAAAGACCTGTACCTCGCCGTCGTCGAGGCGCAAGTGGCGAAACTGATGCTCCGCATGGAGCCGACGTTCAACGCGGAAGACGGGCCGGACGAGCGGATGCGGCAGAAGCTCTCCGTGATCGTCGATTTCGTGGAGGACGATCCCGACGCGTGGGACATCGTGTGCGCGACGACGCCCGGCTCCAGCGATTCCGAGATCCGCGCGTTGCAGCGGGAGATCAGGTCGGTCGTGCGCACCGGCATCGTGGATTTTTTGCGCAACAGCCCCGATTCGGCGATGTTGGACGAGCTGGACTTCGCGAGGCCTGCGGCCATCGCCCTGTTCGAGATCACCTCGGGCGGCCTGATCAGCGTGACCCGGTGGTGGCGCAGGCACCCCGAAGTCTCCAGGGCGGAGATCGAGGAGGTGCTCTTCGTGGGATTGTGGCTCGGCAGCCGGAGCGCGTACCTCGGCGAACAGGGCGCGGTGGTGACCCCAGCAGGACTCGAACCTGCGACCTAGAGATTAGAAGGCTCTTGCTCTATCCAGCTGAGCTATGGGGCCGTGCGAGCACTGATTCTACCCGCCCGCGCAATCCGTCTGCGAACGCTCTGGGCGCGCCGGGGCCTCTTCGCTCGGCCCGATCCGTCCGTGCGGCCGAGCGGACGCGGGCCGGGCGGCCGCCAGCTCCATGATGTGATGTCCGATAACCTTGTTCCGAGGAGTGATGTTCGACGGGTGCGGCGGAGGCCTGTGAGATAACCTCGTCCGTGGGCTATGCGAGCGCCCCAGCTCCTGAGGGGAAGGGCTCGAACAGGGCGGAGAAACCTGCCCCGTCTTGTCTGCATGATTTTGACCAGGTGGTTTGCGGGCGCGCCTCGCGATCTCCGGCGGGCAGGCAGGGTCTGTCGGAGATTCGAAGAGAGCGGGACGTGGGCGCCGCCACGCTCGGGCGGGATCGGGCAGTTCGGCTGCGGCTTCGTTTTGTGAGTGGTGGGCGTTCTGGTTAGCATCGCTGGGCTGCGAGACACAGCGTCGTGTTGTTGCGAGTCGGAGCGAGGCTCCGTCGTCAAACAGGTCGATTCGGTGTCAGAGGTGGTTTTGGGTATGGAGAATGCTCGCTCATCCGGAGGCGCGCGCGCTTTTTGGCGGCGTGCGAGGTCGCTCTCGCTCCCATGCGCGGGGATCGCGGCGGGGGGCCGTCCGATCGCCGGAGAGGTCTTGCCTGCTCGAGAAGAAGGGCAGTCGCCGTCGTGATGCTCGTCGATGTTTTTTTCGGGGCCGCCGCCGCGCTGGTGGTCGCGCTGCTCGTCGTTTGGGCGCGCCGCGCGCGCCGCGCCTCTTTCGAAGAGAGGTTCCTGGCGCTCTTGGGCGACTACGACAAGCTGGCCCGCTCCTCTTCGGAGCCGTCTGCGGCCGCGCTGTTGAAGGAGCGCTTGGGCGAGATAGTGCGCGAGCGCCGTTTCGAGCGGCTCAATAGCGACTTCGCCGTCGCGTTCCTCGCCTGCCTGTGGCTGTTCGTCATGGTCGGAGCGGGGGCGTTCATCGTCGAACGGCTCATCGCGCGCGCTCCTCTGACGTGGGGCGACGGTTTGCGGATCAATGGCTACCTCTCGGTGTCCGTGGCTCTCGTGGTCGTCACGTTCGCGCTCGACGCGCATTCTCGTCGGCGCGTGGCAGTCGAGGAGCAGCACAGGGTTTATCGGGAGACCGGGCGGTGGCCTGAGCCTGGGGAGGGCAGTCTGCAGTCGAGCCCGTTGTTGCAGTTGGTCCTCGGGTGGAGAGCTGAGCTGTCAGCCGCGTGGGGCGGGGCTCGGCGGTGGACGGGCGGTTCTGCGAAGCGAGGCGTGGAAGGCTCCGGCCCTGAGGGGGACGACCAGGTGGCGGACGCGGACGAGGGGAGCTCCGCTCCAGCTCCGAGCGAGGCTTCGGCGGAGGCGGCACAGGGGGCGTAGCGCTCTCTGCGCCCGTCACCGCATCGGGGCGACCTGGCCCCGGCCATGCCTGCCGTGATGTCGGTGGTGCGGCGCCTGCCCGTCCTCGCTCAGCCCGATCCGTTCGTGCAGCCTGGCCAGCGGGCCGGGCGACCACCAGTTCCACCGGCCTGCCAAGCGCATGAACGCGGGCACCAGGACGATCCGGACCAGGGTCGCGTCCATCCCGACCGCGAGCACCAGGCAGATCCCGAACATCCGCATGAATGAGATCTGCGCCGAGCACATCGCGGCGAAGACGACGCACATGAGCATCGCGGCTGCGGTGACCACGCGCCCCGACGTGGCGATGCCGAGCGCGACGGACTCCTCGTTGTCCGCCGGGGTCTGCCCCGAGGCGAGCCAATGCTCCCGGATCCGGGACACGATGAAGACCTCGTAGTCCATGGAGAGCCCGAAGGCGAGGACGAACATGAAGACGAGCATGTTCAGCACGAGCGCCCCGGTGGCGGTGGTGCCGAGCCCGCCGAGATGGCCTTGCTGGAAGACCCACACCGAGGCCCCGAGCGCGGCGGCGAGCGAGAGCAGGTTCAGCGCGAGGGATTTGACCGGCAGCACGACGCTCCCGGTGAGCAGGAAGAGCAGGACGAAGGAGCTGAGCGCGATGAGCGCGCCGACGAGGGGCAGTTTGTCGAGCACGACGGCGGTGGCGTCGGCCCCGATCTGCTCTTGCCCGGTGAACTGCGCGTGCGCCCCGTCGGGCGGCGGGACGGCGCGCAACGCCCGCAGCTGCTGGTCCGCGTGCGTGGAGAACGCGCGCACCGACGGGTATTTGACGACGGTGAGCCACGCCAGGCCGTCTTTGCTCCCCGTGCCGAAGGCTGGCGGCCCGGCGAGCTTGCCGTCCGCATGCGCCCCGTCCGGCGCGTTGACGTGCAGCACCCATGGGGCGCGCGAGAGCCGGTCCGCGTAACGGGACAGCTCCTGCGCGCCCGCCTTGTCCGCGTCCGACACGACGATGGAGATCACGTCGGAGGGGTCGAGCCGGAACTGCGCGCGCACCGCGTCGCCCACCTGCCGGGCCGAGGACGAGTGCGGCAGGACCCGGTCGGTCGGCGTGCCGAACCGGGCGTCGACGAATGGCGCGCCGAGCAAGGCCAGCGCCGCGACCCCGCCGGCCAGCGCCACGACGGCATGCCGCATGGCCAGCTTGGCGGACCGGTGCCAGAAATTCCGCCGCTCGCCGCCGCCGGGCTCCTGCGCCGGTGCTTCCCCGGTCGCGCCCGCCCTCGCGAAGAGCCGTCGGAGCCCTGCCCGCAGGTCCAACGCCTCGATCCGGTCGCCGAGCACGGCGATGAGGGCGGGGGCGACAAGCACGGTGGCGGCCGCCGCGACAACAACGACGCCGATCCCCGCGTACGCCATCGAGCGCAAGAAATACACGGGGAAGACCGTCAGCGCGCTCAGCGCGAGGATCACTGTGACGGAGGAGAACAGCACGGTGCGCCCGGCTTTGCCGACCGCTGTGCGCAGCGCCTCGTCGCGGTCGCCGCAGCGCTGGCACTCCTCTCGGTACCTGCTGACGAGCAGCAAGGTGTAGTCGATGCCGAGGGCGAGCGCGATGGCGGTGGTGAGGTTCATCGCGTAGGTGGAGACCGGCGTGACCGTGGTGAGCAGGCGCAGCTCCGCCAGCGTCCCGGCGATGGCGACGCCGCCGACCACCAGCGGCAGCAGCGCGGCGTAGAGCCCGCCGAAAACCAGCACGAGGGCGAGGAGGCTGAGCGGGACGGCGATCGCCTCCATGACGAGCAGGTCTGTCTTGCCCTGGTCGACGATCTCCGCCTGCACGATCGCGACCCCGCCGGGGACGACGGCCAGCCCGTCGCGCGTCCCCGACACGGCCTCCGCCACAGCCTTCGCGTTCGCCGGGGCCCTGTCCTCCCCGCCTTCGACGGTGGCGACGACGAGCGCCGACTTGCCGTCCTTGCTGGTGAGCGATTTCGCGACAGGTCCGGGAGCGGTCCACGGCGAGACGACCGAGCGGACGTGGGGCGCCGAGCCGAGCCGCGCCGCCAGGCGCTTGCCCGCCTCGGCGGCCGCGGGGTCGTCGACTCCTGCCGGGGTTCGCACGAGGAGGGTCAGGTCCATGCGCTCCTGGTCGAAGTGCTGGGCGAGCAGGTCGCTGGCGCGCGCCGACTCCGAGTCCGTGCTGAGCTGCCCGCCGTTGAGCAGGCGCGCCTGCGCGGTGGCTCCGAACGCCCCGCACAGCGCCGTCACGAGGACGACGACGGCGAGTATCCGCTTGGGGGCCGCGATGGCCAGCCGGGCGGCGCGGTCGAGCACGCCTACGCCTTCTCTCCCAGATAGGTCGACTCCAGGACCAGGTCGGGGACGAAGGACTGGTACTCGAGGTGCGTCTTGTGCTCGACGGTCTGCCAGTCAACGCCCTCGTGCTCGCGCATATGCTTGCGGTACTTCGGCGAGCCGGGGAAGCCGACGTTGTCGGCGAGGACCGTCGCGCCTGGGCGCAGCAGGCCCGCGCCCAGCAGCTGCAGCAGGTCGGGGAGGTAACACGGCTGGTGATGGTCGATGAAGAGGAAATCAACCGAGCCGGGCCCGACGGCGAACTCGTCCGTGAGCCTGCCGAGGGTCTTCCCGTCGTCGATGGCGCCGACGACGGCGGCGACCCGGTCCGCGACGCCCGCGTGCTCCCAGATCCGTGTCGCCACTTCCGCGTTGAACGGGTTCATCTCGACGGAGTACAGGCGGGACCCTTCGGGGGCGGAGCGGGCGATCCGCAAGCCGCTGTACCCGCAGAACGCGCCGAGCTCCAGCGCGATCTGCGGCCGGGCCCGCCGGACCGCGTCGTCGAGCAGCTCGCCCTTCTCGTCGCCGATGTTCATGAGGAACGCCGTGCGGCTGCCGAACTCGTCGATCAGCTTGATCGCCGCGTCGATGTCGCCGCGCGGGGCGTTGGCCGTCACATGCTCGACCAGCGCCAGTTTGTTCGCGTCGTCGGTCTCCCCTTTCCTGGCGGCGGATTTCAGGAGGGACCACAGGTAGGAGATCCGGCTCATCGGGGCGCCTCTGCTCTCGCGTCGTCGGCGACTGCCACGGTGTAGTCGCTCAGGTCGATCTTCGCCATTTGGCGGTGGTATGCGGTGACCCCTCCGGGGAACATCATGCCGTTGAAGCCGTTGTCGGTCAGATACCAGCTCTGGCAGCCGGAGTTGAACGTCGTCTTCGCGAGTTTGCGCTGCAACTGGTCGTTGTGCGCGGCCTGCGCTTGGGGCTTCACATCGAGAAGACGCAGGTTCCGGGTGAGGATCTCGGCGACGCCTCGGACGGCGTAGCCGACTTGCTCCTCGATGAACAGGAGCTCGGAGCTGTGCCCGAAAGCGTTCGGGCCCATGATCCAGAAGAAGTTCGGATACCCGGAGACGTTGACGCTCTTGTAGCCGACCATGCCGTGCGCCCACTCTTCGGCGATCGTCCTGCCGCCCCGGCCCACCACGCGGAACGCGGAGCCCCGGCTGCCGACGTCGTAGCCGGTCGCGAAGACGATGCAGTCGAGTTTGTGCTCCGACCCGTCCGAGGCCCGGATGCCCTCTTCGTCGACCTCGGCCACCGCATGCGGCACGAGGCGGCAGTTCTCCCGTTGCAAGGCGGGGTAGAACGTGCTGGTGATCAGCGGCCGCTTGCATCCGACGCGGTAGTCGGGGGTGAGCCGCGCGCGCAGCTGCGGATCGGGAACCTGCGAGCGCAGATGCCGTTTCGAGACGGCTTCGACGACTTTGGTGAGCGGCGTGATCCAGACCAGCGCGAAAGTCAGCAGCTCGTAGAGCGAATAGAGGGTGGCGCGAACGGCGCGCTGGGTCGCCGGGACCCTTCGGAACAGCCGTTTGAGGGCTCCCGGCATCGGGAAATTCGCCCGTGGGATCACCCAGGCCGGGGTGCGCTGGAACACGGTGACGTGGCCCGCGGTTTTGACCAGCTCCGGGATGATCTGGACCGCGCTGGCCCCGGTGCCGACGACGGCCACGCGTTTGCCCGCGAAATCGTAGTCGCGCTCCCAGCTGGCGCTGAGGATTTTCTTGCCGGTGAACGCGTCCAGGCCGGGAATCTTCGGGAAGCTCGCGTTCGACAGGAGGCCGTCCGCGGCGATCACTGCCCGTGCTTCGAACACTCGCCCGTCCTCGGTCCCGATCCGCCAGGCGCCTTCCGATTCGTCGAACTCGGCTTGGCGGACGTCGGCCCCGAAACGCAGGAACGGGGCCAGGCCGAACTCGCGCACGACGTTCTCGATGTACGCCAGGATCTCATGGGCGGGGGAGTTCATCGAGCTCCAGTCCGGGTTCGGCGCGAACGACAGGGAATACAGGCACGAGGGGACGTCCACTTCGGCCCCGGGATAAACCGCGTCGCGCCATGTTCCGCCCACCCTTTCTTCGCGCTCCAAGATGATGAAATCTTCCACTCCGGTCTCGCGGAGTTTCACTGCGGCGGCAATTCCCGCGAAGCCGGCGCCGATGACGACCACTGAAAGTCGCGTAGAGGATTCTTCGAGCCGCATGGAAGAGAGTATTGCTCTCGCGTGTTCCGCTGTCAATGCTTTCTAGGAGCCGATTTTTTATTCGTCTTCTTCAAGCCTGGATATTCGCGCCGACTCGTTGCGGCCATGTTGTCGAGGACGCTTTCGGGGTCTCCTCGCGAAGCGTTCCGGGAGCGCCTTTTGTTACTTGGCGGTTAATTTACTCGTCGGTAACGAAAACACGGGCCGGGGGGCGTTGTTTGCGCTCTGTTCGATTAAAATTCGGCGCAAGTCCAGCACGTCGGGGCGGGAGAGGGGCGAGAATGCCGATTTTTCTCCCCAAGGCCCGTGTGATTGTCTCTGTGGGGTGTTTCGCGTGGGTTCTCATATGACGAATTAAAGATAGTTTCCATTATGCAATTTCCAGATAAAATGCCCTGAGCTGCGTTTATTGTGATACTCAACACATCCGACCACTTTAGTTCTTGCGTTTTTTGACGAATCGGCGTAAAAATTAATTTACGCCTCCGCGACGCACAAGTAAGTGCGCGAGACATGGCAGGTCTCGGAGGCAGTGGCGCGAAGACTCGATGCGCGAGGGCGTCTGGCCCGCCGTGCGTCGACGTGACGCGCCGCCTTCTACGAAGTGGCCTCCGGGGCGGTTCGCCCGGGAATTTTCTGAAAGAAATCCGAGGGCGTGGCTCTATATGAGAAACGCTGCTCGTGTGTCTGCGAATTGCGTTATTGTCCATGCTTGGCTTCGGCTGTGTGATCGCCGGAGCCGGTTGGGATCAATAAATTGGTCGACAAGTCGAGAGTAATCGTTTCCGCGCGTGTCGTGTTCCGGTGCGCGCGGGGTGGATGTGATTTCTCCTGCCTTGTTCTCTTTGCCCCGTTCCTGTCTTTTTCCGTGCTGTCCTGATTTCTGTGTCTCTGCTATTTGGCAATCTGTATATATTCAGTTATTCACCAGCTTCAGCCGTAGCGATATTGCGGCCGATAATTCATAAGGAGTGGTCGCGATGGATATGCTCCATTGGCTCGACGAGCCCTCTTCCCGCGAGGGTGTTCATTTCGCCCAGGACGATCCCGCCGAGGGCTGGGTGTTCGCCTCGTACGCCGAGTTGGCGGCGGATGTTTTCCGAGTGGCGGGCCTGCTCCAGCGGCGCGGCCTGGAACGGGGCGATGTGGTGTCCATCCTCGCGTTCGATCCGCGCGATTTCCTCCTCGCCTTCTACGGGACGCTGGTCGCGGGCGGCACCCCGTCCCCCATCGCGACGCCGCTCACCTTCCGCTCCTTCGACGTCTACACCCGCCACCTGGCCGATGTGCTCGCCGGGGCCGGGCCGAAGGCGTTCCTCGTCGACCGCCAGCTCGTCGGCGTGGCCGAACAGGCCGCAGCCGTGACCGGCGCGGCGGCCGCTGTCGTGCCCTTCGGGGCCTCGGACCTCGCGGAGCAGGCGCCATCGGAACGCCGAGACGCGGCGGACTTGGCCCTCCTGCAGTTCACATCGGGTTCGAGCGGCACGCCGAAAGGGGTGCGGGTGACCGGGGAGAACCTCGAGGCCAACATCGCGTCGATCAGCTCGTGGCTCGGCGTGACATCGGCGGACTCGCTCGTGAGCTGGCTTCCGCACTACCACGACATGGGCCTGATCGGAGGTCTGCTGACCCCGATCGCGCATGGCCTGGAGATCCGTCTGCTCACCCCGGCGCACTTCGTCCGCTCTCCGTTGCGGTGGCTGGAGAGCCTCGGCAAGGGCGGCGGGACGGTGGCGGTCGCGCCGAGTTTCGGCTACTCCTATGCAGCCCGGCGGATCCGGCCCGACCAGGTCGAAGGGCTCGACTTCTCGCGGTGGCGGGTGGCCCTCGCGGCGGCGGAGCGCGTCGACCCGGCAGGCCTCGCGAGCTTCGTCGAGCTGGCCGCCCCGCACGGCTTCGACCCGCGCAGCATCACCGTGGCGTACGGCCTCGCGGAGGCGACGCTCGCGGTCACCGGCACCCGCCCGGGCCAGCCGGTCCGGCTCGTGCAGCTCGAGCACTGCGCGCTTCGGGAGGGAGAGCCGGTGGCCGCCGCGCACGAGGCGTTGCTCGGCGAGCCGGTGCCCGGCGGCGGGAACTGGATCGTGAGCTGCGGCAAGCCCGTCGAAGGGACGACAGTGGAGATCGTCGACGAGCATGGGGCCGTGCTCGACGACGGCCAGCACGGCCAGATCCGGGTGCGCGGCGCAGGCGTCGCGTCGGGGTACAAAGCCGCTCCGCACGCGCAGACCTCGACCTCGTTCCTCGGCGGCGAGCTCTCCACCGGGGACACCGGTTTCCTGCTCGACGGCGAACTGTATGTCATCGGCCGGATGGGCGACAGCATCAAGGTGCGCGGCGTGAAGCTGTTCGCGGAGGACCTCGACGCCAGGATCGGGGCGGTGACGGGCCTCAGCCCCGGCAAGCACGCCACGATCCTCGGCACCGCCGGCGGCGTGGACGTGGTGGCGACGATTGTGGAGAGCGCCGACTCCTCCTGGTTGGCGGCGGTCAAGTCGGCGGTCTTGTCCGTCGTGTCCGAGAACGTCGCGATCGCCGTCTTCCGGGGCGACCCGGGAGCCATCGAGCGCACGTCCAGCGGCAAACCGCGCCGCCGAGTGCTGTGGCGACGGCTCCTGGACGGCGACCTCCCGGTCGAGGCCGTGCACTCGAACTGGGCAGAGCTCTCCGAAGAGCCCGCCCCGTGGGCCCTGACCGCGCCCGCCAGCGCCGCGTAGCAAGAACAGACCGAACGACAGGAAGAGAACGACGATGACAACGGCGCACATCAACAAGATCGCGACCACCGTGCCCGAGCACGACGTCCACCACGAGTTCGTGGACTACGCGACAGCCCAGTTCGAGGACCCGAAGGCGCAGCTCGTCTTCCGGCGGATGGTCGAACGCTCCCACATCAGCCATCGGTGGGCCAATATGTCCGGCATCGACGAGTTCTACGGCGGCGACCCGAACGCGGTGAGCATCCACGACCGCATGCGCGCGTTCGAGCAATCCGCCCCGCCGCTCGCGGTCGCGGCGGTGAACCAGCTCGGCCTCGAGGCCCCGGAGGAGATCACCCATCTCGTCATCGTCACCTGCACCGGGTTCTTCACGCCGGGGCTCGACTTCGCGATCATCGACAAATGCGGGGTGCCGTCCTCGGTGGAGCGGACGAACATCGCCTTCATGGGCTGCTTCTCCGGGGTCAACGGGCTCAAGCTCGCCCACCACATCGTCCGCTCGGAGCCTCGGGCGAAGGTGCTGGTCGTCGCGCTGGAGCTCTGCTCGCTGCATCTGCTCGGCTCGCAGTCGTTGGAGACCATGCTGTCGTTCCTGATCTTCAGCGACGGCTGCGCGGCGGCGCTGGTCACCGCCGAGGAGACCGGTATCGCGATGGACTCGTTCAAGGCGCTCGTGATACCGGACACCAAAGACCTGATGACCTTGAAGATCGGCGCGTCCAGCGTCGAGATGTTCCTCTCCGGCAAGGTCCCTGGGGCGTTGGGCAAGACGCTGCGCGACGAGGCGGCGATGAAGCTGATCTTGAACGGGGCGGAGAAAAGCTCGATCGACCTGTGGGCCATCCATCCCGGCGGACGCTCGATCCTCGACGCTGTCGGCGAGGCCGTCGAGCTCTCCCCGCAGGAGCTCGCGGTATCGCGCCACGTCCTCAACAACTACGGCAACATGGCTTCGGCGACGATCCTGTTCGTCTTCGCCGAGATCCTGCGCCAGAACGAGAGCAAGGCGCTCTCCGGGGCGAGCGGCTGCGCGCTGGCGTTCGGCCCAGGGCTCACCGCCGAGACCATGCTCTTCCGGGCAGCGTAGGAAGGCGGGCGCATGACTGACGATGTGACTGCGCGAGTGCTCGAAGTCATCGGCAAACTCGCCCCCGAGCCCGGCCGCGTGGTCGGGCCCGGCGACCGCCTCGTCGACGACCTCGGCTACCACTCGGTGCGAGTCGTCGAACTCATCGTGGAGCTCGAGCTGGAATTCGGCTTGCCGCCGATCGGCGAGGAGGATGTCTCCGGCTTGGCGACAGCGGGGGAGCTCGCGGCCCTGGTCGCCGATCTGGCGGCCCGGCGCGCGTGACCGGTCAGAAGATCCCGCGCTCGGTCCGGTACCCCCGGACCCAGTAGTGGATCGTCGTGATGCTCACGCCGTGCTGCGCCGCGAGCTCGCGAGCGCTCGCTTTGCGCTGCAGGTACTGCTTGATGGCCGACTGCTGCTCCTCGTACGGGACCCTGGCGCGCTTCCCCGCCTGCGGCTGGGCGCGCTTGGCGGAGCTCGCGCGCTCCCGCGCCGCGTTGCGGTGCGCTTTCAGCCGCTCGACAAGCTCTTCCTGCGTGGTCGCCCCCGCGAGGAGCTCGTCTGCGAGCGAGCGTCTTCGCTGCGGGCCGCGTTGCGATGCGGGCGGGGGCAGGCCGTGCTCGGCCGCGTACCGCCGCGCCCAGTACCAGACGGTCGAGGACCGGACGCCGAGCTGGCGGGCGAGCTCGGCGGCGGGCTGCTCGCCCATGGCCACTTGCCGCGCGGCCCGCTCGCGTGTTTCGGGATCTGTTCGAGGCCCCATTCCGTCGCCACCCTTCCCTCTTGGGGCGTGCCACGAAGCCGCGCCAAAAGCCCCACATCGACCCGCGACGAGAAACCCCACGTCGTTCTGGCTTGAAGGGTAGCAGCCTGGCGGTTGTCCGCGAATGCCAGCTCGGGTTCGCGAGGGCGGGCGGAGCTAGTCGAGGACGACCTCTGCGATCGCGCGGAGCTGTTCGGCGTCCCCGTCGACGACCAGGGTCGTCACGAGGGTCTCCCGCCACTTCTGCAGGTCGTCTTTGATCTTCGCTTTGGGGCCGACGAGCGCCACGTCTTCGATGAGCTCCACGGGCACGGCAGCGGTGGCTTCGGCCTTCTTGCCCGCGAGGTAGAGGTCTTGGATGACGGTGGCCTCGGCCTCGTAGCCGAGGCGGACGAAGTTGTCGAAGTAGAAGTTCGCGCCTTTCGCGCCCATGCCGCCGATGTAGAGGGCGAGCATCGGGCGGAGCTTGTCGTACGCGGCCTCGAGGTCGTCGTCGACGACGACCGGCACGGCTGCGGCGATCTCGAAGTCGGCGGCGGAGCGCCGCGCCCCCGGCTTGGCGAACCCTCGGCCGAGGGCCTCGCGGAAGTAGCCGTCTGTCTTCGGCGAGTAGAAGATCGGCAGCAATCCGTCGGCGATCTCGCCCGCGAGCTCCAGGTTCTTCGGGCCGATCGCCGCGAGGTAGACCGGCAAGTCCTCCCGAAGCGGGTGGATGATGGTTTTGAGCGGTTTGCCGAGCCGGGCCCCGCCGTCGTAGGGCAGCGTGTAGAACTCGCCCTGATAGGTCACTGGGGCGTCCCGCCGCAGCACCTTGCGGATGATCTCGACATACTCGCGGGTGCGGGCCAGCGGCTTGGGGTACGGCTGCCCGAACCAGCCTTCGACCACCTGGGGCCCCGAGGCTCCGAGGCCGAGGATGAACCGTCCGCCGCTGAGGTGGTCGAGGGTCATCGCCGTCATCGCGGCCGCCGTCGGGGTGCGTGCGGCGAGCTGGGCGATATTGGTGCCGAGTTTGATCCGGGAGGTGCGCGATCCCGCCCAGGCCAGCGAGGCCAGGGCGTCCTGGCCCCAGGTCTCGCCCGTCCACACCGAGTCGTAGCCGAGGTGTTCGGCCTCCTGCACCAGGTCGGCGTACTGCATCAGTGGGGAGTACCAAAGCTTCAAACCGAGTTTCACGGTCCGTCCTTCCGGGAGGAGGGGGTTCCGCCTGCCAGAGGGCGGCGGCTCCGATCATGTGATACAGAGCAATAAATATGTATCATATGTCGTATGGCATAGACCAGGTGGGGTCTCTCTGAGGGCTGATGCGGCACGGAGGGGGCTTCCGCCGGACGGCTAGGCTTGGCCCGGTGACCGAAGGGACTGCGATGATCGAGGAGATCGGCCGGGGCGAGTCGGGCCGGGTGTGGCTGGCGATGCGGGAGCTGCGCCCGCACCTCCCTTCGCCCGAGGCGTTCGCGAGCCAGGTGGACGAATTGCAGCGGCCGCTCGGCTACCGCCTGGCGGGCCTCTTCTTGGACGGCGGGCTCGGCCCGGACAAGTCCGAGCAGGCTGCGGCGGTGGCGGGCTTCCGGCTCAACCACAACCTGGTGTCCGGCGGGCATATCTACATCGACGACCTCTCCACCCTCCCCGAGCACCGGGGGAAGGGCTACGCGGCGCGGCTGCTCGCGTGGGTGGACGAAGAGGCGCAACGCCTCGGCTTCGCCGGGGTGGAGCTCGACTCGGGGACATTGCCGACGCGCGCGACAGCGCACCGGCAGTACTTCAAGCACGGCTACTCCATCACATCTTTCCATTTCCGAAAAGAACTATGAGCGGGCGCGCGGGATTCGGCGTTATGCCTCTGCCCGCCTGCGGGCGGGCGGAGGCGCCCCGACAAGCGCTGTCGGCGTCCGTTGTGACGGGCAGGGCTGTTGTTGGCCTAAGATAGCCCGGTGGCGGATTACATCTACACCATGCGCAATGTGCGCAAAGCACACGGCGACAAGGTCATCCTCGACAACGTGACCCTTGCCTTCCTTCCGGGGGCGAAGATCGGCGTGGTCGGCCCCAACGGCGCTGGCAAGTCCAGCGTCCTGAAGATCATGGCGGGCCTGGACCAGCCGGGGAACGGCGACGCCCTCCTCGCTCCCGAGGCGACTGTCGGCATCCTCATGCAGGAGCCGCAGCTCGACGAGGAGAAGACCGTCCGGCAGAACGTCGAGGCGGGCCTCGGCGAGATCAAGGTGAAGCTCGACCGCTTCAACGAGGTCGCCGAGCTCATGGCCACGGAGTACTCCGACGAGCTCATGGAGGAGATGGGCAGGCTCCAGGAGGAGCTCGACCACGCCGACGCGTGGGACCTCGACTCGCAGCTCGAGCAGGCCATGGACGCGTTGCGCTGTCCGCCTGCGGACGAGCCGGTCACGCACCTCTCCGGCGGCGAGCGCCGCCGCGTCGCGCTCTGCAAGCTCCTGCTCTCCAAGCCCGACCTCCTGCTCCTCGACGAGCCGACCAACCACCTCGACGCCGAGAGCGTCCTGTGGCTGGAGCAGTTCCTCGCGAGCTACCCCGGCGCAGTCCTCGCCGTCACCCACGACCGGTACTTCCTCGACAACGTCGCCCAGTGGATCCTCGAGCTCGACCGGGGCCGCGCGTACCCGTACGAGGGCAACTACTCCACGTACCTGGAGAAGAAGTCCGAGCGTCTCGAAGTCCAGGGCAAGAAGGACCAGAAGCTGCAAAAGCGCCTGCAGGAAGAGCTGGCCTGGGTGCGCTCGGGGGCCAAGGCCCGCCAGGCCAAGAACAAGGCCAGGCTCACCCGCTACGAGGAGATGGCCGCCGAGGCGGAGAAGACCCGCAAGCTCGATTTCGAAGAGATCCAGATCCCGGCAGGCCCGCGCCTCGGCAACGTTGTGGTCGAGGTCGACCACCTGGACAAGGGCTTCGGCGACCGGCTGCTCATCAAGGACCTCTCGTTCACGTTGCCGCGCAACGGCATCGTCGGCGTCATCGGCCCGAACGGCGTCGGCAAGTCCACGCTGTTCAAGACCATCGTCGGCTTCGAGTCGGCGGACTCCGGCACGGTGAAGATCGGCGAGACCGTCAAGCTCAGCTACGTCGACCAGAACCGCGCCGGGATCGACCCGGCGAAGACGGTCTGGCAGGTCGTCTCCGAGGGCCTCGACTACATCCAGGTCGGGCAGACCGAGATCCCGTCCCGCGCGTATGTCTCCGCGTTCGGGTTCAAAGGGCCGGACCAGCAGAAGCCTGCGGGCGTGCTCTCCGGCGGCGAGCGCAACCGGCTCAACCTCGCGCTCACCCTCAAGCAGGGCGGGAACTTGATCCTGCTCGACGAGCCGACCAACGACCTCGACGTCGAGACGCTGTCCTCGCTGGAGAACGCGCTCGACAAGTTCCCGGGCTGCGCCGTGGTGATCTCCCACGACCGCTGGTTCCTCGACCGCACCTGCACGCACATCCTCGCGTGGGAGGGCAACGACGACAACTCGGCGGACTGGTTCTGGTTCGAGGGCAACTTCCAAGGCTACGAGGCGAACAAGATCGATCGCCTCGGCGCCGATGCGGCCCGCCCGCACTCTGTTACCCACCGCAAGCTCACCCGAGGCTGACCTCGGGGTCCGCGCGGCGCCTCGCTGCGTTGTCGGCCGCTTATGCACCTGCTCCGTGGCCTCCGCTCTTGTGCACTGCACGGCCTGCCGCCTTGCGATGCATCCACGCGGGGCTCCCCGAGGCTGAGGCGGCGTGCGGGCTGCTCAGCCCGCGTGACGGTTGCGCTGCAGCTCGGCGACCGAGGACCAGTCCCAGTCGGCGAGCCCCTCGGACAGCGCGTCGTCGTAGACCGACCGCAGCACCTCGCCGAACGGCAGGCGAAGGCCTGCCGTGGCGGCGAGGTCGAGCGCGAGCCCGATGTCTTTGCGCCCGAGCGCGGTCGTGAACCCGGCGGGCCGGTACGACCGGTCCGCGATGAGCGAGCCGTATCCGCTGTACACCCTGCCGGGGAAGATGGTCCCGGCCAAGATCTCCACAAGCAGGTCCGCGGGCACGTCGGATCGCTCGCCCATGCTGACGGCCTCGCTGAGCGCTTGAATCGCGGAGGCGATGAGGAAGTTGCCGAGGATTTTGACGACGCTCGCCTGATGCGGCGAGTCTCCGAGCCGCCAGGTGCGGGCCCCGATCACGTCGAGGAACGGTTGCGCCTGGTCGATGTGCGCGCTCGGTCCGGCTGCGAGCACTTGCAGTTGGCCTGCCGAGGCGACGGCGACGGACCCGAAGACCGGGGCCGAGACGTAGCCGCAGCCATGCTCGGCGTGCGCGTCGGCCGCGAGGGCGGCGAGGGCCGGGCTCACGGTGGCGAGGTTGACGTGCAACGCGTTCCGGCTTGCCGCCAGCGCGCGCGGGTGCAGGAATGTCTCAGCGACGGCGTCGTCGTCGGACAACGCGGAGAGAACCACGCCCGACTCGAACGCGTCGGACGCGGACAAGGCGGCGCGGGCTCCCTGTGCGACGAGCTGTTCGACCGGCGTGGGCGAACGGTTCCACACCGCGACGTCGTGGCCCGCCGCCAGGAGATTGCGGGCCATTGCCGAGCCCATGGCTCCGAGGCCGACGACGGCGACGGATTGGCCGGTGTGCGTCATGAGGATGCTCCTTCGTGCGGTGTTGCGGCGCGGCGGTGTTGCGGCGGGCAGGCCAAGGGGAAGGCTCCGTCGGAGGGCCATTGCGCGAAGACCTCCACCGGGGCATGGCTCATCAGCTCGATCGTCGTGCCCCATGGGTCGGCGACGTAGGACAGGACGTGCGGACGGTGGGGGAACAGCCTTCTTGGCGGCGTGAGCAGCCGTCCTCCTTTTTCGACCACTATTGCGGTCAGTGTCTCGACATCGGGGTGCGTGAAGCAGATGTGCCACGGCCCCCGGCGGTCGTACGGGACCGCGTGGTCATCGGGCAGGGTCGGCGGGTCGACGAACTGGAACAGTTCGAGGCCGACCCCGTTCCCGGACAAGAGGCAAGAGATCCGTCCCTCGCGGAACCTGGAGTCGAGCCCCGGCGGGCGCTCGGCAGGGCTGGCGAGGAGGGCTCTGGGCTCGACCGCGCAGTGGAGCCCGAACACCTCGCAGTACCAGTCGACAGCCGCGAAGACGTCGGGCACGGTCACGCCGATGTGGTGGACTGCCGCAGCCATAAGGCCTCCTATTCTTGAACCGTCTGAGACGGTTCAAGAATAGCGTGAAACTCGCCGCTTGTCGAACTGGTTAAACTGGTTCGCATGAATGACGAGGCTGCCGCCGTTTTCCGCCTGGACAACGCCTCGCTGGCGTTCCGGTTCACCGCGACGTTGACCGACCGGCCGGGCAGGGCGTTCGAGCGCCTCGGGACGCCCGGGCTCCTCGGGCTGTGGCTGCGCGCCAATGGGCTGGGTTTTGTCGCCGAGCCGCTCGCCGAGGGCGACCTCGTGGCGGCTGTGCGGCTCCGGGAGCACGTCTACGCGGCGGGGGCCGCCGTCGCGGCAGGACGAAGGCCCGCGCCGGAGGACTCCGGGGCGATCAATGAATGGAGCAGGAAGGGGCGCCCGTGGTTGCGGTTGGACGACGGCGTGGCCCAATGGACGGGGTCGAGCATGGACGACGCGTTGTCGGTGCTCGCGGCCGACGCGGCGCAGACGCTGGGCGGGCCGGACCGGGCCCGCGTGAAGGCCTGCTCGGACGAGCACTGCCGGGGGCTCTATCTCGACACGAGCAGGGGCGGCAACCGTCGGTGGTGCAGCATGAATTTCTGCGGCAACCGGGCCAAGAAGGCGGCGATGGCCGCGCGAGGCTGAGCCGGGCTCAGCCCGCGTTCGGCGCGGCGACCTTGTCCGAGCCGTAGAGCTTGGCGAAGCCCGCCAGCACTGCGTCGGAGACGGTCTGCGCCGCCGAGAACGGGCGCAGCATCACGGTGAACGTCTGGATCAGGCCGTTCGCGTCGGGCTCGACGATGTCCACGCCGTGGATCTGCTTCTCGCCCGCCTTGGCGCGGAATGACAGCACATGCGACTCGCGCGGACCGTCGCCCTCGTCGACCGCGCCGTCGTACTGGCCGACGTAGCGGAAGTCGGTGAAAACGTCGGTGATCAGGACATTGAGGAGGGCGAGCACGGTCTCCTTGCCCTCGAACGGGGTGAACTTCACCGGGGAGTGGAACCGGATGTCCGGCGCGAGCAGTTCGGAGATGGCCGCGAGGTCTTGGTTTTCGATGGCGCGACGGAAGTCGTTGGCGACGCTCATATCTGATGGACTCCTGCGATTCGGGGTTGGCATGAGGCGGATACGCAACTCGTTGCATATCTGAATATATCGTACAGTATAGATTTCTCTCTCGTTCCACCGCTGCGACGACAGCGGGATTGGCCTAAGCTGGCGAGAAATGGTCGCTGACTGAAGGGAGGCCAGATGGACGCCGTCACGGACGTTCCATTTCCCGCGAACGAGCCGGTGAAGTCGTACGCGCCGGGCTCCGCCGAGCGCGCGGCGGCCCTGGCGGCCCTCGCCGAGCTGGGCTCTCGGACGACGGATCTTCCGCATGTCGTCGGCGGCAGGCCGGTCGTCGGGTCGGGGGCCGAGGTCCCCGTGGTGGCCCCGCACCGCCACGCCCACGTCCTCGGGACGCTGCGCAATGCGACGGCCGAGGACGCGAAAGCCGCCGTCTCGGCGGCGGCGCAGGCCGCGCCGGAGTGGCGCGAGCTTCCGTTCGACGAGCGCGCGGCGGTCTTCCTCAAGGCGGCGGACCTCCTTGCGGGGCCTTGGCGGGCGAGGCTGGTCGCCGCCACGATGCTGGGCCAGTCGAAGTCGGTGCACCAGGCCGAGATCGACGCGGCCTGCGAGCTGATCGACTTCTGGCGGTTCAACGTCGCTTTCGCCCGCGAGCTGCTCGCCGAGCAGCCCGCGAGCTCGCCCGGGGTCTGGAACCGCGTCGAGTACCGCCCGCTGGAGGGGTTCGTCTACGCGATCACGCCGTTCAACTTCACCGCGATCGGCGGCAACCTCCCGACCGCGCCCGCGCTCCTTGGGAATACAGTTGTATGGAAGCCGTCGCCGACGCAGGCGTTGTCCGCGCAGCTGACCCTTGCGCTGTTGGCCGAGGCGGGATTGCCGCCAGGGGTGGTCAACCTCGTGCATGGGGACGGGGTCGCGGTCTCCGAGGTGCTCCTCGCCGACCCGGGCCTGGCGGGGATCCATTTCACCGGGTCGACGGCCACGTTCCAGAAGCTCTGGGCCCAGGTCGGGGCCAATATCGCGAACTACCGGGGCTATCCGAGGATCGTGGGGGAGACCGGCGGCAAGGACTTCGTGCTCGCCCATCCGAGCGCCGATCCCCGAGCGCTGGTCACCGGGCTCGTCCGGGGCGCCTTCGAGTACCAGGGGCAGAAATGCTCCGCGGCCTCGCGCGCCTACATCCCCCAGTCGCTGTGGTCGGAGATCGAGGAGGAGCTGGCGGCGACGACGAACGGGCTCCGCTACGGCGATGTCGCGGACTTCGAGAACTTCGGCGGGGCGGTGATCGACCGGCGCGCGTTCGACAAGCACGCGGCGGCATTGGAGCGGGCCCGGCGCGCGCCGGGCGTGCGGATCCTCGCGGGCGGGACCGCCGACGACAGCGAGGGCTATTTCGTGCGCCCCACGGTCCTGGTGGTGGACGACCCGGCGGACGAGGCGATGCGCGTCGAGTACTTCGGCCCCATCCTCTCGGTGCACGTCTATCCGGACGACGAGTGGCCGAAGGTGCTCGACCTGGTCGACGCGACCTCGAAGTACGCGCTCACCGGCGCGGTTTTCGCCAGGGACCGGGCCGCTGTCGACCAGGCGCGCCGGGCGCTGCGCTTCGCAGCGGGCAATTTCTATGTGAACGACAAGCCCACCGGCGCGGTGGTCGGCCAGCAGCCGTTCGGCGGCGGGCGCGCCTCGGGCACGAACGACAAGGCAGGCTCGAAGCTCAATCTGGCGCGCTGGGCCTCGCCTCGGTCGATCAAGGAGACATTCGTCCCCGCTGTCGACCACACGTACCCGCATATGGGCTTATGAGCGGGAGCTCGGCCCTCGCTCGGACGCTGAAGAACCCGATGCGCCCGGCGCTGCTCGCCGCGTCGAAGAGCCAGGGCCTCGAAGCGTTCTCGCAACGCTTCGCCTTCACTCGGGCGGTGGTGTCCCGGTTCGTCGCCGGATACGCCCTTGAGGACGTGCTGCCCGCCGTCGCGGAGCTGCTGGCCTCGCGCTTCGTCTCGGTCGACTACCTCGGCGAGAACGTCCGCGAGCTGGAGCAGGCGAAAGCCACCGTCCAGGCGTATCTCGCGCTGCTGGACGGGCTGGGGGCGCTGCGCGACGAGCTCGCCGGGCGGGGCCTGGTGCTCGCCGACGGCGCGGTCGAGGCCTCGATCAAACTGTCCGCCTTCGGGCAGTCCCTGCCGGACGGGCAGGAGATCGCCCTCGCGGGCGCGCGGGAGGTGTGCGCGAAGGCGGCCGAGGTCGGGGCGCTCGTCACGGTGGACATGGAAGACCACACGACCACTGAAGCCACGCTTTCGGCCGTGCGCGCGCTGCGGCGGGATTTCCCCTGGACGGGCACAGTGCTGCAGAGCTACCTCAGGCGCACAGAGGCGGACTGCCGCGAGTTCGCCGCGCCAGGCTCGCGGATCCGGCTCTGCAAGGGCGCGTACCAGGAGCCCGGCTCGGTCGCCTACCAGGAGAAAGACGAGGTGGACGCGTCCTACAAGCGATGCCTCGCGATCCTTTTCGGCGGCGGCGGCTACCCCATGGCGGCCACCCACGACCCGGCGATGATCGTGGAGGCGGGCAGGCTCGCGAATGGCCGCGCCGACAGCTTCGAATATCAAATGTTGTACGGGATCCGCGCGGACGAGCAGGCGCGATTGGCCGCCGAACGGGCGAGGGTGCGCACCTACGTCCCGTACGGCGAGCAGTGGTACGGGTATTTTGTGCGCAGGCTCGCGGAACGGCCCGCGAACCTGGTGTTCTTCCTCCGCGCCTTGTTCGGGCGGTGAGGATGGCTCGGGCGGTGAGGATGGCTCGGGCGTTGAGGCGAAAGCGGTGACAAGGTGATCAGGATTGTTTCGGGGACGCTGCGCGGCCGCCGTCTGCAGGTGCCGCAGGCGGGGGCGAGGCCGACGTCCGAGCGGGTGCGGGCGGCGATCTTCGACGCGCTGCGCAGCCATATCGACCTCGACGGGGCGCGCGTGCTCGACCTCTACGCAGGCTCGGGGGCGCTCGGAGTCGAAGCGATCTCGCGCGGAGCCGAAGCTGCGGTCCTTGTCGAGCACGCCCCCGTCGCGGTGAAAGCGCTTCGCTCGAACATCGCCAGCCTCGGGCTGGGCGAGCGGGTCCGGATCCAGGCGGGCAAGGTCCGGCAGGTCCTGGCGGGGCAGGCGCCCGCTCGGCCCTTCGACCTCGTGCTCGCGGACCCGCCGTACGACATCGGCTGCGACGAGGTCGACGACATGCTCGCGAAACTCGCCGGGGGCGGCTGGCTCGACCCGGAGGGGATGCTCGTGCTCGAACGGGCGAGCAGGACTGCCGCCACGACGTGGCCGCTCGGGCTCGAACTGGTGAAAACCTACTTGTACGGCGACACCCGCGTGGAATTCGCCTGCCTTGCCGCGTAAGTTGTGCGACCTCTAAGAAGATCGGCGGATCTTCACATAATTCTTTACACAATGCGTAGAAATGTCTAGCATTGAGGCGTAGCCCACATAGCTGGGCATTGGCGAGGCCGCGCGAGCGGGACAACTCCGAGGAGAACCATGGCGCACGTGTTGACGACAGAACCGACCATGCTGACCACCGGCGCGTCGCAGACCAAGGCGAAGCGGATCGGCGACCGGGAGAAGACAGCCGCGCGGCTGTTGCGCGCGGCCGTGGAGCGCAGCTACGACGCCGAGGTCGACATCGATTGGGACGACCCTTTCTCAGACGACAAGCAGTTCGCCCCCGAGCACCGGCTCTCCCTGTACGGCACTCGGATCTGGGACAAGCTCTCGCCCGAGCAGCGCTACGAGATGTCGCGCCACGAGATGGTGAGCATCTTCAGCTTCGGCATCTTCGCCGAGGCGGTGTTGAGCACGTTCCTGTTCCGCCACGTCATCTCCAACGGGCTGGCGAACGACAGCACCCGCTACGCGCTGACCGAGATCGGGGACGAGGCCCGTCACTCCACTATGTTCTCCCGCGCGATCAACAAGCTCGGCGTCGAGCCCTACGAGCTGCCCAAGGGCGTGAACTGGTTCATCAACCTCTTCACCGGCATCCTGCCCGCGTGCACCACCACCTGGGGCGGGACGCTCCTCATCGAGGAGATCCTCGACCGGCTGCAGCGGGAGGCGATGTTGGACGAGCAGATCCAGCCGCACCTGCGCCAGCTCTTCAAGATCCATGTGCTCGAAGAGGCCCGGCACATCACCTTCGCCCGCGAGGAGCTGGTGCGGACCTACCAGAAGGCGAACCGCTTCACGAAAGCCTTCCACCGGTTCATGATCGCGCTCGTCTGCGCGCTCGTCCTCCCGGTGGTGTTCCACCCGGAGGTCTACCGCCGTGTTTTGGGCATGTCCCCGTTGCGCGGCGCGCTCGCGGCGCAGCTCAACCCGAACTACCGGGGGAACGCGCAGTTCATGTGCGAGCCGATGATCCGTTATTTCCACGAGGTCGGGCTCGTCTCCGGGCGGGTCACGCTGAAATTGTGGAAGAGCACGCGGGCGGTGCCGGACGACCTCTACGGGGAGCTCTTCGGCGCCCCGCGCAAGCAGAAGGCCCCGACCCTCCTCGGCAGGGGCGTTCGCAGGCTCGTCGGCGCCTAGCCGCTAGGCTGGCGCGGACGTAAGGAGCGCGCGTGGCCTACTCGACCAAGCTGACCGAGATGTTCGGGATCGAGCATCCCCTGGTCCTCGCCCCAATGGGCGGCGTGGCGGGCGGGCGGCTAGCAGGCGCGGTCTCGGCCGCGGGGGCACTCGGCTTCATCGGAGCCGGATACGGCGGGGCGGCGGGCCTGGACCGCGAGTTCGCGCTGGCGGGCGACGCGCAGATCGGGGTCGGCTTCATCACGTGGACGCTCGCGCAGAACCGCGAGCTCCTCGATGCGGCGCTGCGCCGAAGGCCGGTCGCGGTGTGGCTCTCCTTCGGCGATCCGGAGCCCTACGCCGCCGAGATCCGCCGCGCCGGGGCCAAGCTCGTGGTCCAGGTCCAAAACATCCGCGGCGCGGCGGAGGCCTTGGCGGCTGGGGCCGACGTGCTGGTGGCGCAGGGAACCGAGGCGGGCGGGCACGGCGGGAACGAGCGGTCCACGTTCTCGCTCCTCCCCGAAGTCGTCGACCTCGCCGCGAAGACGGGTGTGCCGGTGCTCGCGGCGGGCGGCGTGGTCGACGGGAGGGGGCTTGCGGCCGCCCTCGCCCTCGGGGCCGAAGGCGCCGTGGTGGGCAGCAGGTTCGTGGCGAGCGAGGAGTCCCTTTTGTCCGACGCGGCCCGACGGCTCGTTGTGGCGGCGGGTGGCGACGACACCGTGCGCACCCGGGTGTACGACGTGGCAAGGGACCTGTCCTGGCCGGGGGAGTTCACCGGCAGGGTGCTGCGCAATGCGTTCATCGACCAGTGGCACGGGCACGAGGACGAGCTCGCGGAACGGCTGCCCGAGCTGCGGGAGGCTTTCGCCTCGGCGGTCGCGGGCGGCGATTTCCGCATGGCGACAGTCCATATCGGCGAAGGGGTCGGGCTCGTCGCCGACATCCTTCCCGCCGCCGGGATCGTGCGCAGGCTCCTCGACGAGGCGGACCGGGCGCTCGCCCGAATTCCAGCTCGCCGAGGGGGAGGCGCGGCGCCCGCGCTCTAGGCGAGCTCGTAGCCCGCCTCGGCGACGGCTTCTCGCACGCGCGCGTCGTCGAGCGGCGCGGCGGAGGCGACGCGCACCTCGCCGGTTTCGAGATTGACGGCCACGTCGGAGACTCCCGTGAGCGAAGCGAGGCCCTCGCGGACCGCGCTCGCGCAATGCCCGCAGGTCATGCCGACGACATGGTAGCTCTGGCTGGTCATGGGTCTCCTCAGGATCGGACGAGTCGGGCGATAGCGGCCGAAGCCTCGGCGATTTTCGCCTCGGGGTCGTCGCCGTGGTGGATCGCCGAGGCGACGCACCCTTTCAGGTGCTCGTCGAGCAAGCCAAGCGCCATGGATTGCAGCGCCCGAGTCGTCGCCGAAACCTGGGTGAGCACGTCGATACAGTAATCGTCCTGCTCGATCATCCGGGCGAGGCCCCGGACTTGCCCCTCGATCCGGCGCAGCCTGCGAAGGTGGCTGTCCTTGTTCTCGTTGTAGCCGTGCGCGCCGTGCTCGGCTTTGTGGCAGCATTCCACGTCGGCCTTCACGGGGGCCGGGCCGAGCATGTTTTCGACGGCGCTGTTCTCGCTCATCCTGCGATGATACCCCAGGAGGGTATGAACGGCTCGAACCGAAGCTCAGGACCCGGTGATGTCCGTGCTGCAGCGCGCGGAGTATTTGCCCTTGATCTCCGACGTGGGCTTGCCGTCCACGGCGATCTTGCAGGTGACCTCGCCGTTCGGGACGACCACGTTCAGGTGGATGGGGATGGTCTTGGGGATCGCCACCGTCTTGCTCCACGGCAGGGGCACGTTGGTCTCGGTCTGCTTGGTCCCGGTCTCGTCCCAGTAGACGAGCTCGGTGGCCTTGCCGGAACCGACGACTTGGTACGCGACAGTCACGGGGGCCGCGGAGGCGAAGCTCGCGGGCAACGCGAGGGGGAGCGCTGCCGCTCCGATGAGGACTGTCTTGGCCAAGGCAGACATGTGCATGGTTGCTGAGATCCTTTCTCGCCCCGTTGCCGCTGCCGGGCGGTCCAAGTCCCCCTGTTCAGCACTGTTCGGCAACGCTCTTCCCCACGAATGCTAATGCTGGCGCCGTCCCGGTGCAAGCGCTCGGGGCTGGGAAAACGCTGGGAGAATCTGGCTCGCGGCGAGGTTCGCGATTCACGTGAAACGACGGGTCGCGACGATGCGCACGCGCGGCTCGCCGCCCGGAACTGGCGCCTAACGGTCGTGCGAGGCGGGGGCAGGACGGGCTTCGCAGCTCACGAAGAAGTCCGCGGACGCTTCGGCGACGACTTGCCCGTCCACGGCGATCGCGCAATGCACGGCGCCGTGGTCGACCTGGGCGCTGAGCCGGATGAGGCCCTGGTCGACCAGGGTGACCGTGCGGGACCAGGGCAACGCGGTCCCATGCTCGGACGCGATGTCGTGGTCGGCCCGCCAATACGTCAAGACTGTCGCCGAGGCGGGACCGGTGACCGAGTACGAGACAGTCATCGGCGTGCCTCGCACGGCCGGGGCCGACGTGGTGGCGGAGGGCCGCCGCGTCGAGGTCGTGGGGGAGGAGCTGGTCGCGGAGGGTTGCCGCGCCGAGGTCGAAGCGCTCGGCCAGGGGGAGTCGGGACTCGGGCTGTCGGCGCTGGGCAGCGGGCGGGGGGACGAGGCCGTGATGCTCGAACCAGTCGGCTTCCGGGCGGCGTGCGCGGCCTGGCCCGACCGCTCGGCGCCGCCCCGGTCCGGCAGGCCCGCGAGGACCACGAGCCCGAGCGCTCCGGCGACAAGGGCGCCGACCACCGCCACGACGAAGATGATCGGCAGTTTCGCACCTCTCAAGTCGAGCACCTCTCAATTCAGGCGCCGCGCGATTCGGGCGTCTCCGGGGTCGTTCCGCTGTGGCGGTCGCCTCATCCTAGCCCCGCCGCGCAGCGGGGCGGGGCGGCGTTGGAGCGCCGCCGGGCGGGGCCCGCGCGGGCGTATACTCGGATCTAGAACCGGTGAGCGTGCGAAGGAGAAGACCATGGCTGTCGAGCCGTTCGCGGCAGCGGGGGGCGCTCCGGACGCGTTCGCGCCCGAAGAGATCGCGCTGCACGCGCGCGATGTGCATTTCGACTTCAGCAAGGCGCGGCTCAGCTGGATCGAGGGCGATCCGTACGGCTCGCATTTCATCACCGCGCTGAACCTCTTCCTGCCCACCGGCGAGCGCTGGTTCTGCAAAGTCTTCACCGACGCCTTGGAGTACGTGAAAGACGAGCGCATCCGCGAGGAGGCGATCGGCTTCATGGGCCAGGAGGCGGTGCACGCCAAAAGCCACGACAAGGCGGTGGTCCAGTTCCTGGCCCGCCACGGCGTCGACTGCGCGCCCTTCCTCCACCAGGTGGAGTGGGTGGCGCAGCGGCTCTCGGAACGGATCGACCAGGCCGACCCCGGCCGCAGGGCCAAGGCGGTGCAGGCCGCCACCGCGCTGGTCGCCTCGATCGAGCATTTCACAGCGGTGCTCGGCGACTGGGTGCTCAACAACCAGTGGAACGAGCTCGACGTGGACCCGGCGATGGCCGACCTGTTCCGCTGGCATGGCGCGGAGGAGGTCGAGCACCGTCACGTCGCGCACAATCTCGCCACCTACCTCGGCATGGGGTACTTCCAGCGCGCGTATATGAGCGTCATCGCGAGCGTCGGCTTCTTGACCATCATCCTGCGCGGGACGAAATTCCTGGTCCACAACGATCCGGCGTTGCCCAACCTCGGGTACTGCCGATTGTTCTGGCGGCTGCGGGACTCGTGGCGGGGCGGCTCGATCCCCCGGGTGGGCTTCCTGCTGCGCTCGGCCTTCCGGCTGCTGCGGTGGCACTACACCACGGACACGGAGGGCAACACCGCGCAAGCCGTCGCCTACCTCGCCGTTTCTCCTGCGGCCCGGGTGTCGCATGGTTGAGGCAGGCCACGCGCCCGGGCAGGTCGGGCCGGTTCGAAAAGCGGTGCGCGAGTCGTTGATCAAGGCGGGCGTGCTGAAGGCCCATGCCCAGGACGTCCCGGTCGGCCTGTACGGGACGGAGCGCAAGGACCTGCTCATGCGCCTCATCGGCGGCGCGCTCGACTACATCGCGCCCCTGGCCCTCCTCGGGCACGCGGACGAGGAGCTCCTCGCGCTCGTCGCGACGCCGAACCGCAAGGCGATGCTGGTCGTCGACCGGCGGATCGTCGCGGAGGACGACAACGTCTGCCAGCTCACGTTGGCGGCCCCGGACGGGACCAAGCTGCGGCCCTGGCACGCGGGCGCGCATATCGACATCTTCCTGCCCTCGGGCCGGGTGCGCCAGTACTCGTTGTGCGGCGACCCCCGCCGGGAGCGGGAGTACCGGATCGCGGTCCGTCGGATCCCGGACGGCGGGGGCGGGTCGGTCGAGGCGCACACCCTGCGCGTCGGCGACCTCGTCGAGATCAGCCAGCCGCGCAACGCGTTCATGATGCCGCTGCCGGGGTCGGCCTCGGCGAAGAAGAAGCTGCGCTTCGTCGCGGGCGGCATCGGCATCACCCCGATCCTGCCGATGGCGCGGCTCGCGGACCGGCTCTGTCTCGACTGGAGCATGCTCTACACCGGCAGGCATCCGTCGAGCCTGCCGTTCCTGGACGAGGTGGCGGCTTTCGGCCCGCGCGCGCGGGTGCGCACCGACGACGAGCACGGGCTGCCCTCGCCCGCCGACTTGCTCGACGGCGTGGACGGGGACACCGCCGTCTACGCGTGCGGCCCGCCGCCGATGATCGAGACGATCCGGCGGGGCATCGGCCATGAGGTGGAGTTGCACTTCGAGCGGTTCTCCCCGCCGCCGGTGGTGAACGGCGTGGCGTTCGAGGCGGTCCTCGGCCGCAGCGGCGAGGTGGTCGAGGTCGGCGCGGACGAGAGCGCCCTCGCCGCGATCCGCCGGGTCAAGCCGAACGTCGGCTACTCCTGCCAGCAAGGGTTCTGCGGGACATGCGTGCAGCGGGTGCTCGACGGCGCGGTCGACCACCGGGACAGCACGCTCACCGATCTGCAGCGGGAGCAGGGGCAGATGCTGGTGTGCGTCTCGCGGTCCAAAGACGGCGGACGGCTGACGTTCGACCTATGACACACATCACACAACCGAGGGCAATTGCTGGAATATCACGTATGCAAGATATGAGCTACGCCATATAGTCGAACTGAAGCTTCGAGAACGCTGTGAGGAGACAGAGCATGGCTGCTGAGCAGGTCGCGACTATAGATGTCGCCCCGGACCATTTCGCTCCCGAAGAGGTCGCGCTGCACGCGCGCGACGTCCAATTCGACTTCTCGGACTCGCCGTTGTGCTGGATCGAGGGCGACCCGTACGGCTCGCACTTCATCTCCTCGCTCAACCTCCTCCTCCCAACGGGGGAGCGGTGGTTCTGTACGAACTTCACCGAGGCGATGGGCTATGTCAAAGACGAGCGCCTCCGCGAGGAGATGATCGGCTTCATGGGGCAGGAGGCGGTGCACGCCAAGAGCCACGACAAGGCGCTCCCCGAGTTCTTCCTGCGGCACGGGATCGACACGGGGCCGTTCGTCGACCAGGTGGAGTGGTTCTTCGGGCGGATCAGCGAACGGCTCGAAACCGTCTACCCCGCCCCCTCGCGCGGCGCGGCCGAGGTGTCGGTCGAGATCATCGCCGGGCTCGAGCACTTCTTCGCCGCCCTCGGCAACTGGGTGCTCAACAACAAGTGGGACGAGCTGGGCGCGGACCCGGTGATCAAAGACCTTTTCCGCTGGCACGGCGCGGAGGAGGTCGAGCATCGCCACGTCGCCTACAACGTGGCGGGCTATTTCCGCAAGGGCTATCTGCGGCACATGGTGGCGAGCGTCGTCGCGACCGTGGTCCTCGTCCTGCTGGTCGCGAGGGGGACCAAGTTCCTTGTGCGCAACGACCCGTCGCTGCCGAACCTCGGGTATTTCCAGTTGATCCGGAAGGTCCGGCAGTCGGGCAAGCGGGGCTCGATACCGACGCTCAGGTTCTTGCTCGTCACGACGCTGCGCCTCTTCAAGCCGCACTACTCGCCGGAGGCGGAGGGGAACACCGCTCAGGCCATCGCGTACCTCGCGACATCCCCCGCGGCCCGGGAAATCCATGGCTGAGCAGGGTCTTATGAAAGAAATCGGTATGGAAGAGATCGGCCCGGTCCGCCGCCGCGTGCGCAACGCGCTGATCCAATCGGGGATCTTGAAGACCAGCTCGCGGGACGTGCCGCTCACGCTGTACACGCAAGACCGCCGCGACAGGGGGCTGCGCGTCATCGGGGCGGTGATCGACTATCTCGCCCCGCCGCTGGTGCGCAGCATCTTCCAGGACGACGCGCCCGAGCTCGCGGAGAACTCCGGGCGCCGGGTCCTCCGACTGATCGACCGGCAGATCGTGGCGCGGGACGACAACGTCTGCCAGCTCACGTTCGCGGCGGCGGACAACGCGAAGCTGACCCCGTGGCACGCGGGCGCGCATATCGACCTGCATCTTCCTTCTGGCCGGGTGCGCCAGTACTCGTTGTGCGGCGACCCGCGCCGGGAGCGGGAGTACCGGATCGGCGTCCGGCGGATCGCTGACGGCGGGGGCGGGTCGATCGAGGCGCATGCGCTCGAAGTCGGCCAGTTCGTCGAGATCAGCGAGCCGCGCAATGCGTTCATGATGCCGCTGCCGGGGTCGGCCTCGGCGAAGAAGAAGCTGCGCTTCATCGCGGGCGGCATCGGCATCACCCCGATCTTGCCGATGACGCGGCTCGCGGACCGCCTCGGCCTGGAGTGGAGCATGCTCTACACCGGCAGGCACAAGGACAGCCTGCCGTTCCTGGACGAGGTCGAGGCATTCGGCCCCCGGGCGCGGGTGCGCACCGACGCCGAGCACGGACTGCCCTCGCCCGAAGAGCTCCTCGACGGCGTGGACGGGGACACCGCCGTCTACGTCTGCGGCCCGCCGCCGATGATCGAGACGATCCGCCGAGGCGTCGGCGCGGACTCCTCGGTCGAGCTGCACTACGAGCGGTTCTCCCCGCCGCCGGTGGTGAACGGCTCCGCGTTCGAGGCGGTCCTCGGCCGCAGCGGCGAGGTGGTCGAGGTCGGCGCGGACGAGAGCGTCCTCACGGCACTGCGCCGGGTCAAGCCGAACGTCGGCTACTCCTGCCAGCAAGGGTTCTGCGGGACGTGCTCGCAGCGGGTGCTCGACGGCGCGGTCGACCACCGGGACAGCACGCTCACCGATCTGCAGCGGGAGCAGGGGCAGATGTTGGTGTGCGTCTCGCGGTCCAAAGACGGCGGACGGCTGACGCTCGACTTGTGAGAGGGCCGAGGCCGTCTCTGGGCGCGACGAGGAGAAGAACATGACCGCCGCCGCGAGGCCCGCGCCGCGCTGTGCGTTAGGCTGACCGGCTATGGGCCATGCGATTTACCCCGGCACATTCGACCCGGTCACGCTCGGGCACCTCGATGTCATCGGCCGGGCCGCGAAGCATTTCGACCGGCTGACCGTCGTGGTGATGACGAACCCGAAGAAGCAGACGCTCTTCTCGACCGACGAGCGGATAGAGCTGCTGCGCAAAGCGACGGCGGACTTCCCGCACGTCGACGTCGAATCATGGCAGGGGCTGCTGGTCTCCGGAGCGAAAGAGCGCGGCATCCGGGCGATTGTGAAAGGGCTGCGCACCAGCATCGACTTCGAGTACGAGATCGCCATGGCGCAGATGAACCACCACCTCGCCGAGGTGGACACGTTTTTCGTCGCGACCTCGCCCGAGTACTCGTACATCTCCAGCTCGTTGATCAAGGAAGTGGCCGGGCATGGCGGCTCGGTCGGCGAGTTCGTGCCCGAATGCGTGCTCGGCCGGCTCTTGGAGAAGCTGGCCGCGCGGGGCTAGCTCCGGGCTTTCCCGGCCAGCAGGGTCGCGAGGCAGGCGACGGCCGCCGCTGCGGCGAAGCACAGCCCGGCGCCCTCCCGCATCCCGACGGTTGTTGTGGCGAGCGACAGCGCGGCTCCGAACCCGGTCACGCCCATGACCATCATGACCTGCTGGCTGGTGGTGATGATCCCGCCGGTCATCCCGGCGATATCGGCGGGGACATGGCTCATGATCGCGCCGACGAGCGGGGCGTAGATGAGCCCTTGGAAGACGCCGAGCCAAATGAGGACCGCCTGCATGAGCCAGAGGTTCGGGTGCGGCCAGCCGAACATCAGCAGCGCGCCGAAGGCCGCGAGGCCCGCGCCCTGTCCGGCGAGTCCGATTTGGCCGACTCGGGTGGCCCCGTGGCGGAGCACGAGTCTCGCCGCGAGCAGCGACATGACGAGGAACGCCAGGCAGAACGGGGCGAGCTCGGCCCCGGACTGGGAGGCGCTGTGGCCGAGGCCTTGCTGGGTGGTCAGGGCGAAGAGGTAGCCGAAACCGCCGTAGGAGAGGAAGTAGAGCGAAATCGCGCCGAGCCCGGCCAGGATGGGGCGGTGCGCGAGGACTGCGGGCGGCAGGATCGCCGTCCCCTGGTAGGCGCGCTCATGGCGCCAGAAGAGGACGAGCGCACCGCAGGCGGGCACGAGCAGGAGGAGCCAGGGCGCCCCCATGGCAGGCGCGAGGGTCATGGAGGTGAGCAGCAGGGCGAGCCCGGCGGCGAGCAGCAGCACTCCGACCGGGTCCATCGAGGTCCGGCGCTCGGCCTGTGTCGGGGTCACGCCCGCGAGGCCCGCGAGCGTGGCCGTGGCGAGCGCCGCCGTGCTCCAGAACACGCCGGACCAGCCGACCGCCGCGATCAGGAGTCCGCCACAGGCCTGCCCGAACGCGGTGCCCGCGCCTGCTCCGGCGGTGAACAGCGAGATCGCCCGCGCCCGGCCTGCCCCGGTCGTCGTCGCCTGGATCGTGGCCAGGATCTGCGGCAAGGCCATGGCTGCGGCGACGCCTTGGACGGCTCGCAGGCACAGCAGCGTCTCGATGTCGGGGGCGAAGCCTGCGGCGGCCGCCGCGACGGCGAGGAGGGCGAAGCCGAGGACGAGGAGCCGACGGCGGCCGTAGTGGTCGCCGAGGCGGCCGCCGAGGACGAGGAGCGCCCCCAGCGGCAGCCCGTACCCGGCGAGCACCCATGCCGCTCCCGCCTCCGAGGCGTGCAGGGCGGTTTTGATCGTCGGCAGCGCGACGATGGCCGCGTTGTAGTTGTAGGGGATCACAAAGCCTGCGAGGGTCAGCGAGGCCAGCCCCACCGCGCCCAGCTCCGCCTTCGCGGGCTGTTCGTCCGTCGGGCGGGGCTCGGGGGCAGTATGGGCGAGCGTCGTCACGGTTCGAGTGTGGCCGATCGTCTATCCCGGTACCAGACGGCAGTTATCCTGGTACTCATCCTGCTAGGTTCGGAGCGGGCGGAGTGTGCGAGCGAGGCGAGGATGGAGACGAGACGGCGCGCGTTGGCCGAGTTCCTGCGCAGCAGGCGGGACCGGCTCTCGCCGGAGACGGCGGGCATCGCGAGCGCGGGCAGGCGGCGTGCGCCGGGGCTGCGCCGGGAGGAGGTCGCCGCGTTGGCCGGGGTGGGCCTGACCTGGTACACCTGGCTGGAGCAAGGCAGGCCGATCAACGCTTCGGCGCAGGTGCTCTGCGCGGTGGCGAGGGCGTTGCGGCTCGAACCGCACGAACGGGACCACATGCTCCGCCTGGCGGGCGCCAATCCGGGCAAAGTCCGCGACGACAGCGCGGAGGTCGTCACCAAGGCGCAGCGGCTCTTGCTGGAGCAGATGCTGCCGTATCCGGCCTGCGTCGTGGACGGCAAGTTGGACCTGCTCGCCTACAACCGGACGTATCGGCATTTGTACGGCGACCTGGAGACGACGCCGGAGCGGGACCGCAACTGCCTGTGGCTGATCGTCTGCGACCCGGGCTGGCGCAGGAGCTTTGTGGAGCATCCCGAGGCGGCGCGCAACTATGTCAGCAGGTTCCGGGCCGCGTACGCCGACCACATGGACGACCCGTCGTGGACGGGCCTGGTCGACCGGCTGCGCGCGCAGTCGCCGCTCTTCGCCGAGCTGTGGCAGCGCCACGACGTCCAGATCCCGGAGGACCGCAGTTGGCGGTTGCACTGCCCGCATGTGGGCGTCGTCGAGCTCGACTCGATGAATTTCGCGCGGGCGCTCGCGCCGAAGTCGCGCATGGTGGTCTTGACCCCGGCGGACGCCGCCGCGCACGCGGCTCTGGCGAGGCTCGACGCGATGTTCGCCGAGCGGCCGCCGACGACGGTCCGCCCGGACGTGCTCGCCGAGCGCTGAGCTCAGAGCGTGGGGGCGGGCAGGTGCTCGCCGAGGAAGGCGACGTAGTCCTCGATGGCTTCGTCGAAAGCGGCCCCGACATAGATGTCGAAATGCCCGAACGGATAGTGCTTGACGACGCCGCGCGGCGCTTTCGCGGCGTATTTGGCGGTGGGGCCCGCCGGGGCGACGGTGTCTTTGTCGCAGATCGCGAAGTAGATCGGAGCCTTGATCGCCTTGGCGTGCCTGCCGGGCCGCCACAGCGGGATCTGCGCCCCGATCCGGGCGGCGGCGGCGTTTGTGAAGCCCTGCCCCTCGGGGACCAGGCCGAGGAAGCCGTCTTTCGCGTCGGGCGCGTTCATGAGCGCGACCGTCCCCGTGTCGCCCGCGAGGGGCACGAGCCGAGGCGCGCGGCGCAGGAGGGCCGAGGCGATGTCGAGCGCGGCGGCGGCCGAGACGCCGATCAGGCCGGGCAGCTGGACGGTGAACAACGAGGCGACGCCGTTGGTGAACGGGCACTGCGAGATCACGGCGGCGATGGAGGGGTCCTTGCCCGCCAGCTCGATGACATGCCCGCCGCCGAACGACGTGCCGAAGACCGCGACCTTGTCGGGGTCGGCCCCTGGGATGGTGCGGGCGTAGCCGACCGCCGCGCGCCAGTCCTCTTGCTGGCGGTGGATCGAGAGCAGCTGCCGGGGCTCTCCGGTGGACTCCCCGAAGTGCCGGTAGTCGAAGGCGAGCGCCAGATAGCCCTCCTGGGCGAAGCGCCGGGCGTAGGCGGGCAGCCGCATCTGGCGGATGGCGCCCAGCCCGTGTCCGAGGACGACGACCGGCCGTGCGGCCTGGGGCGAGCTCGGGCCGTCCGGGCGGTACAGGGTGCCTGCGCAGGAGCCGTCGCCCGAGGAGAAGCGGATCTCAGTTTCGATGACGGAGCCCATGGCTGCCTTTCAAGGTTCGGGGTTCGAGCGTGGCCGGGAGGCGACAGCAACAATAGTAGGGCAATGTGAACAGCGTTATAGCGGCGAGGGCCGCCCGGTCAGAGCGCGCGGGCTTTGCGGGCGCGGTAGGCGGCGGCGTGCTGCTTGTTGCCGCAGTTGCCGATGTCGCAGAACATGCGCGACCGGTTCTTGGAGAGGTCGACGAGCACGGCGGAGCAGTCCGGCGCGGCGCAGCGTTTGAGGCGCGAGGTCTCGTCCGCGCGGATGAGCTCGGCGAACGTCATGGCGATGTCCGCGCCGATGCGCACCGCGAGCGGGTCGTCGGTCCGATTGAAGTGCAGATGCCAGTACGGGGCCTCAGGGTGGCGGGTGAGCCACGGGTTCGCCTTTGTCGCGACGAGGAGCGCGTTGACCTCGTCGACGAGGGCCTCTTCCTGGTCGAGCAGCTCCCAGAGCGCGCGGACGCGGACGCGGAGGGCGCGCATCGCCCCGAGCTCCGCGTCGTCCCCGTCCCGCCGACCGGTCCACCCGTGCTCGTCGAGGAAAGCGCCGAGCGCGTCCGAGTCCGCGAGCACATCGGTCCCGCCGAGCTCGGAGTTCGCCAAGGGCACGAGCGACAGCAATGTGGCGATCGTGTCCTGGCTGAAGATGGTCCCGTGCTTCGCCGGTGTTCCATGCTGTGACTGCGTCATGACTGAAATCATCTTGACACATGACGGTCGAGGTTGCTAGCGTCATGAGTGAAATAGAAATTAGCTCATGACGTATTCCGAGGGTGCGGCTCCGGGCTCCGTTCGCCCGGGAGGTGAGGACATGTTCATGAAATCGAAGGCTCAGGCGCAGTTCGCGGGCTTGCCGCTCGCGGTCGGCGCGGCGATGTGCTTCGGCGTGTCCGGGCCGCTCGCGAAGACGCTGACCCACGAGGGCTGGTCCACCGGCGGGGTCGTCCTCACCAGGCTCGGGATCGCGGCGGTGGCCGCCGCGCTCGTGGCCCAGTGGTTCGAGCCCGACTGGTGGCGCGGGGTGTGGCGGCATAAGAGCACCGTGGCGCTCTACGGGCTCATCTCCATGGCGGTCTCGCAGTTCTGCTTCTTCAACGCGGCGCAGCACATGTCGGTCGGCATCGCGCTCATGCTCGAATACCTCTCGCCCGTTGTGGTGATCAGCTGGATGTGGGCTTCCACCCGGATCCGCCCGCCCGTCGCGGTCCTCGGCGGAGCCGGGGTCGCCCTCCTCGGGGCGATGACCGTCCTCGGCGTCTTCACCGGCGCGAGCATCGACGGAGCCGGGGTCCTCTGGGGCCTGGCCGCCGCGAGCGCGGGCGCGGGGTACTTCGTCCTCGGGCATCGTTTCTCCGGCAACGTCTCGCCGACGGCGCTGGCCGCGGGCGGCCTGGTCTTCGGAACGGCGGGCATGGCCGTCGTCGTGGCGCTCGGGCTCGCCCCTGCGGTCAAGGGCTCCCAGACAGTGCTGATGGCGGGCGCGCAGACCAGCGCGCTCGTCCCGCTCGTGGCGCTGGGGTTCACGACGGGCCTGGCCTACCCCTTCGGCGTGGCCGCCATCTCCCGGCTCCGGCCGACGGTCGCGTCCATCCTCGGGCTCCTCGAAATCCCGGTCGCCGTGCTGATGGCCTGGCTGCTGCTCGGCGAGCGCCTCACCGGCCCGCAGATGGCGGGCGCGGCAGTGCTGTTGGGCGGGGTCGCGCTGACGCAGCGACAGGGCAGCTCGGCCGAGGGGGCCTCGCCGGACCTGCCCCTCTGCGCCGAGGATGTCGACACCTCTGAACAGGAGTTTCAGTTTTCCTCCCGATGAGGTTCTGTTACTGTTTCTTCTCGTGTCCGAGTCGAACGGCTTTTCCGTCGCCACCGTGAACGTCAACGGCGTCCGCGCTGCTGTCAAAGCGCGCTCCGAGGAGAACACGGGGCTGCTCGGCTGGCTGGCGGGGGCTCCCGCGGACTACATCTGCATGCAGGAGGTCCGGGCGACCGAGGCCGAGACCCGCGCGGCGCTCGCGCCCGTCCTGGAGGACGGTTGGACGCTCGCGTTGGCGCCTGCGGCGCAGAAGGGCCGCAACGGCGTCGCGATCCTCTCCCGCCGCGAGCCCGACGCCGTGCGGATCGGCCACGGCGACCCGCAGTTCGCGGAGTCCGGGCGCTACATCGAGGCGGATTTCGGGACGCTCACCCTGGCGAGCCTGTACCTGCCCTCGGGCGAGGCCGAGACCGAGCGCCAAGTGGAGAAGGACCAGTTCCTCAAGACTTTCGGCGAATACCTCAAGCCGCTGGCGCGCAAGCGGAGGGACGTGCTCGTCTGCGGGGACTGGAACATCGCGCACACCGAGCTGGACATCAAGAACTGGAAGGGCAACCTCAAGGCCTCGGGCTTCTTGCCGCATGAGCGCGCCTGGCTCGGGGAGGTCTTCGCCGACGGCTCCGGCTGGGCCGACGTGCAGCGCGGCTTCCATCCCGGCGAGGCGGGCCCGTACTCCTGGTGGTCGTTCCGGGGGCAGGCGTTCGACAACGACTCGGGCTGGCGCATCGACTACCACGTGGCGAACAAGCCGCTGGCCAAGCGCGCGGCCAAAGTCGCGACCCACCGGGCTTCGCGGTACGACCTCCGCTGGTCCGACCACGCGCCGGTGGTCGTGGAGTACACGGCATGACGGGCAACGCTTCCCAGCCGATCCAGCCGGATGAGGTGCAAGGCGCACCGAGCCGTGGTGTACAGGGAGACGAAGTGGTACACGAGGCGAGGAGCAGCGAAGCAGATCGACGGCTGGGCGGCAGGCCCCGGCTGATCTCGGGGATCCAGGCCACGGGCACGTCGATCCACCTCGGCAACTATCTCGGCGCGATCCGGCAATGGGTCGAGCTGCAGCACGAGTACGAGGCGCTGTACTTCATCCCCGACCTGCACAGCATCACCACGCCGCACGATCCGAAGCAGCTGCGCGAGGCGACGTTGCAATACGTCGCGCAATTGCTCGGCCTCGGCCTCGACCCGGCGCAATGCACCATCTTCGTGCAGAGCCACGTCCCGGCGAACGCGCAGCTGGCCTGGGTGCTCAGCTGTCTCACCGGGTTCGGCGAGGCGAGCCGGATGACGCAGTTCAAGGACAAGTCGGACAAGCAGGGCGAGCAGACCTCGGTGGGCCTGTTCACCTATCCTTGCCTGATGGCGGCGGACATCCTCGCCTACCAGGCCGACGTCGTCCCGGTGGGGGACGACCAGAGCCAGCACCTCGAGCTCGCCCGCAATCTCGCGGAGCGGTTCAACCACCGCTTCGGCGAGACGTTCGTCGTGCCGAAAACGCGGCTGGTGAAGGCGGGCGCGCGGGTGTACGACCTGCGCGAGCCGACGCGGAAGATGAGCAAGTCCGCGTCTTCGGACTCCGGCATCGTGAACTTGATGGACGATCCCAAGGTTTCGGCGAAGAAGTTCCGCTCTGCGGTGACCGACACGGAGAACGAGGTGCGCTTCGACCCGGCGGCGAAGCCTGGGGTGTCGAACCTGCTCGCGATCTTCGCGGCGCTCACCGGCTCGACGGCCGAGGAAGTCGCTTCGAAGTACCAGGGCGGCGGGTACGGCGGGTTGAAGGTGGACCTCGCGGACGCCTTCGTCGAGTTCGCCGCGCCGGTCCGCGAGCGCACGCTCGGCTGGTTGGACAACCGCGCCGAGCTCGACCGGATCATCGCGGAGGGCGGGGAGCGGGCCAGGGAGATCGCTGGGGCGACTGTGGCGCGCGTGTACGACGTCGTGGGGTTTTTGCCCGATCGCGGGCTTTCCGGAAGGAGCTGACCGTTGGCCCAAGACAACTCGACTGAGAGCGAGAAGAAGCCGAGTTTTCTCGACCGGCTCACGGGAAAGTTCGAGGAGCTGCAGCGGAAGCTGCCCCCGCTGGGGCATCTCGTGCGCGCGGTGGGGCGGTACCAGGACCGCAAGGCGGACTTTTTCGCGGCAGGCGTGACGTACTACAGCGTGCTCTCGCTGTTCCCGGTGATCATGGTCGGCTTCGCGATCTTGGGCCAGGTGCTCATCGAGTACCCCGATCTGCTCGAACACATCAAGGAGCGGATCACGTCGTTGGCGCAGGGCGGCCTCGCCAAGCAGCTCAACCAGCTCATCGACTCGGCCATCGCCTCGCGCCGGACGGTCGGGACCGTGGGTCTCGCGCTCGGGCTGTGGTCCGGCCTCGGCTGGATGGCCTCGCTGCGGGAGTCGCTCACCCAGTTGTGGCAGCAGGACGAGGACGAGGGCGGCAACTGGTTCAAGACGAAGCTCAGCGATTTGCTCGCCATGGTGAGCTTCGGGATCGCGCTCATCGTTGTCTTCGGCCTCATCACCTTGTCCAAGAGCTCGTGGCTGATCAAGGGGCTCGGCAAGATAGGCCTCGGTGATTGGTCCGGGGCGCAGAGCGTCGTCAAGATCGCCTCCACCGTGCTCGCGGTCTTCGCCGCGTGGCTGCTGTTCACCTTTGTGATCGCCCGTCTCCCGCGGAAGTCGGTCGCGTTGGGCGACGCGTTCGAGGCCGGACTGCTCGGCGCGCTGCTCTTCCTCGTCTTCTTGGAGTTGGCGTGGTTGCTGCTCAAGGGCGTGACGAACGGTCCAGCGGGCAAGACGTTCGGCCCGATCCTCGGCCTCATGGTGTTCTTCTTCTTCACGGTGCGGATCGTCTTGTTCGCGACGGCGTGGGCGGCGACCGAGCAGGGGGCCGAGGCGCGCTCCGCGCAGCTCGACGCCGCCTCGAAGGCCCGTGTCGGCGCCGCGACCGGATGGTTGGCGGGCACTCTCGGCATCGCGGAGACCGACGAGGGCGACAAGGACAAGGAATCCAAGGGCGACGAAGCCTCCGCCGAGAGCGGCGAGGCGGCGGCGAAAGCTTGACGCGCGTCGGGTGCGGACAGCTACAAGTCGGCGCGCGAGCGTGTGTTTTTCCTTGTGTTGCCCGGGCCTTTCGGGTAGATCGAACGTATGACCGGCGCGGTGGGAGCCGGTTCGTCGTGGAGGATCTGCTTGCCGCGCTCGCGCGGATGTTGGCCAACGCCGCGAAACGTGTCCGTTTCACGACCTGCCCCGAGCAGCACAAGCCGACTCCGAGCGTCGAAGTTCATATGAGCACGCGTGACCGGCGCTGCCGATTCCCCGGGTGTTTCGAAGAGCACGAGCAGAACTGGACCCTCTCCCACGGCCCCGAGCATCCCGAATCGGGCGGACAAACCATCCCCGAGAAGCTGGGACAGCGTTAACACACCCTCTTGTCTCGCGGCCTCGCCGTACGTCCGCACCTGCGAAGTCCCGGGCTCGCTGCCGCATCGCAGCATCAAAAAACTGCTGAACCTCGGCCCGAGCACGACCAACCCAATGAACGCCCGTCACACTCGCATCACGGCCCGAACGCATCGAACCAGTGAGGCAGCTCCCTCCGCGTCCGGCTCCTCCGTCGCCTCACGGACCAATGCTCCACCTGCCGTAACGCCGTCCGACACCGCATCGGATAGCTCATCAGCTGCGAAGGTTGCAATTTCTCTACTGCTATCAAGATTGGCGTCATTCGCCCTCTTGCTGCTTGTGCCGGATCAGCTTATCGGTTGTGCTGTGAGGAAAGCTTCCGCCCGCCCGCAGGTGGTGTCAGGAGCGGGATGCCGAGAGCTTCCTCCAGCTCGGCCGCGGTGGTGCCGAACGCCTCGTGCAGCACCACGCCGTTGGAAGTGATCTCGAAAACCCCGCGGTCGGAATACACCCGGGCCACGCACGAGACTGCGGTGAGCGGGTAGTCGCATATCGGGACCAACTTGGGTTTGTTGTCCCGCCCGAACAGGGTCATCATGACGAAGACTTGTTTGGCGCCGATCGCAAGGTCCATCGCGCCGCCGACCGCCGGGATCGAATCCCGCTCGGATGTAGCCCAGTTCGCAAGATCCCCGCTGGTCGAAACCTGGAAAGCTCCGAGCACGCATACGTCGAGGTGCCCGCCGCGCATCATCGCGAACGAATCGGCGTGGTGGAAGTAGCTGGCGCCAGGCAGCTCGGTGACGGGAGCCTTCCCGGCATTGATCAGGTCCGGGTCAACGTCCCCGGGGGCGGGGGCGGGACCCATCCCGAGCATCCCGTTCTCCGTATGCAGAGTGACCTGTTGTTCGGGGGCAAGGTAATTGCCGACCGCGGTCGGCTGCCCGATGCCCAGGTTCACATAAGCGCCGCGCGGAATGTCGCGGGCAACGAGCCGGGCCAGATCGGCCCGGGCAAGCGGTTCGGTGTTGGTCATTCATTCACTTTCACAATGCGGTCCACATACAGGCCGGGGGTGATCACGATTTCTGGGTCGAGCTGGCCGGGCTCGACCAGTTCAGCGACCTGCACGATGGTGGTGCGGGCCGCGGCGGCCATGATTGGACCGAAGTTACGAGCGGTCTTTCGGTACACCAGGTTGCCGACGGTATCGGCTCGGTGTGCCTTGATCAGTGCGTAATCCGCGTGGAGCGGGGTTTCGAACACGTAGCCGCGGCCGTCGATGGTGCGGGTTTCCTTGCCCTCGGCCAATTGGGTGCCGTAGCCGGTGGGGGTGAAGAAACCGCCGATCCCGGCCCCGGCCGCCCTGATTCGCTCGGCCAGGTTGCCCTGGGGGACGAGCTCCAGCTCGATGTCGCCTGCCCGGTACTTCGCGTCGAAGTGCTGGGAATCGCTTTGGCGCGGGAATGAGCAGATGATCTTCCGGACCCGGCCGGCCTTGATGAGGCGGGCCAAGCCCTCCTCGCCTTGGCCGGCGTTGTTGTTGATCACGGTCAGGCCGGCGGCGCCGCCCGCGAGCAGGGCGTCGATGAGTTCAAAAGGCTGTCCGGCGTTGCCGAACCCGCCGATCATCACAGTGGCGTCGTCGTGGATATCGGCCAGCGCCGCGTGGGCGTCGGGACTGATGATTGTGCTCATGCGAACTCTGGATTCTCGAGGACGACGGCGAGGGCCTGGCCGACCCCGATGCACAGGGCCGCCACTCCCCAGCGCAGCCGTTTGATTGTCAGGGTTTGAGCCAGGGTGCCGAGCAGTCGGGCTCCGGACGCGCCGAGCGGGTGGCCCAGCGCGATCGCGCCGCCGTGTTGGTTGACGATGGCCGGGTCGATGCCCCACCCGTCAATGCATACCAACGATTGCGCGGCGAAAGCCTCGTTGAGCTCGACTGCGCCGACATCGGACCAGCTAATTCTGGCGCGCTCGAGTGCGCGGGCGGCGGCCTCGATCGGGGCGGCGCCGAAAAATTGTGGCTCGTTCGCCGCGGCCCCTCGCCCAGCGATCCGGGCGATCGGATCACGTCCGAGAGCGCGCGCGGCCACAGCCGATCCGAGCAGCACCACCGCGGCGCCATCCGAGAGCGGCGAGGCGTTTCCCGCAGTGATAGTGCCCTCGGGTCGAAAAGAGGTGCGCAGAGCGCCGAGCCTTGCCACGGTGCTGTCCGGCCGGATGTTCTCATCCCTCACCAATTCGGTGCCCGGAACTGGGACCACCAGATCCTGGTAAATTCCGTCGTTCCAGGCCTTTTCGGCGAGCTCGTGCGAGCGGGAAGCGAACTCGTCCTGGCGTTGCCGGGAAATGTTGTGACGTTCGCGCAGCTGCTCAGTTGCCTCTCCGAGCGAGACATTCCACTCCGCGGGCATCCGCGGGTTTACCAGCCGCCACCCAAGGGTGGTCGAGACGAGGCTGAGATCCGCTACCGGGAAAGCTTTTTCGGTTTTCGGGAGCACCCACGGGGCGCGGCTCATCGACTCCACGCCACCGGCGACGACGATGTTGCTATCACCCACAGCGATCGCGCGGGAACCGGCGAAGACCGCATCGAGGGCCGAGCCGCAGAGCCGGTTCACGGTGCTGCCCGCGACAGTCACCGGAAGCCCTGCAAGCAGGGTCGCCATCCGGGCGACGTTGCGGTTCTCCTCGCCGGCGCCGTTCGCGTTGCCCAGGACCACCTCGTCGATCTGCTCGGGGTCGAGGTCCGGCGTGCGGGCGAGCAACGCCTCGAGCGAACGGGCGGCGAGATCGTCGGGGCGGACCCCGGAAAGGCCGCCGCCGTATCGCCCGAACGGAGTACGCACGGCGTCGTAGATAAACGCTTCATTCATGCGTTGGGCTCTGAATCGTCAGCGAGCTCGGTCAGGACCTTGCAAGTGATCCCGAAGGCGCTGTTGGCTGCGGGGACCCCGCAGTAGATCGCGCTCTGCATGATCACCGCGCGAATGTCTTCGGGGCTGAGTCCGTTGCTGACGGCGCCGCGTACGTGCATCGCGAACTCGTCCCAGTGCGCGTGCGCGATCAGCGCGGTGAGCACCGCAATCGAGCGCTCGCGCCGGGAAAGTTGCACATCGGTCCACACTTCGCCCCAAGCTGTGCAGGTGATGAACTCCTGAAATCCCCGAGTCAGCCCGGTCATGGCCGCGGTTGCCCTGTCCACGTGCGCATCGCCAAGTACCTGGCGGCGCACCGCCAGGCCTGCGGCGTACCGCTGGGCGGAGGTCGCGGAGGAAGCCCGCACCGCGGCCAAGCTGGCCAGACGCAACTGCTCGCGCAGTGCGACGGCCAACTCGGCGGGGGCCTCCCACGGCGCCTGGTGGGCCACCTGCGGTAGCACCAACACTCGTCCACCTGTGACCGCGGCGGCCATTTCCTCGGCCAGCTGCGGGGTGGCGATAGTGTCGTACTCGCCAGCCACCGCTAAGAAGGGACAGTTGATCCGGCTAAGTTCGGCGCGCACGTCGTACGCAGCCAGGGCCTCGCACACCGAGGCATAACCGCGCGGATCCATCGTCCGGACCCCATCAAGAAGTTCGACGGCTCGTTCAGGTTGCCGGTCGCGGAACTGCGGGGACAGCCAGCGTTGGTCCAGCCCCGGCAGCAGCGCCCCGGCGCCTTCGCGCAACACCAGCGCGGCCCGGTCCCGCCAGGCCTGGGAATCCCCAAATCGGGGTGAGGAGCAGACCATGGTGACCGAGGCGACGCGCTCCGGCGCGGTCAGTCCGAGTGAAACAGCGATGCCACCGCCGACTGAATCGCCGGCGATGTGGAAGCGGTCGATGCTGGTCAGCGATTCGACGGCGTCGAGGACGCCGTCGGCCAGCTCGGCAATCGTGAATGGATTCAGCGCAAGCGGAGACCGCCCGTGCCCGGGCAGATCGGCGGCGAGGATGTCATATTCGGCGTCGAGCTCGTGGGCCACCTCGTGCCAGAGCGCGGTGGTCGTGCCCAGCGAGGGGCACAAAACCAGCAGTTCCCGGTTGCCCAACTGCGGGCGGGGGGAGAGTCGGGTGAGAGTGACGGTGGGGATCATCGATTGCCTTCGGTATGTGGAGCGAGCGAACTCGCGCGGTAGGCGACGCTCGCGGCGATGGCGCGCTCCGGCGCCTCGCCGAGGTAGCTGCCCGGGTCGAGGAGGAGCTCGAGTTCATCGGCGTCGAGTGCGGGGATTCGGGCGAGGATTTCGGTGCGGAGGTTTTCGGGTCGGTCTCGGGCGCAGTCGATCACAGCCTGAACCTCGCCTCGCCCACCCGGCGCGCGCGCGGCAAGGCGGGTCATCAGCCGCTCGCTGAGCACCGAAGGTCCAGCCGCGGCGAGAGTTTCGGACATTTTTTCGGTGTGCACGACAAGCCCTTCGGTCAGTTCGACCAGCGCCGCCGCGGCGCCCCAAGCCAGCCGGAGCAACTCGCGTAGAGCCGGCCACTCGCTGTGCCAGGCCCCGCCAGTACGTTCCTCCGCGGCCAGCCCGGCCGCCAAGAACAGCTGGGCAAGCTGCCCGGGGGCGGTGAGCGCGGCAGTGTGAATCAACATGGAGAGCACCGGGTTGCGCTTCTGCGGCATCGCAGAGGAGGCGCCACGTCCGGCAGCGGCAGGCTCGGACAGCTCGCCGATCTCGCTGCGCGAGAGCAACAACACGTCGTTGGCCACATGCCCGGCGGCGGCACAGACTGCCGCTAAGGCCGCGCCGATACCGGTGATCGGGCTGCGCTCGGTGTGCCAGGAACAGCCGGGGTCGTCAAGGCCGCACCGGTCCGCCCAATCGGCGCGCAGTACGCGCGGATCGAACCCCAGCTCGACCAGAGCGGCATTGGTGCCCACCGCCCCGCCTAGTTGCACAGGGAATTCGGTGCTGCGGAGCTGGGTGTGCGCGGCGGCGACCCCGCGCAACCACCCGGCTGCCTTGCCTCCGAAGCTGATCGGCAGGGCTGGTTGGGTCAGGGTGCGGCCAAGCTGAACGGTGTGTGCGTGCAGTTCAGCGAGGTCAGCGATGGCCGCCCCGGCCTGGGCCAGCAGCGCCCCGATCGCCGCCGCGGCATTGCGTGCCACCAGGATGAGCGCAGTGTCGAGCGCGTCTTGGCTCGTCAAGCCCAAGTGCACTCGGCGGGCGGCAGCGGCGGATTGCTCGGCCACTACTGCGCGCAGGTCGCCTACCAGCGGAATGACCGGGTTGCCCCCGGCCTGACCGCGTTCGGCGAGGAGTTCCGGATCGATTTCGGCGGCCACGATTTCGGCGGCGATCGCTGGGTCATTGGCGACGCCTTCGGCCACGTCAAGCACCGCGAGCCAATGAGTTTCGGCCGCGACCAATGCGGCGACGATAGCGCCGTCGTCGGTCGCGGCGCGGATCGCCGGATTGGCGCTGCTGGGATCTAGTATTCCGAAGTCGCCACGCCGATCGGTCATCGTCGGCCCCGGTGGGCGAGGAACACAGTTTCCCGTTCGCCCTGAAGGCAGACGTTCCACTCGTAGGCATCCGCGCCGATCTTGGTGGCGACCAAGGTGCTTCGGCGGTCTTCGGGCAGTGATTCGAGCAGCGCGTCGGTCGGTGGCGCGTCCGTGGGGAGGTAGATCCGGCTGAACAACACGTCGAGGAGCCCGCGCGCAAACACAGCCACCGCGATGAACGGCGCCGTTCCGGGCTGCCCGCCGGGGCGCACCGTCGTGAACGCGTAGCGCCCTGCCCCGGTGGTGGCGCAGCGGCCCCAGCCAGCGAATTCGGTCGGGTCGCGCAGCGGGGTGAGCAGGTCGTGGTCGGCGCGCGCGATGATTGCGCTGGGAGCCGCGAGGCTGCCATCGGCAGCGGGCTGGAAGATCTCAAGTAGGCAGTCCGGAATCGGGTCGCCTGCGCCATCGACGACCGTGCCGGTGAGCCGGATCGATCCGGGCAGGCCGGAACCGACGAGGTGCTGCGCCCCGGGGATCGGCAGCGCGTATCCGTAGAATGGGCCGACTGTCTGACCAGGCGTGGGAGCGTACGGGATGAGTTCGGGCATCAGATTCCGTCCTCGGTCGGGGTGGGCCTGGATCCGCTGAGGACGATGTCCCAGCGATAGCCGAGCGAGGTTTCCGGCTGGCTCAGGGAGTGGTCATAGCTGGCCACCAACGCGGCGCGCGCGGCTTCGTCCGGAATCGCCCGGTAAATAGGGTCGAACGCGAACAGCGGATCGCCGGGAAAGTACATCTGGGTGATCAACCGTTGGGTGAACGCGGTGCCGAACAGGCTGAAATGAATGTGCGCAGGGCGCCACGCGTTGTGGTGATTACGCCACGGATACGCGCCCGGTTTGATGGTTGTGAACGAGTACCAGCCCTCGACGTCCGTCAACACGCGACCCACCCCAAGGAAATTCGGGTCGAGCGGGGCCTGGTGCTGATCGCGCCTGTGTGCGTACCGCCCGGCCGCGTTCGCTTGCCACACCTCCACCAACTGGCCGCGCACCGGCCGCCCGACCACGTCGAGGACCCGGCCGCTCACAGTGATCCGTTCACCGATCGGGGCGCCGGTCCCAGCTATGGTCAGGTCTGCCTCGAGCGGGTGGACGTCCTGGTGTCCAAATACGGGGGAGTGCAGTTCGACCTGCTCGGGATCGACACCGATCGGGTCCTTGGTCGGATGACGCAGCACCGAGCTGCGGTATGGCGGGTAATTGATCGCGGTGGCCAGGTCCCGCCTCCCGCGCGCGATGTATTGCCTTGCGTGGTGGGCAATTTCCGCGTCGATCTGGTCTTGGCTGGCAGGTGCGCCGCCAGGTCGGGCAGCACTGTGCGCGGCAGTCATCGGCAACTCCTTGAAATGGCCTGCGGCGCGGCGCAGGCGGGAACGTTAGTGAAAAATGCTTAATGCGACGGGGTATCGCCTGGGGCGTGCCCAAACCGGGTCCGGAACGCTCGATTGAATTGTGGTTGGGAACTAAACCCCCACCGGTACGCGATGTCGATCATGCGATCTGAGCCCCGCCGGGCCAGGTCGGCGCGGGCGCCGTCGAGCCGCAGGCCCAAAATGTAGCGGCTCACCGTGATTCCGGACACCTCGCCAAAAACTCGACTCAGGTGCCGCTCGCTCAGGCCGACCGCGACCGCCACCGCGGGCACTGACAATTCGGCGTCGCGCAGCCGCGTCCGAATGTAATCCTTCGCTGCTGCAACGTAGGCGGCGGTACTGCCGCCGGTGCGTTCGAGGACGGCCGCGGTGATCCAGTCGACCACCGTTTCACGTGGCTCGATATTCCCGCCAAGCGAGTGCTCCAGCGCCGCCATCGGGGCCCGATGTCCGCGCGCAAGCAGCGTCGGCTCGCTGAGCGCGCCCACATCAGGCAGGTGCGCTCGCGGAATCGTCACCATGATCTGGTGCATCGGGGAGGCAAACCCGAACAGGTACGGCCGATCCGACTCGTAGAGCAAGATGTCGCCTGCGGCGACGGCCTGAAAACCGCCTGCCACGTAGAACACCGCCTCCCCCTCGATCAGGATCGACGCGAAAAGCGAATCCTGCGGAGCGCCTGCCACATTTGCCGGGGACCGTTCGATGACGTGGGCGTTGGCCCGAATATCGGCCACCACCACCCCCTTCAGATTCGCGCTGGTCAGCTGAGCGATAAGCCCGTCGTCGGTGTAGCTCGAACAGCTCAGCCCCACCAGGTTTGAACGGTTGTGTTTTTCCCAGCGCGCGACCCGGTCGCGGCCCGGCACCGAGGTGGTGGAGAAAGTCGCGACCCTCTTTCGGGCTGCTGCGGGCGTCCGTCGACATATTTGGCCGCCGCGCGCGGGCGTTCGGGTGATCATGGCAGCTCCGGATCGCATCGGATCAGGGTTTTCACCTGGTCGGAGCCGACAGTGGCGAGAGAAGTGAGCATCTTCGGGGCGTCCTCCAGTTCGATGATCTCGGTCACGATGGCTGTGAGGTCGAGTTCTCGGCGCGTGACCAGGTCGATCAACTCGGTGTGGCAATCGTTGTACCCGACGCTCGCCACGATCGATTGTTCCCGATTGACCAGACCGAACGCATCGATGCTCATAGTGGCGCCCAGCCCGATCAGTATCGTCCGTCCGCCGGTTCGCAGTACCGCCATCGCGGCGTCGAAGGCCACCTGCTTGCCGACGACTTCGAATACCACGTCGGCGGTGGTGAAGCCGGTGACTCTCTTGATCGCAGCGGACAGGTCGGCGTCGGCGGTGACGGTGGCGGTCGCGCCCAGGCTCTCAGCGAGCTCGCGCCGCGCTGGTGTCACATCGACCCCAATGATGGGCCCAATGCCCCGCTGGGCGAGCAGAGCAACCACGAGCAGCCCAACCGGGCCGAGCCCAATGACCACGGCCGAATCGTCCGGGTTGGCCTCGGACCGGCGCACCGCCCGCAGCGCGACAGCCGCAGGCTCGAGCACCGCAGCAGCGGCCAGATCAAAATCGTCCGGAAGCCGTTGCACCATATACGCGGGAACGTTGGCGTACTCGGCCAATCCACCGTTGCCCATCAAACCTATGAACCCAAATCCGGTTTCACAGACGTGGTAGTCGCCGCGCCTGCAGGCTCGGCATGTTCCGCACCGGTAGTTGGCCTCTACCGCAACCTTGGTGCCAGGCAGGAGGCCGTCGACCTCGGAGCCGGACTCGACGACGGTGCCGGAAAACTCGTGACCGAGTGTTATCGGCGCTACGGCCCCCGAGATCGGATGGGGTTGGACCACAGGTATCGCATGCGGCCCTGTCCCGATTTCATGCAAATCGGACCCGCACACCCCGCAGTACCCGACCCGGATCCGCACCTGATCCGGCAGGAGGGCAGGCAGCTGGACCTGGTCCAGGCGGATGTCACGAGCGGCGTGCCAGCGGACCGCCTGCGTCGTGATGGTTTGGGAGGATTCGGTCATGCGAGAGCTCCTGAGCTGATCCGGCGCGGCGCCGTCTCGCGGAGCAGGAAGGTCAGGCCGAAGGCCACCACCGCCGCGCCACAAGAAAAGTATAACGGTGCGCTCGGCCCAATGCCGTCGGAGAGCGCCCCGGCGACCAGCGGAGCGACGCAGCCGCCAACGATCTCGCCGATGCCCTGCACCAGCCCGAGCGAGGTCGCCAATAGAATCGGGGCCACCGTCTCGGCTGGGATGATCGAGGTGAACAGGGTGAAGCAACCCATCCCGGTGTAGGTCAAACAGAGGCAGAAAAATAAAGTCACCGGTTGGTCGATGAAAAGCACCATCAGCGGCGATGTCGCAGCGATGGCGGTAAACCCAGCCATTGCCCTGCGGCGACCGATCCGATCCGACACTGCGGGGATCACCACACCCCAGACCACCCAGGCTGCCCCGGCGCCTGCCAACACCAAGCCCCGCTGTGAGTCGCTGAACCCTTTCTCCTCCCTGAGGTAGAGCGGGGTGAACGCCTGGGTGCACGCGAACCAGGTCATGTAGACGATGGCGATCGCCACACACACCACGATATTGCGGTTCCTCAACGCGATACGGACGGCGCCGCGCTCGAGTCGGGTTTCATGAGCAGCCAACTCAGGGCGCATCGCCAGCGTCGCCGGATGACGCAGCCGCAGATCTCGTATCCACACCAGAATTGCCACGGCGATCAGCACGCCGGGGACCGCGGTCGCCGCAAATGCCGCCCGCCAACCAAACTGGTCGGCCAGGAACACGATGACAATCGGCCCTAGGACGCCGCCGATCAACCCGGCCGCAGTGCCCTGTACTAATCCCATCACAAAACCACGGCGTTTCGGCTCAGCGCTGTGCACCAGCAACGGCTGGACGAGCGGGAGAACTCCACCCTCAGCAGCTCCCATGAGGGCGCGGAGCATGAGCAGGGTGGCAAAACCGCCGACAGCACCGGAGAGCGCGGACAGGATCGTGAATGCGATCACCGCTCCGACAACGAACGGTTTGCGGCGGTCGGCGCGGTCCGAGAGGTAGCCGACGAGAACCCCCGAGAGCGCCCAGGAGAGCGCAGGGATCCCGCTGAGCAGGCCGATATGCCAATCGCTCAGGCCTAGGCTTTCCTTCAAGTCCGGGGCGAGGAACGACAGCGCCAGCCGGTCAAAGAAGACAAGTCCCCAGGTTGAGAACAGTAGGGCAATGAGAGTTCGCTCGTAGTGTCCTCCGCGGGGCGGAGGAACGTAGACATCCGAGGTCTCGATCTGGCCGATGGCCGCCGTGATCATCGGATCAGCTGATTGATGAGATCTGCGCCAAGCCCAACCTTGTCGTAATGCTCGCGGACCAGCGCCAAATAGTCGTGGACATCGAAATGTCCGGTGCTGTTGCCATCCTCGTCGAGCCAGATGAGAGGGCCCTTGACGATGAAGATGCCGCGCATCTGCTCATCGGACTCGTAGGCGACCAGGGTGTGGCCCTCGCCGGGGGTCTCGTAGACGAACGAACCTGCCGTTGCGGTCCATTCCTGCTCCAAGTAGCCCCACTTGCCGGAGATCGTGTACGCGAACACCTCATGCGGGTGGTAGTGACGGTTGACCAGCCCGGCTTCTTTTGCCCACAGGACATCGCACCAGGTGTTGTCCTTGACATTGATCCACAACGGGCGGGTCAACACCGTTTCCGACAGATGGGCGTAGTAACGCTCATCCTCGATCTGCGCAAGCTGATGAAAAACCTCGGGCTGGGCGTCGGGCTTGAGCGAATTGGCAATGGGCTTGAGATTTTGCCAAAACTCGGACTTCGGTGCTTCGGGCATGTCGTTCCTCTAACTTCACGGACTCTTTGCCGCACTTGACGAACTGCCAGATTGATCTGACAGGTTGTGATGGGAATCATTTTTTAGTGAAGCGGGTTGGCGCTGCAAAGTCTTTCCGCCCTCAGCCGGGTTCTTTGACGATTTCGGACATCCCCCCGCTCTGACGGGAAAATCTCGACACGTTCGCGATCTGCCAGGGCGATCGGCAGGCCGGGGAACGCATGCTCGCGTGGGCTCCTCGCCCAGGCAAGACGCCTGTCCGGGTTCATGTTCCCGGCAGAGGCTCGCCCGGGTGGTTCGATGGAGCGAATCGGTCGTTCGATGCGACCTTCCGCTTTCCCGACTTCGGGCAGGGCGCCGTCTCTGGCCTGGCTTGACGAAATCCCATCGTTCCCCGCGTAGCAAGCAGGAGGCCTGCCCGGCATCGTCAAACCGGGCCCCACCGAAGGCATTCCCTATGCCCGCAAAGCGCTCAACGGTCCCAATGCTGCGACGTATACCCGCGAAGCACACGTTTCGGTGGACAACCGCATCGGTGGGGCGCGGACCCGCGCGCAAGCCGCTATCGCGTTCAGCGCCGACCGGACGGGTCACTCCACCGCCGCATTCCGGCGGCCCCGTCTTCATCACAAGGTCGTCGCAATGGCCGAAACGTCCTGTATGCCCTCGCCGCGATCGTGGCTGTTCAGCTGACGGTTTCGGTTTCGCGCAGGCAGGTGCTGTGGCGCACGCCGCGGAACGGCCGGCATCGCCCAGGCGAGTTCTGCGTTGTAGAACGAATCCTTCTGTGGCCCGTTGCGCGTGCGCATGATCGCTCGATGGCCGGAAGCAAGGCGCGAAGACGCGCGGGTGGGGCGAAGTCGATCAGCTGTGCCTGCGCGCTGGAGATAGCTACCCCAGCGGTAGCCGAAGTCCGCGTCGACACGGTTGTCAATGTCAAGCGCAACGGTGGACCGAGGGGGTATCCACTATTTGTCGGTAGGGAAATTATCAGGATGCCCCCGGGGGGCTTGGTCGCGCAAAAGGGTAGCGCACCTCGCTGTTCAAATATGAAATACATCATATCGGTAGATGGAAAAGCGGCCGCAATGCGCTGTTCGGCCTCATGGGGCACTGGGGTGTTGCTCACGATTGGCTAGCAACCTCAAGAGGCTTTGCGGGCACGGCCACCAAGCGCCCGGCGGAACCGTCCACCGGACATCGCCGACCGGCCGGACCTACGTCACCAGTCCGGGCCGATCACGCGCCGCTCAACTTCAGGCGGCCTTTTGGTTCTCGAGCTCCGCCACGCGCTGCTTGCTCTTCGGCGAGACGTGCGCAGAGTAGCCGTCATTGGGGTGGCAGCCGAGCCTGCCGCTCTCGGGGTCGTCGAGCGCCTCGAACGCCTGCAGGTCGGTCGCGTCGAGCACGAAGTCGAAGATGTCGAAGTTCTCAGCCAGGCGGCGGGAGGAGCTGGTCTTGGGGATGACGACATGTCCGAGCTGGGTGTGCCAGCGCAAGATGACCTGTGCGATGGTCTTGCCGTGCTTCTCGGCGATCTCGGAGAGGTGCGGGTTGTCGAGCAGTCCGATGCCTTGCGCGAGCGGGCTCCACGCCTGGGTGGTCACGCCGTGCTGCGCGTTCGCCTCCTTCAGCTGCGACTGCTGGAAGTAGGGGTGCAGCTCGACCTGGTTGACCGCAGGGGCGACTCCGGTGGCTCCGATGATGTCCTGCAAGTGGTCCGACTCGAAATTCGACACGCCGACGGAGCGGGCCAAGCCGGATTCTTTGGCTTCCACCAGGCCTTTCCAGGCTTCCACGTATTTCCCGAGTTGCGGCACCGGCCAGTGGATCAAGAAAAGGTCGACATAATCCGTCTGCAGTTCGTCGAGGCTGCGGCGGAGGCTTCCGGCGACGTCGTCGAAGTCTTCGAACCAGAGCTTCGTGGTGACGAAAATGTCGGCGCGGTCGACGCCGGATTGGGCGATGCCTTGGCCGACGCCGCGCTCGTTGCCGTATTTGGAGGCGGTGTCGATATGGCGGTAGCCCAGCTGGATCGCGTCCCTGACGACCTCATAGGTGTCTTCATTCGGCATCTTGGCGACGCCGAGGCCGACCTGGGGGATGGTCGTGCCGTCATGAAGCTCTACTGTGGGAGCGGGCTGGTATTCCTTGAGCAGTTTCATGAGTTCTTGTCCTCTATCTACCAAAGTCGTTTTTCATCGCGGCTCGTCCTGAGGCGGCTCGTCTTTAGAAATGCGTTGACTGCGCGTACGCCGTACGTCGCGTCGATTTCGAGCCTAAGTGCGCGCTCGATCTCGAATCTAGGCAATGTGAAAAACCACACGGCGGCCTTTTCGCCCCGTTTTTGGGCGCGCCAATGTAAGGCATGTATCTGGTTATGGCCTGTCGATGACGGAATTTTGACGAGAAGTGTTGTCTCTCTCACAGCTTTCGATATCCGCTAGTCGGATGAATTTTGCATATCCCGTATGCGCATAACCGAATATGAATAAGTCAAATTGCGGACTTCGGCCGGGAGGGGGGCTCAGTCCTCTTCGTCCTTGCCGTACATGGTGTACATCGGGCCTGGGCTGTACAGCCCGCTGTGAACTGCGGACCCGATTTCGAGCCGCGCGGGGACTGCCTCGGGGGCATAGGGGATGTAGCGCTGCAGCGATCCCCAGTCGAGATCCGGCCTGCCGAGGAGGTACGTGGGGACCGTGGTCGGCGACAGGAGCCGCTGTGTGACGCCGAGCGGCCCGCCGTAGCGGCCGGAGGCCCAGCGCTCGCTGTTCATCGCGTTCCCGTTGCGGTCCGGGGTGATCCGCCATTCGGGGACCTCGAACATGCCGTTGCGCACCCGCATCGGGTGCTGGCATGGGAATTCGAAGAACACCTGCCAGTCGATGAGCGCCGGGTCGTTCCCGACGACTTCTTGGAGCGTGCGCAGCACAGGGGCGCGCGGCGGGGTGAACGCGACCCATTGGTCCTGGGCGGCGGATTGGTCCGCGACCTGCAGGCGCACCATGTTCGCGTCCGGGGGCAGCGCGGCGCGCGGGAACCGCAGGTTGCGCCATGCGAAGCCGGGTCCGGTGCCGAAGGGGTTCACCGCGCCGATGTCGTAGAGCTTGGTCTGGCCGAGGACGTCCACGGAGCCGTCCGGGCTCGTGCGGCCGTATTCGAGCAGCACCTGCCCGGACGCGGAGCCGACCGGCACGCCGTTCAAACCGAGGGCGGCCATCTGGCCCGCAGCGGCGACGGCGATGAGCGGCCGGTCGGCGGACGGGGCCGGAAGCTCGTACCAACCGGTGGTGACGCTCGACGGCTGGGTGTTCCCGTAGCTGCCGAGGACCGGGACGCGCTGCGGGTCGAGGCCGAAGGGCAGCAGCTTCTGGCCCTGCTCGACAGGCTGGGCCGTCGGCTCGGGCTGGTCGGCGTTGATGTCGGTGTAGTCCGTGTACGTGGTGGAGAGCTTGCGCCACAGCTTGTCCGGCGCGAACGTGCTGGGAGCGGAGCCTTTCAACGCGGCGGCGGGGTCTTGGCCGCCCTGCGCGGCGAGCAGGCCCCGGTTCGGGTCCTCCTCCACGAGCACGTCGTTCGCGAGCGCGCAGCCGTCGCCGGTCGTGAGGTAGTGCGCGTTCGACTTCGCCCACGAGAAGCTGTGCCGCTGGGTCCACGCGCCCTTGAAGAAGGAGAGCAGGATGAACAGCACCATCGCGAACGAGACTGCAGGAAGGCTCCAGGTCCACAGGGTCTTCGGGCTGGCCGGGCGGTCGGAGCCGCTGTGCTGGTCGTCGGCGGAGCCGCTGTGCTGGTCGTCGGCGGAGCCGAAGAGCTGCTGCCAGAACGCGAACAGGGCGACGGCGACGGCGAGCAGGAGCGTCAGATCGGCGAGCTTGTAGCCGTGGACGGCGGGCGGCAGGTTCCACCACGGCACGCCCCAGGACGAGACGTACCACCACATGTTCCACCCGGTCAACGCGATGGCGAGCATAAAGAGCGTGGCCGCCGCGAAATACGTCCGCGCTTGGCGGCGGGCGATGACCGCAGGGCCGATGGCGGCAGCCGTGAACGCGGCGATAGCGCCCGCGATGCCCGCGTAGATCCCGAAGTGGTGGGTCCATTTCGTCGGGGTGAAGGTCATGCAGAAGATCGTCCCGATGAAGATCCCGACCAGTCGGACGGCGGGGCCCCTGGCGAGCCCGCCGAGGTGCTTGTGGCGCAGGAGGATCAACGCGGTCGTGACGAGGCAGAGGAAGGCGATGAGCACCCCGAAGCGCCGGGCGAGCGAGCCGTCGGCGGTGGGCAGGAACAGGTAGTAGTAGCGCAAGAGCTCCTCGTACCAGGCCCTGCTTGGCCCGATCGTGGTCTTGACGTGGAAGTTCCCCTCGATGATCCCGGCGAGGCTCTGGTTCCAGAACACCACGGGCACCACGAGCGTCCCGGCGGCGAGGATGGGCGCGAGCACCGCCAGCCAGCCGAGCCAGCCGCCGCCGACCAGTTTGGCGCGGGCGGCGAACCTGCGCAGGCATTGCCGCAGCCCGACGACCAGCGCGGTGGCGGCGATCAGGGCGCCCGGCGCGACGCCGAGCCCGAACGAGGCGATGATGACGGCAGCCGCAGCGGGCAGGAGCCGTCCCGTCGCGATGGTCCGTTCGATGGAGCACCACGCGAGCAGCGCCCCGAGCGCGACCACTGGCTCCGGGCGCAGCCCGTTCGCGTATGCGAGCGAGAGCGAGAGGAAGACGCCTGCGGCGGCCCATGACGCGGCGGGGGTGCGTCGGGCGAGCCTGCCGAGGCGGGGGATGACTTCCTTGCTGATGGTGAACCAGCAGGCGAGGGAGACGAGCAGCTGCGGAAGGCGCATGACCGGCGCCGCCGTCGAGATCTGCGCGAGCCAGGAGCAGACCTGGTAGTACCAGGTCACCGGGTTCTCGGCGACGCCGAACCAGCGGTGGTAGCTGGCCGCGTAGCCTGCGTCGGGCCAGACCACCTCCCAGGTCAGCTGGTAGCCGTCGTCGGAGGTGTTCGACCCGATCACGAGCCACAGCACGAGCACGCCGACGACGACCGCGTCGACGAGCCCGATCTTCCACCAGCCGGGCGGGAAGAACCGGCGGTGCTTGCGCCGGTCGAGGGTGTCGAACCGGCCGAGCGCGACGAGCGAGAGGCCTGCGGACGCGAAGCCGAGGATCGCGACCCAGAACCGCAACGGGGTGGCGACGGTGTTGAACCGGGTGTCCACCACGATGTGCGCCCCGTAGTGCGCGGGCAGCACGCCGCCGGTCTTGGCGAGGTCGAGGTCGGTGAAGACCCCGGTGACTTGCGGGCGCAGCAGCGGGTCGGCGACGTCGTTGGCGGGCTGCGGGTCGTCTGTCCCGACGACCCGCACGACGGTGTGCTTGGAGTCGGCTTCGACTTCGATCCGGCAGTTCGGGTTGTCCGCTTGGGCGCGGGGGACGGCTTTGAGCGGTTGGGCGCGCACCGAGGCGACGATGGAGTCCTTGTCCGCCGTGATGAACAGCGCGTTGACCCGGTTGTCCTTGCCTCGGGCGGGCGCGGTGGACAGGAGGTTCCCGCCCTCCTCGGGCAGCGCTTTCGCGAGGGCGCAGGGGACCTCGGCGGTCATCGTCTCGGCGACGAAGGAGTCGAGCGGCGCGGTGACGGCATTGATCGTGCCGCCCTGCGGCCAGTCGATGGCCACGGTGGTCTGCTCGACCGGGAGGACCGGCGAGAGGATCGCGCAGAGGAAGGCGATCAGTCCCGCGACGACCGCGACGACGCGCCACGCGGGCAGCCACGCGGGCGGTTGCCAGCCCTCAGGGACGCGACCGGACCAAGAGTCAGACACTTACGGCTCCAATGCTTGGGAAGGGCCGGGGCGCCACCAGCCCCAGCGAGCAGCTTCGTCCGTGGCGACAACTGCGGGCACGGCTCCCTTCGGGATCAACGCGTAGCGCTGGACGGATCCCCAGTCCCGTCGCCAGTCGTCCGCGAAATAGGTGGGAGTCGTGGTGGGGTCGAGCAGCGGCTCGACGACGCCGAGCAGCCCGCCGCCAGGGTCGCCGAGCCAGCTGAGCGAGGCGGTCCCGGCGAGCCGGTGGTCGGGGAGGATCCGCCATTTCGGCAGTTCGGCGACGCCGTCTCGGATGCCGAAGGGACGCTGGCAGGGGAACTGCTCGGCGACGGCGAAGTCGAGGAACACGGGGTCGGCCCCGCCGATGAGCTGTTGCAGCGTGACCAGGCGCGGCAGCCGGGGCGGGGTCACCGCCACCCATTGGTCCGGCTGCAGGTCGTGGTCGTTCACGACGACGCGCACGAAGGCGGAGCCGCTCGGAATGGCGGAGGTCGGCAGGCGCAGGTTCCGCCACGGGTAGCTCGTCAGCGGGTCGCCTGGGTCGATGGGCGGGACAGAGCCGGTGACGACGAAGCCGCCGCCCTCGCGTCTGCCGAACTCGAACGCGACGTTCTGGCCGTAGATCCCGGTCCCGTCGAGGTAGGTCGAGGCGATATGCCCGGCGGCGCTCATCACGACCAGCGGGGTGTCCCCGGTGATCGGGCCCAGCTCGTACCAGCCGCTCACGAGGTGGGCCTCGCCGGTGTTGTAGCCGTAGCTGCCGAGCACGGGCGTGTCTTGGGCGAGGCCGAAGGGGAGTACGAGCGTGTGGGTGGTCTGGCTGTACCCGGCGCTCGTCCCGGCCTCCTGGCCGTCGATCGGCACCGGCTCGGACCCGGAGTGGTTGACGTGCGCGATGCCGGGCGGGCTGCCGTCCCCGAGCGCGGCGACGTCCTCGGGCAGCCCGGTCGGGGTGAAGCCGACCGACTGGTCCGCGCCCAGCGCGCCCTTGGGGTCCGCGCCGTCCGCGGGGCGGAGGAAGCCCGCGTTCGGGTCGGCCTCGGCGAGGACGGAGTCGGCGAGGCCGCACCCGCCTGCGACGGCGCGCAGATTGCCGAGGGCAAGGCTGTACGCGGGGTAGCGGCTGGCCGCGGCGCCCGCGAAGCCCACGAGCTCGGTCAGGACCAGCCCCAGGCTGATCCAGAGGACCGGGCCTTCGACGAGCAGTTTCGCGGCCTTGCGCCAGCCGGGCCGCCCGAGGTCTGGGCGGGACGCGCCGGGCTTTGGCGACGTGTAGTCGCGGCGCAGGTACAAAAAGCCTGCGACCGCCCCGAAGAGGAGGAAGAAGAGGAGCAGCAGCGAGTTCAGCGCATGGCCGCCGAGGAAGGGCCGCGCGTAGTAGGAGGGGATGCTGAAGGACTGGACCCAGAACCAGCCGTTCTTGCCCGCGACGGTGAGCGCGAGGAAGAAGAACGCCGCCGAGGCGACGAGGGCGGAGACGAAGACGCTGCGTTTCGCGTACTGCGCCGCGAGCGCGGTCGCCGCCGCCGCGAGGACCGCGCCGAATGCGGCGAACACTCCGAAGTGCTCGGGCCATTTGTAGGGGACGAGGCTCAGCAGCAGCATGGTGAGGAAGGTCGCCGCGACCAGCCGCCACGCGGAGGCCTGGCGGACTCCGGCGATCTTGCGCAGCGAGAGCGCGAAGACGACGACGCCGAGGCAGAGCAGCATGGCGAGCAGCGGCCAGCGGCGGGGGATGGAGCCCTCCGGGCTGTAGTTGAGCAGCGAGTTCCAGCGCAGGAACTCCTGGGCCCAGCTATTGGTGGTGTCCACGGCGTAGCGCAGGCGCAGCGCTTCGAGGACTCCTGCGAAGGTCTGCTGCGCGAAGACGACCGAGAGGGCGGCCAGTCCGGATGCGGCGATCAGCGCGAGGTCGGCGAGCTTGAAGGGCCGCAGGCTGCGCAGGACGGCGGGGGTCGCGGCGAGCAGGACCGCGACGGCGACGACGCCCTGCGGCGCGAGCGCCTGCGTGAGCGCGGCGACGAGCACCGCGCTCGCGGCGAAGAAGGGGGCCCGCCCGCCCGCGATTGCCCGCTCGGCCAGGCACCATGTCGCGATCGCCCCGAGGGTGATGAGCGCTTCCGGCCGCAGGCCCGAGCAGAACGGCAGCCAGAACGCGATCAGGACGACAGCCGCGGTCGGCGAGGACAGCGGGTGCCCGGCGACCGCGTCGCCGAGTTTCGGCAGGACCACGCGCGAGACCAACGCCCAGACGGCGAGGCCTGCCGCCACCGAGATCAGGCGCAGCCACACGCCCTGGTCGGTCACGCCCACGGCGAGGGAGAGGACGCGGTCGTACCAGTCGAACGGGGCCTCGGCGGCGCCGAAGTAGCGGTAGTAGTTCGCGAGGTAGCCGGTGCTGCGGGCGGCGCGGCCCATGACGACGAGGTAGCCGTCGTCCGCGCTGTACGCGCCGAGCCAGTTCCAGACCAGCAAGACGCCCGCGACGGCGAGGTCGAGCGCCTTGATCCTCGGGACGCGCAGGCGCGGGCGGATCGGCCCCCAACGCAGGGCGAGCGCCGCGACGAGCGCGGCGGCCGACAGCAGGACCACCAAGGTTTTCTCCGCCGTCGCCGTCACGTCGAACCGGGTGTCCGCCGTGGCGACCAGCGACGGCGGGGCGTCCAGCGCGCCTTTCAGATCGGTGAAGACGCCGCTGAACTCCGGGCGGAAATGCGGAGAGACGACGCTCTGCCCGGCGTTGGCTTGCGGGGCGCCGGTCTGCGGCGGAAGGCCGACGAACGAGGCGCCGACCTGGGCGGGCGTCGCCCAGACGTCGATCGTCTGGCATTGCGGCGCGGCGCCCGCCTGGCGCGGGGCCGAAGCGACGAGTTGCCCATGCGAGGTGACTTGCACCTGGTCGGGGAAGACCTGGATGAACAACCCCCGTCCCGTGGAGCCCGCCCAGTCTTTCGGCTCGGTGGAGAGCAGCACCCCGCCGGTCGGCGGCAGCTGGGCCACGGCGGAACAGGGGATCGAGGCGTGCAGGTCCAGCGGCATGAGCGCGATCAGGGGCGCGACGACGTCGTTGCCGCCGTCGGTTTTCCACTCTTGGCCGCCCCAGGCGAGCGAAGCGGTGCGCTGCGTGACGGGCATGAACGGAACGAGCAGCGAGCAGAGGATGCTGACCAGCGCCAACGCGAAGACGATGAGCGATCTTCGGTCCGTCTGGCCGGGCTTTGCGCCGACTGCCGTTGTCGGTCCCTCGGAAGATTGCACGAAAGCACATCCTAGGGCACAAGGCTGAGCCTGCGGCCCCTGACGCGCGACCGACCTGGGCTGTCGTGCGGGCGGGGCCGAAGCGCGGCGGATCGCGCCGCCCCCCGAAGTTCGCCGCGCGTTCACTTCGGCGTTCGACAGATCTCCGCCTGCTGCAAGATCTCCGAGGACAATAAAGAGCGTGCGAGTGGCCATCGTTGCAGAATCCTTTCTCCCGCACGTCAATGGCGTGAGCAACTCCGTGCTGCGGGTCTTGGAGCATTTGCGCGCCAAGGGCCACCAGGCTCTGGTGATCGCGCCGGGCGCGCTCGACGGCGAGAAGACCCCGTATCCGTCCGAGCATGAGGGCTTCGAGGTCTACCGCGTGCCCGCCGTGATGCTTCCGAAGGTGAGCTCGTTGCCGGTGGGGCTGCCGCATATGGGCGTCTACCGCAAGATGGCCGAGTTCGAGCCGGACGTGGTCCACCTCGCGTCGCCCGCCCTGCTCGGGGCTGGCGGCCTCGCGGCGGCTCGGCGGCTCGGCGTGCCGACGGTGGCCGTGTTCCAGACGGACATCGCGGGGTTCGCGGCGAGCTACGGGCTCAAGTTCCTCTCGAAGGCGGCATGGTGGAGCGTGCGCCGCATCCATTCCCAGGCCGACCGGACCCTGGCGCCGTCGAGCGACACCATCCGGGAGCTCGAAGAACAAGCCATCCCCCGGGTGCACCACTGGGCGCGCGGCGTCGACGTCGAAGGGTTCCACCCGCAGCGCCGCGACGACGAGCTGCGCCGCACGTGGGCGCCGAACGGCGAGCTGATCGTCGGCTACGTCGGCAGGCTGGCCCCGGAGAAGCACGTCGAGCGGCTCGCGGCGTTGGCGGGCGAGCCGAAGGTCAAGGTCGTGATCGTGGGCGACGGGGTGTCGCGGGAGAAGCTCCGCAAGAAGCTCCCCGGGGCGGTGTTCACCGGCGAGCTGCGCGGGGAGGCGCTCGCCAAGGCGTACGCGAGCCTGGACGTCTTCGTCCACACCGGCGAGCACGAGACGTTCTGCCAGGCGGCGCAGGAGGCGCTCGCCAGCGGCCTCCCGGTCATCGCGCCCGACGAGGGCGGGCCGCGCGACCTTGTCGCGCACTGCCGCACGGGGTATCTCTTGCCGGTGGCCGATTTCGAGCGCAAGCTCCCCTCTGCGGTGAGCTCGCTCGCGGACGACGAGGTCAGGGCGAAATTCTCGGCGGCCGCCCGGCGCGGCGTGCTGGCGCGCACCTGGCCGAGGATCTGCGACGAGCTGCTGGCCCACTACTGGGACGTGCAAAATGACCCCGTGGTGGAGAGGCTGAAGTCGGCGACCGCGTAGTGTGAAGGCCGTGTCACGCGCGTCATTGGACAAACAGCCGCATGAAGTGGCCGCCATGTTCGACGAAGTGGCCGAGGGGTACGACCGGACGAACACGCTCTTGACGATGGGGCTGGACAAGTCCTGGCGGAAAGCGACCCGCAAGCTGCTCGGCCTCAAGCCCGGCGAGAAGGTTCTCGACCTCGCGGCGGGGACCGCGGTGTCCACGGTCGAGCTCGGCAAGTCCGGGGCGTGGTGCGTCGCCGCCGACTTCTCGCCAAAGATGCTGGCCGCAGGCGCGTGGCGCGGCGTGCCGATGGTGGTCGCCGACGCGACCCGGCTGCCGTTCCCCGACGAGGCGTTCGACGCGGTCTGTATCTCGTTCGGCCTGCGCAACGTCAATCCGGTGGCCGCCGCCCTCGAAGAGATCCTGCGCGTGCTCGTCCCCGGCGGACGGCTCGTGATCTGCGAGTTCTCCACACCGACCCCCGCGCCGGTGCGTTACGTGTACCGCAACTGGGTGATGCCCGTGCATATGAAGGCTTCCCGGCTGGTGTCCAGCAACGACGCGGCATACGACTATTTGGAGGAGTCCATCAAAGCGTGGCCGGACCAAGCGGCCCTCGCGGGGCTGATCCGCTCGGCGGGGTTCGCGGACGTGACGTGGAAGAACCTCACCCTTGGGACTGTGGCGCTGCACCACGCGCAGAAAGCGCCCGCCCTATGAGCACAGTGGCGGGGTTCGCGCTGGGCTCCCCGGAGTTCGCCGAGTCGGTCGGCGCGTCGCTCGACCGGGTCGAGGGCGTCATCCGCGCCGAGGTGGAGTCCGGGATCGAGGCGATGGCAGCGGTGGCGGAGCACCTGGTCAAGGCGGGCGGCAAGCGGTTCCGGCCGTTGTTCGCGGTGGTCGCGGGCAAGCTCGGCCGCGAAGAGCAGCAAGGCGACGTCGAGATCGCGGCGGCAGCGTTGGAGCTCATCCACCTCGCGACGCTCTACCACGACGACGTCATGGACGAGGCCACGATGCGCCGGGGGGTGACGAGCGCGAACGTGCAGTGGGGCAACCAGGTCGCCATCCTCGCGGGCGACTACCTGTTCGCCAGGGCGTGCGGCCTGATCGCCAGGCTCGGCTCGGAGGCGACCGCAGTCGTCGCCCAGACCTTCGGCGAGCTCGTCACCGGACAGCTGCGCGACGTGGTCGGGGCGGGGTCCGACCAGGGCAACGCCGCGAAAATCGAGCACTACCTCGCGACGATCCACGGCAAGACGGCCTCGCTGATCGGGGCCTGCGGCAGGCTCGCCGGACTCGCCATCCGGGCCGACCAGGACATCCAGGACCGGCTCGCGTCGATCGGCGAGCTGACCGGCATGGCGTTCCAGATCGCGGACGACATCATCGACATCGGCTCGGGCTCCGCGGACTCGGGCAAGACCCCCGGCACGGACCTGCGCGAGGGCGTGCTGACCCTGCCGACCCTCTACGCGTTGGAAGAGGAGGGCGGCGGCAGGCTCAAGGAGCTCGTCGGCTCCGGCCCGATCACCGACGACGCGCTGGTCGCGGAGGCGCTCGCGCTGCTCACGGCCTCGCCCGCGATGGCGAGGGCCCGGACGGCGGTGGAGGACTACGCCCGCCGCGCAGAGGAGGAGATCGCCGCGCTGCCGGAAGCCGGGCCGCAGACCGAGGAGGTCCGCGAGGCGATGCGCGCCGTGGTGCGCGCGGCGGTCGACCGAGTCAGGTAAAACTCAGTCGCTGAGCCTGTGAACTGACCCGGTCCCCGGCGCGGGAGCCTGGTATCTCGGTTCTGTCACGGTATGACAGAGAACATGAGACGTATCGTGCGCGCAGGTGCGGCGATGGTTGCCGCGTTCTTGCTCGTCGCCGGGCTGATGACCGTCGCCATGGGCCGGACCGCCCCGGCTGCCCGAGCCGACGACGACCCGTACATCACAAAGACGGCGTGGCTTGGCGACCGGCATGTGGAGATCTGGGTGCACTCCCCTTCGATGGCGGCGGACATCCCAGTCCATCTGCTGCTCGCCCGCAGCTGGTTCTCCGACCCGAACAAGACGTTCCCGCAGGTGTTCCTCCTCGACAGCATGAACGCGGGGGACGAGGACAACGGGTGGCTCAAGAACACGCAGATCGCCGATTTCTACGCCGACAAAGACGTGAACGTCGTTGCCCCGGTCGGCGGCGAGGCGAGCTTCTACTCCGACTGGCTGGACGCCGACAACGGGAAGACCTACAAGTGGGAGACCTTCCTCGTCCACGAGCTGCCGCCCCTGTTGGAGCAGGGCTGGCGCTGCAACGACCAGCGCGGCGTGGTCGGGGCCTCGATGGGCGGCACTGGCGCGATGACGCTCGCGACGCGCAACCCCGGCTTCTTCCGAGTCGTGGCGAGCCTGTCGGGCATCCTGCAGACCACGTCGATCGGGATGCCGCAGGCGATCGACTACGCGATGAAAGAGGCGGGCGGCTTCGACTCCGCGAAGATGTGGGGCGACACCGCGAACCCGGAGTGGGGCGAGCACGACCCGTACGCGAAGGCCGACAAGCTGCGCGGGACGAGCCTGTACATCTCCAGCGGGAACGGGGTGGGCGACACCCCCGCCGCCGCCGAGGTGGCCGAGGCGCAGGCGGGCGTTCCGGCCAACTCCGAGCAGATCGCGTCCGGAGTGTCCGGCTCGGCGCTCGAGCTCCTCGCCCGGCTCTCCTCGCAGAGCTTCGCGGCGAAACTCTCCCAGCTCGGCATCCCCGCGCAAGTCGTCTACCGCCCGTCCGGCACGCACAGCTGGCCGTACTGGCAGTTCGAGAGCACGCAGCTGTGGCCGCAGATGGCCATGGGCCTCGGCGTGCCCCAGGAGGCCGCGGCCTGCAGCCCCGGCGGGGCGATCGGGGACTACGCCAACGAGCATGACGAGCTCGGCGGCTGCTTGACCGGCGAGTTCGACGTTCCCGGCGGCAAGGAGGAGGACTTCAAGGGCGGCAGGGTGTTCTGGTCCGAGGCGGCCGGAGCGCATGCGGTGCTCGGGGCCATCGACGCGCAGTACGCGGCGGCGGGCGGCCCGGCGGGCGCGTTGGGCCTGCCGCAGTCGGACGAGGCCGACACGCAGGACGGCGAAGGCAAGTTCACGAAGTTCGCGAACGGGTCCGTCTACTGGAGCCCCGACCTCGGGGCGAAGACCGTGCACGGCGAGATCTTCAAGGCGTGGGCGGCAGCGGGCTACGAGTCGGGCCCCGTCGGATACCCCTCCGAGGAGGAACGTCCGACCCCGGGCGGCAGCGGCGTCGTGCAAGGCTTCCAGCGCGGCCTCTGGTACTGGACGGCCCAGACGGGCGCGCATCCGGTCGGCGGGGCCATCCTGCAGAAGTACGCGGCGGGCGGGTACGAGCAGGGCCAGCTGGGCTTCCCGGTCTCCGACGAGATCCCGCTCGCCGGGGGCGGCAAGGTGCAGCGGTTCTCCGGCGGGAACGTCTACTGGCGCGCCGACCTTGGCGCGGTGACCGTGCTCAGCGGCCCGATCATGAGCGAATGGGCGATGGGCGGCTACGAGAACGGCCCGTTCGGATTCCCGGTCGAAGACCAGGCCCCGATCGACAACGGCGTGCACCAGGTCTTCGAGCACTCTGTGGTCGAAGTGGTCGATGGGAAGGTGAGGATCGCGCCCCGATGAAACATTCCCACCGCCCAGCGCGCGATCTCCCGCGTTGCTCCTCGCCTCGCGTACCCCGCTCGTTCCTCGCTGTTCGTACGCCACGGCTCGGTGCGCCTTGGATCTCATCACGCTGGATCGGCGGGGCGCTGCTTCTGCTCGCTTGCTCCGCAACCGCCTGCGGCGGGCCGAGCACCGAACGTCCCGCGAAGACCTCGACCGCTGTCGCCGGGCCGACGAAGCTGCCCGACGTCGATCCGGCCTCGCAATCCGCCCCGCCGCCCTCCGGCTTCCCCGGCCCGGCGACCCCGACGCCGCCGCCCGGCGGGACCAAGGAGCAGCGCTTCCTCGACGAGTTGCGCAAGGCGGGCGTGCAGGTCTCGCCGAACGGCGAGACAGAGCTGCCGATCGCCGATCTCGTGTGCCGGTCCAAGAGGGCGGGCAGGTCGGATCCGGACATCCGCACCCACGTGCTCGCCGCTGCGGGCCTCACCGGGGCTCCGGACCCGGAGAAGCTCGCGGACACCTGGATCAAGGTCGCCGAGCAGTCGTACTGCAAGGCCTGAGGGCCGCTATTTGCCCCCCGGGCACGTGACCTCGACTGTGAAGGGGTGCAGCGCCGCAGAGGAGCTGAACGCGGCGTCGCTCAGCTCGCCGGTCACGGTGAAGGTGTCGCCCGACCGGGTGGCGGTGGCGCTGCCCTTCTTGCCCGAAGCGCCGCTCGACCAGGTGTTCGGCTTGTTGTGCTCCAGGCTGATGGTGACCATGTCCACGTCGGTGGTCCCTTGCTTGAGCGCCACGAGCACCGACGGGAGTTTCATCGGCGCGGACACGGCGGTCGACATTCCGGTCACGGTCGCGCAGGTGTAGGGGCCGGGGACGTCCAAAGTCTTGCCGTCGAGCGTCGCTGTGATCTTCGCGCCGTGCTGGGTCGCGACGGTCGTGTGCGCGGCAGCTTTGCCGTCCCGGTCGCAACCGGTCATGAGCATGCCGCAGGCGGCTGCTGCCGCAGCGGTTGCGAGCGCGCGAAGCAAGGAGGGGTTGATCGTCATGGCGGCAGTCTAGAGGTGCTGCGCCTACTTGATCCCTGGGCAGGTGGCCTCGATCTTGAAGTCGTGCAGCGCCCCGGAGGGGTCGAACGCCAATTCGGGCAGTTTGCCGGTCGCGGTGAAGGTGTCGCCCGATTTGGTGACCGCGACGTCGCCGTTCGGGGCTCCGGGCGCCCAGGTGTAGGACTTGCCGGTCTCCGGGGTGATGGTGACCGCGCTCGCCTCCGTGCTGCCTTGCTTGATCACGATGAGCACGGTCGGCGTCTTTCCGGGGGCCGAGGCGGCCGACAGCATCCCGCCCGCCGCTCCGCAGGTGTAGGGGCCGGGGGCTTCGAGGGATTTGCCGTCGAGCGTGGCAACGATCTTCGTGCCGTGCTGGGTCGCGTCGACCGCTTGGCCCGCGACGGTCGCGTGGGTGACCGAGGCCTCGTCTTTGCCGCAGCTCGTCAGCAGTGCGCAGGCCGCAGTCGCGGCTGCCACGGCCGCGATCGACCTCCAGGGGATTAATGTGATGTTCGTCATACCGGAAGTCTATCCCTGCGCGAGGGAAAACACCAGAGTCGATCTTGCGGCCCGGCGGCGGCCCCGCGAGCGGCTCGGGCCGCCGCCGCGCGCCTCGTTCGTTTAGCTTGTTCACAGCACGATCCAGTAGGGTCGAGGCCATGGTGAAGAATTCTCGCGAGAGAAAATCTGGCTCGGGATGGCTGAACAAAGCCCTCGTGGGCGCTGCCGCGTTCTTGGTGGTGCTCGGCCTCGTGTTCGGCGGCGTCCTGTGGTGGCAGGGCCGAGGCGGGCACCTGCCGTCGTTGCCGACGGAGGAGGCGGCGAAACCGCCGCAGCCGCCGAAGGGGCAGGGCGCGCAATGCCCGGACGTGCGCCTGTTCGCGGTCGGCGGGACGCATGAGTCCAAGGAGAGCGACGACCCGTTCAACCCCACGACGACGGCGATCCCGGACATGCCCGCGATGCTCTGGGCGATCACCCAGCCGATCAACGAGCAGTACAACAAAGAGGGCTCGGACAAGAAGGCGGACGCGTACACCCTCCCGTACAACGCGGGGTTCAAAGTGCTGGTCAGCAACAATCCCAACGAGAAATCGTTCGACCAGTCCGTCGCGCAGGGCGTCCAGGCCCTGGAGGACGTGCTCAAGCGGACCGCGTCCGAATGCCCGGCGACGAAGTACTTCGTGGTCGGCTACTCGCAGGGGGCCGTGGTCGTCGGCGACGTCGCGAACGTCATCGGGAACGACGACAAGGCCGTCGTCCCCGCCGACCGGATCCTGGGCATGGTGCTGCTCTCCGACGGGCGCAGGCAGCCCGGCGTCGGGCAGGACGTCGGGACCAAGGTGAACGGCATCGGCGTCGAGGTCGCGCTCAAGGACTCCCCGTTCTTGCCGCTAGTCAGCGCGTTCGGCGGGTTCACGATGCAGGGCCCGAGGGAAGGCGGGTTCGGCAAGCTGCAGGACGAGGTCTTCGAGATCTGCGGGACCGGGGACCAGATCTGCGACCAGGACCCGAACATCGCCAAGGACGCGGGGGCGCAAGCCGCGCTGCCCGGCCAGCTCCTCGGCGCGAGCGGGCACCATCTCGAAGTGCACACCAGCTACGGCACGACCACGTATTGGAAGTCGGACGAAGGCAAGCCCGCCGTGGACTGGATTAAGGACAAAGCACTGAGCCTCATCGCGTCAGCGCCGAACACCCACTAGACTGGCGCGCCGATACAGCCTGTCGTCGGCTGAGACGTCAGCGCCGCAGAAGCCAGGAGAAGACCTATGACCACGCCCGAAGGCCTCAAGCCGTTCAAGTTCGCCGCCGCCATCGAGGGCAACCAGCACGAAGGCGGCGTGCGCAAACTGATCAAGAACGCGCAGCTCGCCGAGGAGTACGGCTACGACGGCGTGGTCGTCCCCGACCACCTCGGCAACCAGGCGGGCCCGTTCGCCGCGCTCGGCGCGCTCGCCGCGTCGACGACGAAGCTCCGCCTCGGCACCTCGGTCCTCGCGAACCCGCTGCGCCACCCCGTCGTGGTCGCGAAGGAGTCCACCACGGTGGACGTGCTCTCCGGCGGGCGGTTCGAGCTCGGGATCGGCGCGGGCTGGATCAAGAGCGAGTTCGACCAGGCCGGGATCGAGTTCCTGTCCGGCCCCGAGCGCCTCGCGCAGCTCGAAGAGTCGCTCATCATCCTCGACGGCCTGCTGCGGGGACAAGAGGTCCACTTCAAGGGCAAGTACTACCAGGTGGACGGCATCAAGGGCACCCCGAGGCCCCGGCAGGGCCCGCGCCCGCCGATCGCCGTCGGCGGCGGCGGCCCGAAGATCCTGCGCCTCGCAGCGAAATACGCGGACACCGTCTCCGTCGCCACCCGCTCCACCCCCGGCGGCAAGATGCTCATGTCCGACTTCACCCTTGAGGCGACGCAGCGCCGGGTGGAGATCGTCAAGGAGGCCGCAGGCGAGCGGTTCAAGGACATCACGCTCAACTGGGCGCTCGCGGCCGTGGTCCTCACCGACGACCGGGAGTCCATCGCCGACATGGCCATCGCGATGCTCGAACAGGGCGAGGCCGACAAGAACCAGGACTTCGCGGACAAGATCGAGGTGGACCGGCCGCTCACCAAGGAGGAGTTCTTGAACTCCCCGTACCTCGCGATCGGCACCGCCGAGGAGATCGCCGACCAGCTCCGCAAGACCCGCGCCGAGACCGGGCTGTCCTTCGCCGGGGTGTTCCCGACGCAGATGGAGGCGTTCTCGCCGGTGGTCGAGATCCTCAAGGGCGAGTGAGGCCGACTCGCCCCCAGGGCGCGCCTTCGCGCCGATTCGCGGGGCGGACGAGGTAGGATGCCTACGGCTGCGTCGGTTTGTAGAGGCCTTGAACTGCGTGTTTTGTTCCTTTCTAAGAAAGGACTAAGATCGGTCGGCGTACACTCGGGCCGAGAGCAGCTGGAAGCATGCGCGCCCGTCACCGCGGAGCGACCGGTCGCCGAGACCGCAGATGCGTCACGACGGCACAAGACTGCACACGGAATAAGGAGACAGCGTGATCAGAGAATGGCATGAAGTTCTGAACGAGCGCGGCAACATCCATCTGCCGGACGACGCTCAGATCCAGGACTTCATCGACTGGACCTTGGAGCGCGCGGGCGAAAACGTCGCTTACCGTTACATGAACTACTCGCACGACAAAGAGGGCGAGGCGGAGGAGATCCTCTGGAAAGAGGTCGGAGTCCGGGTCAAGGCCATCGCCGCGCGGTTGCAGCAGGTCGCCGATGTCGGAGACCGGGTCGCCATCCTCGCCCCGCAGGGCATCGACTACGTGCTCGGCTTCTTCGCCGCGGGCTACGCGGGCCAGATCGCGGTCCCCCTCTTCGACCCGGAGGAGCCCGGCCTCGGCCAGCGGCTGCACCTCATCATGGGCGACTGCCACCCCCGGACGATCCTGACCACCACCGCCGCCGCCGGACGCGCCCGCGACCTCTTCAAAGACGTCCCGGCGAACAAGCGGCCCCGGATCATCGCCATCGACGCGGTGCCGGACGCCGTCGGCGACATGTACAGCCGGATCCGGCTCAACGCGGACGACATCGCCTACTTGCAGTACACCTCCGGCTCGACCCGCACCCCGGCCGGTGTGGAGATCAGCTACCGGGCCGTGATGACCAACGTGGTGCAGATGATCGACTCGATCGAGCTCATGCCGAACATGCGGGCCATCACCTGGCTGCCGATGTTCCACGACATGGGTCTCTTGCATATCATCATCCCCGCTTTCTCGGGCCAGGGCATCACGATCATGAGCCCGAGGGCCTTCGTGCAGCGCCCCGGCCGGTGGATCAAGCTGCTCGGCGACGACGGCACCGGCGCGAAGACCTTCGCGTCCGCGCCGAACTTCGCCTTCGAGCACGCGGCCACCCGAGGCCTGCCGAGGGAGGGCGAGCACCTCGACTTGTCCAACGTCATCGGCCTCATCAACGGCTCCGAGCCGGTGCAGGTCTCGTCGATGCGCAAGTTCTACAACGCCTTCGCCCCGTACGGCCTGCCGAAGGAGGCCATCAAGCCGTCCTACGGGATGGCCGAGGCCACGCTCTTCGTGTCCACCACCCCCTTCGACAACGAGGCGCGGGTCATCTACGTCGACCGGGAGGCGCTCGGCGACGGCCGGATCGTGAAGGTGCCGCACACGGCCCCCGGCGCGGTCCCGCAGGTGTCCAGCGGCAAGGTGGCGCACAGCGAATGGGCGGTCATCGTGGACCCGGAGACCGGGAACGAGCAAGACGACCTGACCACCGGCGAGATCTGGCTGCACGGCGAGAACATCGGCCGGGGCTACTGGAACCGGGAGCAGGAGTCCAAGGAGACCTTCCACAACCTGCTCGGCAAGCGTTTGGCCGAGGGCAGCCACGCCGAAGGGACCGACGAGGACGCGAAGTGGATGCGCACCGGCGACTACGGGGTGTACATCGACAACGAGCTGTACATCACGGGCCGGATCAAGGACATGGTCATCGTGGACGGGCGCAACCACTACCCGCAGGACATCGAGCACACCGCGTACACGGCCAACCCCGCGCTGCGCACCGGCTACGTCGCGGCCTTCTCGGTCCCGGCCAACGAGCTGCCCGAAATCGTCTTCCAGGACACCCGCTCGGGCATCGCCTTCGACAAGGACGACCGCTCCGAGCAGCTGGTCATCGTCGCCGAGCGCGCGGCGGGCCACCACAAGGACGATCTGCAGCCGATCCTCGACTCGGTGCGCGCGGCCGTCGCGCTGCACCACGGGGTCACCGCGCGGGACATCCTGCTGGTCCCCGCGGGTTCGGTGCCCCGGACCTCGAGCGGGAAGATCGCCCACCGCGCGGCGCGCAAGGAATACCTCGACGGGCTCCTTCGCCGGGGCAGCCGGCAGGTGAGCTTCCCCGACGCCGACGCGACTTCGGGGAACGTCCCCGAGCAGGTCGCGTCGTCCTGAGCGCGCCCCTTTGCGCGTTTCTTAGAGTTTTATTAGAGTTGGTGACATGAGCGAGAATCAAAACGTCGAGGTCGACCCAGCCCTGCTGGCTGCCTTGAACGAACGGCCCGACCCGTCGAAGCACGTCAGGCCGGATATCAGCGAGGTCGAGCTCAAGCTCTGGCTGCGCGAATGGGTTTCAGGGGCGACGAAGCTCCCGCTCGACCAGGTCACCGAGGACCGGCCGATGGAGGAGTTCGGGCTTTCCTCCCGCGACGCGGTGGCCTTGTCCGGCGACATCGAGGACAAGACCAATGTGAAGCTGACCGCGACGGTCGCCTTCATGCACCCGACCATCGCCACGCTCGCCGAGTACATCATCAACGGTCCGCCGCCGGAGGCCGAGTACGACGACTCCGCCGCTTACCAGCGCGGCGGCCTCTCGGACTGGCTCGACGTCGCCGTCGTCGGCGTCTCGACCCGCTTCCCCGGCGGGGCGAGCAGCCCGGCCGAGATGTGGGACCTGCTCCTCGAAGGGCGCGACGCGACGAGCGAGCGCCCCGAGGACCGGTGGGACGAGTTCACCTCGGAGCCCCGGATCGCCGACATGCTCTCGAAGATCCCGACCAGGGGCGGCTACCTCGACGACGTGAAGTCCTTCGACTGCGAGTTCTTCTCGATCTCGCCGACCGAGGCCGTCATGATCGACCCGCAGCAGCGCCTCGCGATGGAGCTGACCTGGGAGGCGCTGGAGAACGCCCGCATCCCCGCGAGCGAGCTGAAGGGCAAGGACGTCGGGGTCTTCCTCGGCTCCTCCACCAACGACTACACCTTCGTCGTGCTCGCCGACCCGTCCAAGACGCACCCGTACGCCATCACCGGCACCGCGACCTCCGTCATCGCCGGGCGCGTCTCGTACTACTTCGACTTCCACGGGCCCGCGATCTCCCTCGACACCGCGTGCTCCTCCGCGCTGGTCGCGGTGCACCAGGCGGTGCGGTCCCTGCGCTCGGGCGAGTCCTCCGTCGCCATCGCGGGCGGCGTGAACATGCTGCTGACCCCGCTCGTCCACGTCGGCTTCGGCGCCCTGCCGGGCGCGCTCGCCCCGGACGGCAAGATCAAGCCGTTCTCGTCGGACTCCAACGGCTTCAACCGCTCCGAGGGCGGCGGCGTGCTCGTCCTCAAGCGCCTCGCCGACGCGAAGCGGGACGGCGACCAGATCCTCGCGGTGATCTCGGGGACCGCGGTGAACTCCGACGGGCGCTCCAACGGCCTGATCGCCCCGAACCCCATCGCGCAGGCCGATGTGATCCGAGCGGCCTACCGGGACGCGGGCGTGCACCCGAAGGACGTCGACTACGTCGAGGCGCACGGCACTGGGACGCCGATCGGCGACCCGATCGAGGCCGAGGGCCTCAACAGCTCGGTCTCGTCGCGGCATACGGACGAGCAGCCGCTGCTCATGGGCTCGGCCAAGTCCAACTTCGGCCACCTGGAGTCCGCCGCGGGCGCGGTCGGCCTCATCAAGACGGTGCTGGCGCTGAAGAACGGCAAGATCCCGCCCCAGATCAACTTCGCGGGCCCGAGCCCGTACATCCCCTTCGACTACTACCACCAGAAGGTCGTCACCGAGCCGACGGAATGGCCCCGGTACTCGGGCCACGCCATCGCGGGCGTGTCCGGCTTCGGCTTCAGCGGCACGAACGCGCACGTCGTGCTGCGCGAAGTGCTGCCGAAGGACCTCGGGGTCGAGGAGAAGCAGCCGGAGGCTCCCGCCGAGGACGAGGCGCAGGTCTCGGAAGAGGCACAGGCCGAGGCTCCGGCGGCAGAGGCTCCTGTCGAGCCCAAGCCCGCCGAGGCCCCCGCACGCGGCCCGCTCAAGCAGGTGCCGCTGGTCGTCTCCGCATTCGTCCCGTCCCGCCGCCGCAAGGCCGCCCAGGACCTCGCGGACTGGCTCGAGGCGCAGGACCCGGAGACGCTCGACCTCGAAGCGGTCGGACGCTCCCTCGCCAAGCGCAACCACGCCCGCGCCCGCGCGGTGGTGCTCGCGTCCACGGCGGCGGAGGCCGTCAAGGGCCTGCGCGCGATCGCGGACGGCAAGTCGGCCCTGCCCCCGTCCCCGGACGGCAGCGGCCCGCTGGTCTTCAGCGCCGACCAGCCCGCGCCGCTCGGCCCCGCATGGGTGGTCTCCGGATTCGGAGCCCAGCACCGCAAGATGGCCAAGCAGCTGTACCAGGAGAACCCGGTCTTCCACAAGGCGATCGACGAGGTCAGCGAGCTGATCGAGTTCGAGTACGGCGAGTCCGTGGTCGAGATGATCACGAACGACGAGATCGACTACTCGGTCGGCACCGCCCAGATCGGCATCTTCGCGGTCCAGATCGGCCTCGCGGCCCTGTTGCGCCACCACGGCGCCGAGCCAACCGCGATCATCGGCCACTCCATGGCCGAGGCCACCTGCGCCTACCTCACCGGCGGCCTCTCGCTTGAGCAGGCGGTCCGCGTCATCAGCGCCCGTGCGCGCCTGATGGGCGAGGGCGAGCGGATGCTCGGCGGCGACAACTACGCGGGCGTGCAGATCATCTGGCCGATGGCGCTGGTGGAATACAGCGCCGAGGACGTGAAGGACCTGGTCGCCGAGTTCCCGGAGATCGAGATCTGCGTCTACGCCGCGCCGACCCACACCGTGATCGGCGGCCCCCAGGCGCAGGTCGAGGCCGTGGTGGCGAAGGCGGAGGCCGCGGGCAAGCTCGCCAGGCTCCTGCCGACCCGTGGCTCGAGCCACTGCTCGCAGATGGACCCGCTCCTCGGCGAGCTGTCCGCCGAGCTCTCCGACCTCGAGCCGAACCCGCTCAAGGTCGGGTTCTACTCCTCGGTGATCGCGGACTCCTACTTCCCGCCGGGCTCCGGCCCGATCCACGGCACGGACTACTGGATCACGAACCTGCGCCACGCGGTCTGGTTCGCCCAGGCTGTGCGCAAGGCCGTCGACGCGGGCCACACCGTGTTCCTGGAGATCGCGCCGAACCCGGTGAGCCTCGTGCCGGTCGCCGCGACCACGTTCGCGGCGGGCGTGCACGACGCGACCCTGCTGCACACGCTCAAGCGCAAGGAGGACGAGAGCGCGAGCATTGTCTCCGCGCTGGTCCAGCTGTGGGTGCACGGCAGCAGCATCGACGTGTTCTCCCTGTTCGGCCCCGGCGATTACGTCGACGTGCCGCTCACCGCGTGGCAGCGCAAGCGGCTGTGGGTGGACGCCAAGATCAGCTCCTCGGGCTCCGCGATCGCGCCGGGCGCGCACGTGCTGCTCCCGGACGGCCGCCACGCCTGGGAGGTCCAGGCGCCTGCGGTCAACGACGTGCAGGAGCTCGTGACGCTGGCGGCGAAGGCCGTCTTCCCCGAGTCCTCGGTGACGGCGCTCAACCAGATCGCCCCCATCCCGACCGGCGAGCCGGACGTGCTGCTCACCACGATCCTCACGCCGCACCTCGGCGGAGCCTCGGTGCGGGTGCAGCGCCAAGGCAGCTTCGAGCTGCTGGTGGAGGCAATCATCAGTGACTCGGCGGACGCGGCTTGGGCTGGCCCGCCCGCCGGCGGCGGAGGCACGGCACAGATCAGGGTGCTCGACAACGCCGCCGCGCAGCACGAGGCGGCGAAGACGCAGTTCGACCTCGGCGGATCGGTCGGCCAAGCCGCCGAGCTCTACGACGCGATTCCCGCCGTCGGCGGGCTGGGCTTCGAGGACCGCTGGGACCCAAGCGGCGACGAGACCCTCTCGCACCGCTTGCGGACCATCATCTCGGGCGCCATGGGCTTCGAGGCGGAGGACCTGCCGCTGGAGGTCCCGCTCATCGAGCTCGGGCTGGACTCGCTCTCGGCCCTTCGGATCAAGCACCGCGTCGAGTACGACTTCGACATCCCGCCGATCCAGCTCCAGGCGGTGCGCAACGCGAACGCCCAGGACGTGGAGACCTACGTGCAGTACGCTGTGGACAACCGCGAAGTGGTCTCCGAGATCTACGAGCAGCAGCAGAAGGGCAACCTCGAGCCCGACGACATCGACCTCACCAACGACCCGATCGGGCAGATCAAGGCGCAGCTGGCGACCCCGGGCCAAGAGGACTTCGCGCCGACCCGCCAGACGGTGCGCGAGTACATCGCGCACCTGAAGACGCAGAAGGGCGAGCCGGTCCCGGAGAACCTCTTCGACGACGCCCCCGCGCAGGCCGAGGCGCCTGCCGAGCCTGTGGCAGAGGTCGAGGCCGCCGCTCCTGCGGAGCCGGTCGCGCAGGCCGAGCTTGTCGTTCCCGCCGAGCCGGTTCCCCCGGCGGACTCCGGGCCTGCTGTCGACCTCAACAGCCAGCGCGCAGTCGCCGAGGCGGCTGGTGCGGACGTCCCGCCGCGCGACGCGGCAGAGCGGCTCACCTTCGCGGCGTGGATCTCGGTCACGGGCAAGTCCCCCGGCGGGGTGTTCAACACCTTGCCGGTCCCGGACGAGGAGACCGCCGAGAAGCTCGCCACGCGTCTCTCGGAGCGCGCCAAGGGCGAGGTCACGGTGGACGACGTCTTCGACTGCGAGAACATCGAGCAGCTCGCGAACATCGTCCGCGTGCCGCTCGAAGGCGGCAACGTCGGCCCGGTGCGCACCTTGCGGGCGCGGGCGGAGGAGACGAACGGCGTCCCGCTCTTCCTCTTCCACCCGGCAGGCGGGTCCACCATCGTGTACGAGCCGCTCGGCAAGAAGCTGCCCGTGACCACGCCGATCTTCGGTTTGGAGCGCTTCGAGGCGCAGACCCTCGAGGAGCGCGCCGCGTACTACGTGCCGCTGCTCAGGGAGATCCAGGGCGACGGGCCGTACGTGATCGGCGGCTGGTCCTTCGGCGGCTTCCTCGCCTTCGCCGTGGCGGTGGAGCTCAAGAAGCAGGGCGCCGACGTGCGCCTCGTGGCGCTCATCGACGCCGTGCTGCCCTCGGAGCTTCCGCCGGACACCCCGGAGGAGCGCCGCGCCGCGATCGACCGGTTCTACAAGTTCGCCAAGCGCAACTACGGCGTGCAAGCGGATATCGCCCCGCCGTACGAGAAGCTCGAGAACGCGTCCGAAGAGGAGCAGGTCAAGCTCGTGCTCGACATGATGAAGCTCGCGGGCGTGCAGATCCCGGGCGGCATGATCGAGCACCAGCGCGCCTCCTACCTCGACAACCGGGCCATGGCCCGTGGCCAGATGGTCGAGTACGACGGCCCCGTGGTGCTGTACCGCTCCGAGCGGATGCACGACGGCGCCATCGAGCTGGAGCCAAGGTACGCGCATGTCGAGCACCATGGCGGCTGGGGCCCGTATGTGAAGAACCTCGACATCGTGCAGTGCACCGGCGACCACATCGGTATGGTGGACGAGCCGGTGGTCAGCGTGGTCGGAGCGGACTTGTCCCGTCGCCTCTTGGCGATCGAGGCCACGGTGTTGGCTAAGAATACGGTGTTGTCCCAGTAAGAGGGCTGACCCCGAAGTAGATGGAGTAGACCGTATGAGCGCACCTGCAGTGGAGATCTCCGAGGGCAAGCTGGCCACGACCGCCGAGAAGGTCGCGGACCTTCGGCGCAGGCTGGAGTTGGCGAAAGAGCCCGGCTCGCCGAGGGCGATCGCCAAGCGGGACGCGAAAGGCCTGGCGAGCCCCCGGCAGCGGATCGACGCGCTGCTCGACCCCGGCACCTTCGTCGAGATCGGCGCGCTCTGCAAGGACCCCAACGACCCGGCGAGCCCGTACGGCGACGGCGTGGTGGTCGGGCACGGCCTCATCGACTCGCGTCCGGTGGCCGTTTACGCGCACGACGTGACCGTCCAGGGCGGCAGCGTCGGCGAGATGTTCGGGCGCAAGGTGCTCAAGGCGCTGGAGTGGGCCGCGAAGATGGGCTGCCCGGTCATCGGCATCAACGACTCCGGCGGCGCGCGGGTGCAGGACGCGGTGACCTCGCTGTCCTGGTACGCGAAGATGGCGGGCTACGCCGAGTACCTCGCGGGCATCGTGGCGCACGTGTCGCTGATCTTCGGCAAGTGCGCGGGCGGCGCGGTGTACGGCCCGATCAACACCGACCTCGTGGTCGCGGTGCGCGACCAGGGCTACATGTTCGTCACCGGCCCCGAGGTCATCAAGGCCGCGACCGGCGAAGAGACCACGATGGAGGAGCTCGGCAGCGCCGAGAACCAGGCCCGGTACGGCAACGTGCACCACGTCGCGGACAGCGAGGCGGACGCGTTCGCCTACGTGCGCAGCTTCCTCTCCTTCCTGCCGTCGAGCACGTACGAGAAGGCCCCGCTCATCAACCCCGGCCTCGAGCCCGAGATCACCGACACGGACCTCGAGCTCGACACGATCATCCCGGACGACGCGAACGCGCCGTACGACATGCACGAGATCATCCTGCGGATCTTCGACGACGGCGACTTCCTCGAACTGTACGAGCAGGAAGCCCCGAACATCATCACCGGCTTCGCGCGGGTGGACGGCAAGCCGGTCGGGGTGATCGCGAACCAGCCGAACTTCATGTCCGGCGTCCTCGACATCCACTCCGGCGAGAAGGCGACGCGGTTCATCCGCATCTGCTACGTCTTCGGGCTGCCGCTGGTGTTCCTCGTGGACACCCCGGGCCTCCTGCCGGGCGTTGACGAGGAGAAGAACGGCACCATCCGCCGCTCCGGGCGCATGTTCTTCGCGTACGTCGAGGCGCAGGTCCCGAAGGTCACCATCGTGGTCCGCAAGGCATACGGCGGCGCGTACGCGGTGATGGGCTGCAAGCAGCTCGGCGCGGACCTCAACTTCGCGTGGCCGACTGCCAAGATCGCCGTGCTCGGCGCCGAGCCCGCCATCGACCTCATCCGCCACGCGGAGATCGAGGCCGCGGGCGAGAAGGGCCCGGAGCTGCGCAAGAACTACATCGACTTCTACAACGACTACATCGCCACGCCGTACATCGCGGCCGAGCGCGGCTACATCGACGCGCTCATCGAGCCGCACGACACCCGGCTCCTGCTGCGCGGGGCGCTGCGCCAGCTGCAGGACAAGCAGACCCTGCACATCCCGAGGCCTGACGGGGCTTACCCCTTCGCTATCTAGCTCCTGGGTCTACTTCGGCCAGACCGTGCCGATCGGTCCTGCGCCGAGGCAGAGCGAGAGGCCGGGGTCGAGCGGGCGGAGCATGATGGTCCGCCCGCCCCCGTCGAGCCGGACGAAGACGGTGTGCAACCCGCCGGACACTGGGACGCGTTGCGCGTGGCCGGTGGGCAGTCGGACCTCCACAACGCCGTCGGCCGAGGCGAAGTAGTTCAACTGCGCCGTCCATTCCCAGCTCAAGAGAGACCCGTTGAGCGGGACCTGGGCGTCGTCGCCGGGGTCGATCCGATAGCCGCAGCCAGGGGCAGGGCCTTGCTCGACCGCGCGCGAGTAGTCGACCTTGCCGGGGACGAGGCGGCCTTGGTCGTCGAGGAAGCGCAAGACCGGGGTCGAGGAGGCGAACGGCGGACGTTCGCGCACAGCGGCGAACACGTGGCTCATGAGATTGTCGGGGTAGCTCAGCCAGCTCAGCACCCCGTAGGGGACCGGCTGGTCGAGCAGGGGGGTGGCGCGGTCCTGCGCGAGCTCCCGCCTGGCCGTGTCGAGGTAGGCCTGTGTCGGGTTGTCCGCCCAGGCCTGCGCGAACGTCGTGGTCGAGACCAGGCTGGCGCAGCAGGCGCCCGCAACGAGGGCGAACGCCGGACGTTGCCCTCGGACCCGGCGAGAGCGCCGAGCGGCGCGGACCACGAGCGCGAGCGCCGCGACGAGCGCCACCGCGCAGTCGGCGATATAGCGCAGCGACAATCCCAACGGGATCTGCGGGTCGAGGCTGGTCCGCCAGAGCAGCATCGTCGCCTCGCAGACCGCCGTGTACCCGAGGAACATGAGCCACACCCGGCCTGCGCGGGGCGTGCGCAGCCAGGAGCGCGCGACGAACAGCGCCGCGCCCGCTGTCGCGGCGACGGCGAGCGCGGCAGGCGGGTGCGCCAACGCCGAGCCGGGAGGCTGCCGGGACCAGAACAACGGGCCGCCGAACACCGCAGGTGCGAGGCCTTGCGTGTTCGTCCGCCAGAGCGCGGAGAGCGCGACCTGCGGCGAGGGCAGGCTTGCTCGGGGCGGCGCGGCCGAGAAGTACAGCGCTGCCCAGACTGCCACGACGAGCGCATATCCCGGCCACAGCCATCGGGCGCGCCAGAGCACGGCCTGCGCCGGGCGGCGATGGCCGGTCACAGAGAGCGAGAGCATCGCGATCGCCGTGGCGGCGAAGGGGATGACCAGCGCCTTCTCGAAGAACAACAGGGCGAGGACGAAGCCGAGCAGCGCGCTGGCGCCGTGCCAGGCCCGTCTCGTGCGCATCCGGGCGAGCAGCAGCGTCTCGCCTGCGGCCCAGGCCAGCCCGGCGTGCAGGGGGAGCGCGTTGAGCGCGGCAGACCACCACGCGAACGAAGGCAGGGAGAGCGGTGTGAAGACATACCAGGCGAAGAGCGCGAGCGTCATGGGCCGCCAGCCGAGGATCAGCCGCAGCAGGCGCAGCACGGCGAGCGAGGCGAGGGCTTGGAGCAGCAGCAGCTCGGCGAGCGGGAGGCCCCAGCGCAGCGGCGCGAGCCGCGTGGTCGCCCCGGCGACGAGGAACGCGGCGGGCATGAAATGCCCGTCGTGGTGTTGCAACAGGAAATCGCCAGACCAGAGCGGGCCCATGCCCGAACGTCCGGCGAGCACGAGGTCGTCCCAGTAGAAACCGCCCCGCCAGGCGACCTGTCCGCGCACGGCGAGCTGGGCGGCGAGGAGCAGCGCGGCGAGCGCGAGCAGATTTCTGCGCTTCATCGGACCTCTTGCATCGTGGAGCAACAATACGAGCTCGGGCTGGGCCCGAGGAGACGAGCCGCGTTACGAAAGTGAGACAAGACACTTTGCTGCAAAGAGGGTACGGTAAGTCATACAACGTAAGCGCGAAGGCAGGAGACGCCATGGATTTCGAAAAAGCCCAGATCCGCTTCCAGGAGCTTCGCGAGCAGGCTGACGATGTGTCGACCGAGGAGCTCGACGAGATTTGGGCCGCCCTGCCGACGGTGCGGCCAGAAGAGATCCTCGGGCAGTGGAAAGGCGATGTCTTCAACACCGAGCATCCGCTGAACGACCAACTCCGGCTCATCAAATGGCATGGGAAGACTTTCGTGTCGACGAAGGACGCCAAACCCCTGATCTGTCGGGACGAGAACGGGAAGCTGTACTCGAACACCGCGCTGGGCAAAGGCGAGGCCAGCCTGTGGATGGTGGAGTTCCGGGGCGAGGCGACCGCGACCATGGTGTACGACGGCCAGCCGATCTTCGACCACTTCAAGAAGGTCGACGAGAACACGCTCTTCGGCGTCATGAACGGCAAGCACATCCACGACGAGGGGCCGTTCGTCTACTTCGTCCTCGACCGCGAGTGAGCCCGCCGAGCGCCTAGAGCTGGCCGACGCTTTCGCCCTCCGGCAACGAGAAGCCCCAGTCCAAAAGCGATTGGGCTTGGTCCCAGTAGGTGGGGTTGCCGGGGGTGTTCAGCCCGTACATCATCGAGACGACCAACCGGCGCCCGTCCCGCTCTGCGGCCCCGACGAAGGTTTTCTTGGCGGCGTTGGTGAACCCGGTCTTGCCGCCGAGCGCGCCGGGGTAGAGGGAGAGAAGCTCGTCCTGGTTGTGGATCTCGTTCTCGCCGGAGTCGCCGGGGAACATCGCGGACGGCTCGGCGGTGATCTCCGCGAAGAGCGGGCGGGCCAGCGCCTCGCGGAAGATGATCGCGAGGTCGTGCGGGGTGGTGTGCATCTCCATCCCCGGCCAGTCCAGGCCCGAGGGCGAGCCGGTGTGCGTGTCGGTCGCGCCGATCTCCTGCGCTTTCGCGTTCATCTTCGCCACGGCCGCGTCGAACCCGCCGAACGCCTCGGCCAGGGTGTTCGCCGCGTCGTTGCCGGAGACGAGCAGCAGCCCGTCCAGCAGTTGGCGGACGGTGTACTCGCGGCCCGGTTTGACCCCGACGCAGGAGCATTCCGCGAGGTCGTCCTTCGTGGCCGTCACGACGGCGTCCAGCGGCACCTCGTCGATGACGGTGAGGGCGAGGAGCGTCTTGATAGTGCTGGCGGGCGCGTGGAAGGCGTACGGGTTCTTCGCGGCGAGGATCTCGCCGGAGTCCATGTCCGCGACGAGCCACGCCTCGGCGGGGCCGTCCGGCAGCTCGGCCGACTGCGCAGGGCTGCAGGGGCCGCTGTCGCAGGACGCGGCCAACGCCGATGGGCTCGCTTGCGCGCCCGACCAGGGCAGGAGGGCGAAGGACGGGAGGAGGCAGGCCGCAGCCGCGCACAAGCGCTGGAAAGACAGGGATCGCATCGCTGCCAAGCGTATATCCCGCTGTGACCTACGACAAGTCGAAGGGGGGCATATCGCGCTCACCCCGCGCTGTAGTCCCGGCGGCGGAAGACGGCCAGCGCCCCGCCGAACATCGCGGCGGCGATGAGGACGAGCGCGAGCGGCCCGGCGGGCGAGAACGCCGCGGCGGGCAGGTTCGGCACAGCCTCGAACGGCGAGAGCCGGGTGGACCAGCGGGGCAGGCGGAGGAGCGGCCCGAGGACGCTGGCGACAGCGGTGTAGAGCACGAGGAGCCAGGCCGCAGAGGTCCACGAGGCGCGCCAGGCGAACAACAGCGCCGCCAGCGCGATGAACAGCGCCTGCGCGGGCAGATAGCCGAGCGCCGCCAACGGCAGCCGCCACAGCCATCGCGCGTCGCCGGTGACGGCGGCCCCGGAGACCCCCATGCCCGACCCCCAGAGGGCGAGCAGGCCCGCGTCGGCGAGGAGGGTCGCGGCGGCGGGCCCGGCGAGCGACCGCGCCCGGCTCACCGAACCGGCGAGGATCAGCTCGCCGATCCCATCGGCCTGGTCTTTGGCCAGGCGCAGCATCGCCGCGACCGTGTACGCGGCGACAGCGACGCTGCCGAAGCGCAGGAAGGTCGCGAAGAAGGCCGCCGCGAGGTCGTCGCCGCTGATGTGCCCGAAGATGGCGGCGGCTCTCGGATTGTCCCGGAGGGTGGAGCCGAGCGCGTTGGCGAACGACCCCATCGCCAGGCCCATGAGGGCCAGCCCCGTGCCCCAGCCGAGGAACGTGCCGCGCTGCAGCCGCAGCGACAGGGAGAGCACCCCGGCCAGCCTGCGGGAGGCGGTCCGGGGGCCTGTCCGGCCCCGGAGGAAGCCTTGGCCGAAATCTCGCCGCTCGGCGAGCGCGAACGCCGAGGCGAGGGCGACGGCGGCGAGCAGGGCGGGCAACAGCAGCGGCCACAGGCGCAGGCCGACGAAGGCGCGGGTCTGTTGCGGCCAGTTCAGCGGCGAGAACCAGGCGATGGCGCTGCCTTGGGCGTCCTGCAGGTCGCCGACCCCGCTCAGCACGAACGCGACGGCGAGCGCGGCCATGGCGATCCCGGTCGCGACCCTGGAGTGCTCGGCGAGCTGGGCGGCGAGCAGCGCGAGCGCGCCGAAGGCCATGCCGGTGAGCCCGACTCCCGCGCCGAGCGCCGCGCTGTCGAGGACGGGCGACCCGGTGGCCGCGAGGCCGAGCGCGATCGCCGCCGCGACTGCGAGGTTCGCGGTCTTCACCACGCCCCAGGCCGCGGCGAGCGGGGCGAGCCTGCCGATGGCTTTGGAGCGCAGCAGCTCCGCCGGGCCGCTCTCCTCGTCGGCTCGGCTGTGGCGCACCGCGAAAAGGATCGACATGAGGCTCGTGGCGATGAGGAGGGTGCTCGACAGCTGGTTCGCGATCATCGCGCCGATGTCGGTCTGGTCGCCGTCGAAGTGCGGCCCCGTCATGAACACGGCCGCAGGCGTGCGCACGAGCGCCACCCTCGCCGCTCGTGCGGCGACGGTCGGGTACATCGTCGCGTACATCGGCCGGATGTACGCCGCGAGGAGCCCGAGGCTCAGCGCCCACACGAGGATCCGGGTCCGGTCCACGCGCAGGTCCGCCCGGAGCAGCGTCAGTGTGGCGGTGAAGGCGTTGCCTTCGGGCTCGGCGCTCATTCGGCCGCCACCGTTTCGCGCGCAGCCGAGGTCTCGTCGCCGCGGTGCTGGTCCAAACGGTCTTGGTCCAAACGGTCTTGGTCCAAACGGTCTTGGTCCAAACGGTATTGGTCCAAGAAGAGCTCCTCCAGCGACGGCGGCGCGCACGCGATCTGCACGATGTGCGCGGCGGCGAGGGCTTCGAGAGCGTTGTTCACCTGGCCGCTGTCGACCCGGAAGCTCGCCGACAGGCCGTCCTGCCGCAGATCTCGGACTCCGGGGAGGCTGGCCAGTCCCGTGGCGGGGCGCGCGGTCGTGGCGGTCACGACGGTGCTGGTCAAGTGGCGCAGCTCGTCGAGCGTCCCCGAGACGACGGCCCGGCCCGCGCGGATGATGGTGATGGCGTCGGCCAGTTTCTCCACCTCGGCCAGGATGTGGCTGGAGAGCAGCACGGTGGCCCCGCGCTCTTTCGCCTCGCCGACGCATTCCTGGAAGACCTGTTCCATCAACGGGTCGAGCCCGGAGGTCGGCTCGTCGAAGACGAGGAGCGGCGCCTCGCTGGCCAGCGCCGCGACCAAGGCCACCTTCTGCCGGTTGCCCTTGGAGTAGGCCCGGGCTTTCTTGCTCGGGTCCAATTCGAACCGCGCGACGAGCTCGTCGCGCAGGCGGGGGTTCCCGGTGCCGTGGAAATGCAGCAGGAGGTCGATGGCCTGGCCGCCGGTGAGGTTCGGCCACAGGCTCACATCGCCGGGGACGTAGGCGAGCCGGTGGTGCAGGACGACCGCATTGGCCCAAGGGTCGGCGTTGAACAGCCGCACCGAGCCCGAGTCGGCCCGCAGGAGGCCGAGCAGGATGCGGATGGTGGTCGACTTCCCGGCGCCGTTGGGGCCGAGGAAGCCCAGCACCTGGCCGTGCTCGAGGCTCAGGTCGAGGCCGTCCAGCGCGGGCGCGGAGCCGAATTTCTTCCGCAAGCCTTGTATCTCAACCACGGGCGCCATGGCCTGCCTCCTTCTCTGTGTCTTCGTTTTCCGTGTCTTCGTTTTCTTTGTCTTTCGCCAGGAACGCCGCATAGAACGAGGGGTCGGCGATCAGGCCCTCGGTGAACACTTCCAGCGCTGGCAGCGTGATCTCCGAGGCGTAGCGCACCAGCGCGTCGCCGAACCTGCCGTCGCCGAGGTCGCCGTCCGCGTCGAGGGCGGGGCGCATCCGCAGCAGCATCCCGCCGAGGCTCTCGATCGCGAGGTAGCGGGCCCTGGCTTTCGGGTCCCGGCTCGGCCGGATCTGGCCGCTGGCCACGCCCGCTTCGAGGATCTGCTCGGTCTCCAGCGCGAATTTCTCGATGACCTCCTCGGCGAGCGGGCCGCCCTCCGCCAGGGCGCGGAGCAGGTACGCCACCATCGGGGCGTGCTCGCGGACCTGCGCGCTGTGCGCCATAAAAGAATGCGCGAACGTGCCCGAGGCTCCGGTCTGCATCGCGTCGGTCTTCGCCTCCCGGTAGCGCCGAAGCACTTCCTCGTCGCAGGCGGCGCGAAGGCCCGCTTTCGAGCCGAAGTGGTGGATGACCAGGCCGGCGCTCGTCCCGGCGGCTTCCGCGATGGCCCGGACGCTCACGCCGAAGCCATGGCGGCCGACGAGGACGATCGCGGCGTCGCGGATGCGCGCGCGGGCGTTGAGGTCTTCGGCCCGCCCGGCGCGCCCATTCTCTAAACGCATGTTCAATATACTAAACATTTGTTCAGCAAAGCGCAAGCGTGCCGCCTCGCACCGCGCAAGCACCGCAGGGCGGCACGAACTAGGCTGTGGGAGTGCCAGAGCGAACCGGTTTGCCAACGCCTGCTCGTCTGGGCCTTGTCGCCGCCACCGCCCAGGCCGACCTCGCGCGCTTGGGCTGGGCGGGCTCCGACAGCGCAGGGCTGCTCTGGTCCCTTTCGCGGGCGGCGAACCCCGACAGCGCGCTGCGGCTCTTGGGCAGGCTCGCGGACGCCCTCGACGAGACGGAGGGCGAGTCCTGGGCCGAGCTGGGCGAAGCGCTCGTCAAAGACACGACATTGCGCGGCAGGCTGTTCGGCGTGCTCGGGGCCTCGCCCGCGCTGGGGGACCACCTGGTCGCCCACCCGTCGCGCTGGCGGCTGCTGCGCCGGACGGACGGCGTGGACGCGGCGGGCAAGCGCAAGCCGGAGCCGCTGCCGACGCAGGAGGCGCTCGCGGCGGAGCTGTTCGCGATTCTGGACAAACCCGGCCTGGACGCGCACAGCCTCGACGCGCACAGCCTCGACGCGCACAGCCTCGACACGCACAGGGACGAGCGCGTGGTCCAAGCCGAACTGCGCGGCGCGTACCGGGACTGGCAATTGCGGCTCGCGAGCTGGGATTTGGCGGCGACGGTCGAGGACGAGCCGGTCCTGCCGTTCGACGACGTCACCGCGCACCTCTCGGACATGGCGGACGCGACGCTCACCGCCGCGTTGGAGTTCGCGAAGCGCAAGATCGTCCCGCAGGAGGAGCAGGCGCCGAGGATCGCGGTGGTCGCGATGGGCAAGCACGGGGCGAGGGAGCTCAACTACGTGAGCGACGTGGACGTCGTCTTCGTCGCGGAGCCTGCGGGCCAAGTGTCCGACCGGATCGCCAGCGAGCTCATGCGGGTCTGCTCGTATGTGAGCTTCGTCGTGGACGCGGGGCTGCGCCCCGAAGGCAGGCACGGCGCGCTCACCCGCACGCTCGAATCCCACCTGAAGTACTACACGACATGGGCGAAGATGTGGGAGTTCCAGGCTTTGCTCAAGGCGCGCCCCGCCGTTGGGGACCTGGCGCTCGGCGAGCGCTGGTTCGCGGAGATCAACCCGCTCGTGTGGAAGGCTGCCGAGCACGAGGACTTCGTCGACGAGGTCCGCACGATGCGCCGCCGGGTGGAGGAGTCGGTGCCCGAGCCGCTGCGCGACCGCGAGATCAAGCTCGGACGGGGGTCGCTGCGGGACGTCGAGTTCGCCGTGCAGCTCCTCCAGCTCGTCCACGGCGGCTCCGACGAGAGCCTGCGGGTGCGGGCGACGGGCGACGCGCTCGCGGCGCTGGCCGCTGGCGGCTACGTCGGCCGCGACGACGCGGCGAACCTCACCGCCTCCTACGAGTTCCTCCGCCTGCTCGAGCACCGGCTGCAGCTGCGGCGGATGCAGCGCACGCACACCTTGCCCGAGGACTCGGACGAGGAGCAGATGCGGTGGCTCGCCAGGGCGGCGCACCTGCGCCCGGACGGGGAGCACGACGCGCTCGGCGTGCTGCGCGAGACGCTGCGCAAGGAGCGCCACCGGGTGCTGCGCCTGCACAGCAAGTTCTTCTACCAGCCGCTGCTCGACGCGGTGTCGCGCAGGACGACGCTCGGCCTCTCGGAGGAGGGCGCGGTCCGGCAGCTGCGCGCGCTCGGCTATGCCCGGCCCGAGGCCGCGTTCACCCACCTCAAGGCGCTCACGGCGGGGCACCGGCGGGCGAACCAGATCCAGGGGCTCCTGCTGCCGACCCTCCTGGACTGGCTGGGGGAGACCCCGGACCCCGACGCGGGCCTTTTGGCTTACCGGAAGATCTCGGAGGCGTTCGCCGACCACCCGTGGTACCTGCGGACACTGCGGGACGAGACGGCCGCCGCGAAACGGCTCATGCAGGTGCTCGGCTCCTCGGCGTACGTGCCGGAGCTGCTGCTGCGCGCGCCCGAGGTGCTGCGCCTGTACGCGGACTCCGCCGACGGGCCGAGGCTGCTCGAACGCACCCCTGAGCTTGTCGCCACGTCGTTGGTCGCCTCCGCCGCGAAGCACCGGGACGCTGCGGCGGCGATCGCCGCCGCCCGCTCCGTGCGCAGGTACGAGCTCGCCAGGGTCGCCTCGGCGGACCTGCTGGGGCTCTTGCCGCTGCCGGAGATCTGCCGCGCGCTGTCGAGCATCAGGGTCGCCGTGATCGAGGCCGCCCTCGCGGCGGTGACCGGGGCGAGCCTCGAGCCGGGGCAGGAGCCGCCCGCGAAGCTCGCGGTGATCGGCATGGGCAGGCTCGGCGGCGGCGAGCTCGGCTACGGCTCGGACGCGGACCTCATGTTCGTCTGCGAGCCGTGCCCCGGCGAGGACGAGCACCAGGCGCTGAAATGGGCGACCGGGATCGTCGAGCGCCTCCGCTCCGGCCTCGAGGCCCCGAGCCCGGACCCGCCGCTGCACGTGGACGTCGACCTGCGCCCGGAGGGCAAGGGCGGGCCGTTGGTCTCGACCCTCGCCGCCTACGCCAGGTACTACGAGCACCGGGCGCAGCCGTGGGAGGCGCAGGCGCTCCTCCGCGCGCACCAGGTCGCGGGCGACCAGGAGCTCGGCGTGCGGTTCTTGCACCTCATCGACCCGGTGCGCTACCCGCCGGGCGGGATCGGCGAGGAGGCGGAGCGCGAGATCCGGCGGATCAAAGTCCGGGTGGACACCGAGCGCCTGCCGCGCGGCGCGGACCCGAACACGCACACCAAGCTGGGCCGTGGCGGCCTCACGGACGTGGAATGGGCAGTCCAGCTGATCCAGCTGCGCCACGCGGGGTCGAAGCCGTCGCTGCACAACACCTCCACCCTGCAGACGCTCGACGCGATCGAGGCGGAGGGGCTCTTGGCCGCCGAGGACGTCGCGCAGCTGCGCGAGGCGTGGCTCACCGCGACCAATGCCCGCAACGCGTTGGTGCTCGTCAAGGGCAAGCCCGCCGACCAGCTGCCGGGGCCCGGCCCGGTGCTCGCGGCGGTCGCGTATGCGGCTGGCTGGGAGGACTGGGAGGACTCCGGCGCGTTCCTCGACCACTACCTCCGGGTGACCCGCCGCGCGCACAACGTGGTCGTGCGGGTGCTGGAGGGCCAGGCGGGCTAGCGCGGGCGGACGAGCGCCTCGACGGCGGCGACCAGTGCGATGCGATGCGCGGCCAGGCGTTCCGCCGAGAACGGGTCTTCGCTCGCGAGCTCGCGCAGCGCGGGGGACGCGCCCAGCCACGCGGTGGCCAGGCCGAGCACGAGGGCGAGGACGTCCGCCGGGTGCGTGGCCGCCCCTGCCGCGTCTGGCGTGCGGCTCGCGGCGATCGCGGCGACTTTTGCCTGGTAGGACTGTTTCTCGAAGGGCACGGACACCGGGCGCTCCAGCCCGGCCCAGATCGAGAGCCGCAAGTGCTCGGGATGGACGATCATGTAGTCGAACAAAGCTCCCGCGTATCCGGGCAGGTCGGCGGGCGTGAACGGGACAGCCTCGACGAGCAGGGCGATGGAGTGCGCGATCACGGTCTCGAACAGTGTCTCCTTGTTGGTGAAGTACACGTAGATCAAGCGCTTGTTCGCCGAGGCGGCCTCGCTGATGCGGTCGACCCGGGCTCCGGCGAGGCCGTGCTCGGCGAACTCTGCGAGGGCGGCGTCCAACAAACGCTTCTTCGTTGCAGAGGCGTCGGGCGGCATGGGCACCAGCTTACGGGGGCGCCCATGCCGCCCGATCAGGCCAGGGCGGGGCGGGCCTGCGGCGAAACCGGAGTCCCGGCCTCAGGCGCCGTGCTCGTGGAACCAGTCGGCGGCAAGCCCCGCGGTGCGGTCCACGACGTCCGGCTGGTCGTAGTACTGGAAGTGGTTGACCTCGTTGTCCCAGACCAGCTTCTTGTCCGAGGCCGGGATCGACTCGAAGTGCCGTTTCGCGGCTCGCGGGTTCATGCAGGAGTCGCCGTGGACGACGAGCGCGGGCTTGTCCAGCTTCGCCGCGCCCGGCACGGTGGTGTAGTCGAAGTGGTCGAGGTCGCTCATGATCGCGTAGCGGTTCTCCCAGCCTTTGAGCGTCCACGATCCGTACCAGCTCCACACCAGCGGCCCGGGCAGGCCCGCGTTCGAACCTGTCTCGACATCGCCGAGCTCGGGGTCGACCAGCGGCTGGTAGAGGACTTCGCCGGTGGTCTCGTAGAGCTCTTTGGCCTCGCTGGCGCGTTTGAGGCGCGCCGCGAGGAGCGCCTCGAGCTGCGCTTTCGTCGGGGCCGTCGCCTCGTCGAACGGGTTCAGGGCGACGCCTGCCGAGATCATGAACAGGTCGGTCTCATGGTCGCGGTAGTAGCCGGTGACACAGGCGACAGCCTTGATCCGGTCCTCGTACGAGGCGATGTCGAGCAGTTCGGGGCCGCCCTGGCAGACGCCGAGCGCGAAGATCCGTTCCGGGTCGACGTCCGGGCGCGAGGCCAGGTAGTCGATGGCCGAGACCGCGTCCTCGTTCTTCATCTTCGGGTTCTCCAGCCTGCGCGGCTCGCCGCTGGACTCGCCGACCGTGCGGGGGTCGAAGGCGAGCGCGACGAACCCCTCGTCGGCCAGCCGGGTGGCGTAGTGGGTCGGGGCCTGCTCTTTGTCGAAGGAGTACGGCCCGAGGGTGACGGCGGCGGGGAACGGGCCGTCTCCGGCGGGGCGGAACAGATTGCCCGCCAGGGTCTCGCCGTGCGAGGGGAAGCGGACTTTCTCCGATGTGTAGTTGCCGTGTTTGGCCATGGTGGTCTCTCCGAATCTCGTGCTTGGGAATACTCGACCTGAAAAGTATATATCTAGTTAGTTACTAGTAGCCCCACGGGGAACGGCGGCGGGGTGTTTTCTCGGCGAACGCGCCGTGGCCCGTCGCCGAAACTGCAGGCCACAACGTCCGCGACCGTGCTACAGGGAGCCGTTCGAGGCGAGCAGGCCGCCGTCGATCCGCACGATCTCGCCGGTGATCCACGAGGCCTCGTCGGAGACGAGGAAGCCGACGAGGCGGGCGACGTCCTCGGGCGAGCCCAGGCGGCCCAGCGGGTAGCGTGCCGTCACCTCCGCCTCGTCCTCGTACAGCACGGTGGAGAAGCTGGTCTTGATCACGGCCGGGGCCACCGCATTCACCCGGATGCTCGGCCCGAGCTGCGCCGCGAGCTCCTCGGTGAGGTGGATCAGCGCGGCCTTGGAGGCGCCGTAGACGGCGGCGGGGCCCGAGGAGCGCAGCCCCGCGACGCTGGCCACGTTCACGATGACCCCGCCGTGCTCGCCGAGCCACGCCTTGTGCGCCTCTTGGACGAGGCCGAGGTTCGCGACGACGTTGGTGTCGAAGACTTTGCGCACCGCGCCGAGGTCGTTCTCCAAGAGCGGCCCGTAGACCAGGTTCGTCGCGGCGTTGTTGACGAGGATGTCCAGCGAGCCGAGCTCGGCCACGGTCTCCCGCACGGCCTTGGCGCGGTCCTCGTCGCGGCCCGCGTTGGCGACGACGGCGTGCACCTTCGAGCCGGGGAACGCGTCGCGCAGCTCCGTCGCGGCCTGGTCCAGCCCTTCCGGCTTGCGGGCGGTGATCGCCACACCGGCCCCTCGGCGGAGCAATTCTTCGGCGATGGCTTTGCCGATGCCCCGGCTGCCGCCGGTGATGAGCGCGTTTCTTCCAGACAGGTCCATGTCACGCATATTACTGCAGCCCTGTTAGGGTGATGTAGGCAATGCTGACATCAAGACATGACCGGCAAAACATCTCGGAGGCAGGATGGACTTCAATCACTCGGCGCAGGCGGAGCGGTATATCGCAGAGGTCGGGGCATTCGTCCGCGAGGAGGTCGAGCCTCGCGAGCACGAGTTCCTCGCCGCAGTCGCGAAGGACCCGTGGGCCGTCCCGCCGATGATCGACGAGCTGAAGGCGAAGGCGAAATCGGCCGGTCTGTGGAACCTGTTCATCCCGAAGGAGATCGGGCGCGGGCCGGGGCTCACCAACCTGGAGTACGCGCCGCTCGCCGAGATCATGGGCCGGTTGAACTGGGCTTCGGAGGTCTTCAACTGCAACGCCCCGGACACCGGCAACATGGAGGTGCTGCTGCGCTACGGCAGCCCCGAGCAGCAGGAGCGCTGGCTCGAACCGCTCCTGGAGGGCGAGATCCGCTCCGCGTTCGGCATGACCGAGCCGCAGGTCGCCTCGTCGGACGCGACCAACATGGAGGCGACCGCCGTGGTGGACGGCGACGAGATCGTGCTCAACGGCCGCAAGTGGTGGAGCACCGGGATCGGGCACCCCGACTGCGAGGTCATCATCTTCATGGGCCTGACGGACCCGGACGCGGACGCGCACCGGCGGCATTCGATGGTGCTCGTCCCGGTCGACGCGCCGGGGGTGAAGGTGGAGCGCATGCTCACCGTCTTCGGGTACGACGAGGCCCCGTACGGGCACGCCGAGGTGAGCTACACCGACGTGCGCGTGCCGCTGGAGAACGTGATCGCGGGCCCAGGGCGCGGCTTCGAGATCGCGCAGGGCCGTCTCGGCCCCGGCCGGATCCACCACTGCATGCGCACGATCGGCCTCGCCGAGCGCGCCCTGGAGTTCGGCTGCAGGCGCGGGCTGGAGCGCAGCGCGTTCGGCAAACCGCTCGTCGACCTCGGCGGCAACCGGGAGCGGGTCGCCGAGGCGCGCCTCGCGCTCGAACAGGCGAGGCTCTTGGTGCTGCGCGCTGCCTGGCTCATCGACACGAAGGGCGTCAAGGGCGCGCGGACCGAGGTCTCGGCGATCAAGGCGGTGGTGCCGAAGATGGCGCTGTCCGTCATCGACACCGCCATGCAGCTGCACGGCGCGGCGGGCCTGTCCGGGGACTTCCCGCTCGCCGAGTCGTACGCGTGGTGCCGGGCGCTGCGGTTCATCGACGGCCCGGACGAGGTGCACCTCGGCGTCGTCGCCCGCCACGAGCTCAAACGGCACGAGGGGAGCCGGGCATGAGCGCCGAGGACGAGCCGGAAGCGCTGCGCGCGGAGGACGGCTTCGACGTCGCCGTGCTCGCCGGGTGGCTCGCGGACCGGGTGCCGAGGCTCAACGGGCTCCCCGAGGTGCGGCAGTACCCCGGCGGCGCGTCGAACCTCACGTACTTGCTGAGCTACCCGGACCGCGAGCTCATCCTGCGCCGCCCGCCCGCAGGGCACAAGGCTGCCTCCGCACACGACATGAAGCGCGAGTTCTTCGTCCAGAAGCAGCTCAAGCCCGTGTACCGCTACGTGCCCGAGGTGTTCGCGTTCTGCGAGGACGAGGCCGTCCTCGGCTCGGACTTCTACGTGATGGAGCGGCTGCGCGGCGTCATCCTGCGCCGGGACCTCCCCGAAGGCGCCTCGCTCTCCGAAGAGCAGGCCCGTTTGCTGTCGCAGCGGGCGGTCGACAGCCTGGTCGAGCTGCACAAGGTCGACCCCGAGGCGGCCGGGCTCACGAGCCTGGGCAAGGGGGCCGGGTACGTCGCCCGCCAGGTGGGGGGCTGGTCCAAGCGCTACCAGGCGGCCCGCACCGAGAACGTCGGCGACTTCGAGAAGGTCATGGAGTGGCTCGACCGCAACCAGTCGCAGGACGTCGCGACGGTGGTGATCCACAACGACTTCCGGCTGGACAACGTGGTCGTCGACGACCTGCGCTCGCTCGAAGTGATCGGCGTCCTCGACTGGGAGATGGCGACGCTCGGCGACCCGCTCATGGACTTGGGCTCGGCGCTCGCGTACTGGTCCGAGGCGGGCGACGACGAGACGCTGATGCGGTTCCGCCGCCAGCCGACGCATGTGCCGGGCATGCTGACCAGGGACGAAGTGGTGGACTACTACCGCGAGCGGACCGGCTTCCCGGTGCAGAACTGGGCGTTCTACGAGGTGTTCGGGTTCTTCCGACTGGCAGCGATCATGCAGCAGATCTACTACCGCTACCACCACGGGCAGACGACGAACCCCGCGTTCCAGGATTTCTGGGTCTTCGTGAACTACTTAGAGGGCCGCTGCAAGGAACTCATCGGACTCTGAGCGGCAGATAGGGTTTTTCTATGGGAGTCGTCTACCTCGTGCGCCACGGCCAGGCCTCGTTCGGAGCCGCCGACTACGACCAGCTCTCCGTGCTCGGCGCGCGGCAGGCCCAAGCCGTCGGCGACGAGCTGCGCCGCCGTGGCGCGGGCTCCGTCACGGCGTGGTGCGGGAAAATGGCCCGCCAGCTCGGCACGGCGGAGGCGGCGGGGTTCTCGCCGCGACAGGACTCGCGCTGGGACGAGTACGACTTCCACGACGTGCTCGCGGGCCACGGCGCCGGCTCCTCCGGCGAGTTCGGCGGCGACCCCCGGTTGTTCCAGCGCTCCTTGGACGTCGCGCTCGCGGGCTGGGTCGAAGCGGGCGCGTCGAGCCCGTGCGCCGAGAGCTGGACCGCGTTCGCCGAGCGGACGCGGGCCGCGTTCGACGAGCTCGTCGCAGGGCTGGGCAAAGGCGAGGACGCGCTGGTGTTCACCTCGGGCGGGGTGATCGGCGCGTTGGCCGCGTTGACGTTGACCTGGGGCGCGGAGCCGGATTGGGGCAGGAGCTTCCTGCCGCTGCACCGGGTGGTCTGCAACGCGGGCGTCACGAAGTTCATCGTCGGGCGCTCCGGGGTGAGCATGGTGTCCTTCAACGAGCACGGCCACTTCGAAGGTGGGGACGAAAGCCTGCTCACCTACCGCTAGCCGCTCGCCCGAGGTCGTGTCAGTAGTGCCAGGGGTAGGGGGACCAGTCCGGTTCCCGCTTTTGGAGGAACTGGTCCCGGCCCTCGACGGCCTCGTCGGTCTGGTAGGCCAGGCGGGTGGCCTCGCCCGCGAAGAGCTGCTGGCCGACCAGCCCGTCGTCGGCGAGGTTGAAGGCGTACTTGAGCATGCGCACCGCTTGCGGCGACTTGCCGAGGATCTCCCGCGCCCACTGGATCCCCTCGGCTTCGAGCTGGTCGTGGGGGACGACGGCGTTCACCGCGCCCATCGCGTGCATCTCGTCGGCGGTGTAGGGGCGGGCGAGGAAGAAGATCTCGCGGGCGAACTTCTGGCCGACCTGTTTGGCCAGGTACGCGCTGCCGTATCCGCCGTCGAAGCTGCCGACGTCCGCGTCGGTCTGCTTGAACCTGGCGTGCTCCCGGCTCGCGAGCGTGAGGTCGCAGACCACGTGCAGGCTGTGCCCGCCGCCTGCCGCCCACCCGTTCACCAATGCGATCACGACCTTCGGCATGAACCGGATCAGCCGCTGCGCCTCAAGGATGTGCAGCCTGCCCGCCCGGCCCTTCTCCACGGTGGAGGCGTCTTCCCCGCTCGCGTACTGGTACCCCGTGCGCCCCCGGATCCGCTGGTCGCCGCCGCTGCAGAACGCCCACCCGCCGTCCTTCGGGCTGGGGCCGTTGCCGGTCAGGAGCACGGCTCCGACGTCCGGGCTGGTGCGGGCGTGGTCGAGCACGGCGATCAGCTCGTCCACCGTGTGCGGGCGGAACGCGTTGCGCACCTCGGGCCGGTCGAACGCGATGCGCACCGCGCCGAGCTCGACGTGCCGGTGGTAGGTGATGTCGGTGAGGTCCGCGAAACCGGCGACGCTCTGCCATTGCGTCGGGTCGAAGGGCGTCGGTTGGGTCGAGTCGGCCATGCTCAGACTGTAGTGGGGACGCGTCCCCCGGCCGTCTGCGGCCATCGGGGACGCGCGCCCGGCGCGACGGGCAGCTGGTGCAGCGAGAGCAGCCGCCAGCCCTCGGAGCCGCGCCGGATCCGCCCGAAGAGCACCCGCATCGGTCCGTGCGCGCAGTCGAACCTGCAGACGAAGTCGTGGACGTCGCCCCGCCCTTCCAACGCGAACGAGCTCGCGGCGGCTTCGACGATGAGCTGACGGGCGTCGAGCGAGCGGATCAGCGTCGCCACGTCGGCCTGGGCCGGCCCGGCGCACAGCCGCAGCAGCTGGCTGCGAGGCCGGGCTTGGTTGACTGTCTCACGCAGGCGGCGCATCAGGAAGACGACGAACGCGTCTGCCTCTTTCTTCGAGCCCGGCGCCGCGCAGCGCAGCGCCACGCTGCGCGGGCCCGGCGAAGACGGCTCCGGCCGTCCTGGCGCTGCGGCTCGTCCTGCTCCTGCTGTTCGGCTCGACGGTGAGCGGATCATGCGGTTCCCCTTCGTCCAATCCGCTGGCTGCAACGCTGCTGCCAGCGAGTTTCCCCAGTGTTGGCATTATACCGGCAAAGTGGGACAGATCACGTTTGGGGTCGTTCCTGCTTGCCGGGGTTGCAGGCGCTGGCCAGCATCGTCACCATGTCGACCGGCGGCCGCCACGGTTCGAGGTTCCAGCTCGCTTTGTTCTTGGCGAAGCCTTGGTGGCAGTCGAACTGCTCGCGCATCCCGGGGGTGTCGGCTTCCGGGGCCAGCCGCAGCACCTCGGCCCATGCCGCGCTTTGCTCGTCGACGGGCGCGTCCCGTCCGGCTTGCGCGGGGAAGACATGCAGGCTCGGCCCGTCCGGCGTGTCGACCCATGCGACGTGGTCGATGAAGAAAAGGCCTGGATCGGCGGCGGCGTCCGGGCAGGCGGCAAACGGGAGGCACAGGCCCGGAAGGCTGAGGCACAGGGCCGCGAAGGCGCGCATCGCCACATTTTCGCACGGGCTCTGTTCGCACGATCCCATCCGGATGCGGCAGGTGAACATCCGGAGGCTTTCCGTTGATGTGTTGAGAAAGAATTCAATTCGTTCGGGGAGGGTCTTCCGAAGTTGATGGATCGGCGCTATGGTGGGTTCCATGCAGAGATCACATGCAACCAAACGTGAAGTGTTCATCCGTGCGTTCGGCGCGTTCGCGGCGCTGGCCGCGGCCACGGCCGTGGTCGTCGGATGCTCGGAGACGAAAGAAGCCGCCGACAAGGCGAAAGGCGCGGTGACGAGCGCGGCCAACGCGGCCTCGGCGGCTGGCGGCTCCGTGTCGAGCGCGGTGTCCTCCGCTCTTGCCTCCCCGACTCCCACCACTGTCGAAGCCCCCGGCGTCGGGCAGGTCGTGCTGGAGGGGCACATCGCCGACGTGTACGCCAAGGCAGGCGGCCAGGCGAAGCTCGGGCTCCCGACCGCGCAGCCGGAAAAGGTGGGCGACGGCGTCGCGCAGGCTTTCGCCAACGACGCCGTCTACTGGTCGCCCTCGACCGGCGCGCACCTCATCCAGGGCGAGATCTTGCGGGTGTACAAGGCTGACGGCGGGCCTGCGGGCGCGCTGGGCTTCCCCACCGCCGACGAGGCCGAGACCGCGGGCGGCCCCGGCGCGGCCCACGGCGGCTGGACCAGCGAGTTCCAGCACGGCACGATCACCTGGCTCAACCAGGGCGACGGCACGTTCAAAGAGACCGTCACCAAGAAATAGCCGTTCTCACCACAAGGCGACCGCCCCGGCCCCAAGCCGGGGCGGTCGCCTTTTGCATGTGACGCGACGAAGGCACAACCACGGCTTGTGGCATCACAAAGACAAGCCGTCTACCAGGCGCCCCCCATGTGTCCGAGACTGGGACCGGCGGCGTTTCGGCCGAGCAGCCAAGCGCCGCGCGACCCTTCCGTCGGATGAAAGGCACAAGCATGGGATCGATCGGGCTCGCGTCCAGGACTGGCCGTGGCGGACGGGGCTGAGGGCGGTGGCTCTTCTGCCGCAGAGGAGCCCGACTGCCGGTTCGTGCTGGCGAACGAGCGGACGTTTCTGGCGTGGCAGCGCACGGCGCTCGGCCTGTTGGCGCTCTCGGTCGCGGTCGTGCAGCTACCATCGCGACCGCTCGCGGGTGGATCGGCGCAGGCGTTCGGGCTCGCGTTGAACGCTTTGGCGATCTTGGCGGCGGGGATGGGCGTCCGCCGATGGGCCCAGTCGGAGCGCGCCATCCGCCGGGGCGAGCCGCTGCCCAAGCAGCCCCCGCCGTGGTACCTGGGGGCGGGCGTCGTCCTGGTCTGCGTCATCGCGCTCGTGGCGACAGCCGCGTCGGCGGCGCAATGACCGCCGCGAACGGGCTGGCGGCGGAGCGCGTCGTGCTCGCCTGGTCCCGCACCTCCCTCGCCGTCTTCGCGACCGCCGGGCTCCTCGCGCTGCGCGAGGCTGCAGGCAGGCCTGGTCTGGCCGGGGCGCTCGCCGCCTGCCTCGCGGTCGTGTCCGCGGCCGTCGTCTCCTGCGCGAGCCTGCGTCGTGGGCGCGCCCTGCGCCGCGCGCTGCCTTCCCGGTCGGTCTCGCCGCTCTGGGAGGTGCGCCTTGTCGGCGGATGCGTGCTCGCCCTGTCGGCAGCCTGCGCCTTCGCCGTATAGCGCCCAGGGCACAGGCACAGGGCACAAGCCGAGTTTGTGTCCCCACAAAAACGAGACCTCTACCAGCGGCAACGCTTCCGGGCGACACTGGGAACCAGCGGCGCTCCGGCTGAAAACTTCGAAGCGGCGCGCGACTCCGAACCCGATGAAAGGCACCAGCATGACAACGACGCAATACAAGTGGACCGTGATCGGCGCCGGGCCCGCGGGCATCGCGGCGACGGGCAGGCTGCTCGACCACGGCGTCGCGCCGCATCAGATCGCCTGGATCGACCCGGAGTTCGCCGCAGGGGACCTTGGCGGGAAATGGCGGGCGGTGCCCGGCAACACGCCGGTCTCGCTGTTCAACGAGTACCTGGAGGCCTCCCCGGCCTTCCGCTACCGCGAGGCGCCCCGGTTCGAGCTCGCGGAGATCGACCCCCGCGACACCTGCCCCCTCGGCCTGGTCGCGGACCCGCTGGTGTGGATCACCGAGCACCTGGCCCGCCGGGTGGCGGCCGTGCGGGGCACCGCCGTCGAGCTGACGCTGCGCGCCCGCCGCTGGACGGTGGCAACCGACCAGGGGCCGATCTCCTCCGAGAAAGTGATCCTCGCCGTCGGATCGACCCCCAAATCGCTCGCACACCCCGGTCTGCGGGAAATCCCGCTCGACATCGCCCTCAACCCTGAAAAGCTCGCGGCGCAACCGCTCGACGGCGCCGTGGTCGCCGTGTTCGGGTCGTCGCACTCCAGCATGATCGCCCTGCCGAACCTCTTGGACCGGCCGGTGGCCAAGGTGGTCAACTTCTATCGCAGCCCGCTGCGCTACGCCCTGTCGATGGACGGGTGGACCCTCTTCGACGACACCGGGCTGAAAGGCAAAGCCGCCCACTGGGCGCAGGAGAACATCGACGGCGCGCTCCCGTCGCGCCTCGAACGCGTCCACATGGGCAGTCCAGATTTCTCCTCGCGCCTCGACGAGTGCGACCACGTCGTGCACACCGTCGGGTTCGAGCGCAGACGCAAGCCCAGCACGCCGCAATGGGGCACGCTCGAGCACAATCCCTCCAACGGCATCCTCGCCCCCGGGCTGTTCGGGCTCGGCATCGCGTACCCGAACTGTGCCGCCGATCCGCTCGGCGGCGCCCAGTTCCGAGTCGGGCTGCAGAAATTCATGAGCCACCTCGACGCGGTCCTGCCGATCTGGACCCGCTACGGCCTCTGAGGAAGGAGCGGCGTTTCTCAGCAATTCGAACGACAATCAACTGGAAGAACGCGCGGACAGGGGCGAGGCCGCCCCGCCGCACGACACAACACGAACGAGAGGACAACATTATGAAACTCGCCCTGATCGGCATGTTTTTCGCGCTCGCGAGCACATTCGCAGCCCCGGCCGTTGCTGCCGCCCCGCGCATGCCCGCCCCGACCGCCGTCGCCCCCGACGATGACGACACGGACAACGCCCCCGCGGACGTGCCGGACGACGACTCCATGGACGCCCCGTCGCGTCCGGGCGGCAACACTCATTTCTCCCGAGGCGGCATAGTGCTGCACAAAGACGACACCGACGAGGACGGCCCCGGCGCGCAAGCCCTGGACGACGCGCTCGACGCGGCAGGCGGGCAGCACCCCGGCCACTGACTTCGTCCGCCGATGCCAAGGGGCCCGGAGGAATCACTCCTCGGGCCCCTTTTTGGCGGTCCGAGTGTGGGGCCGGCGGGGCTCGAACCCGCGACCAGAGGATTATGAGTCCCCGGCTCTAACCGACTGAGCTACAGCCCCATGGGCAGGCGGCTTTCCGGGCCGCCAGCATTCCAGGCTAGGAGTTTACAGGCTTGGGGGAGCGGTTTCCGTCGGCGCAGACGGCTCCCGGCGGGGGATTGGCCTAAGCTGGGATGTCTGGGCGGCCTTCGAAAAGGGGAGGAGCGAAGCCCTGCACGCAGTGGGCGTTGTCAGAAAGGGAGCGGGTCGATGGGGTTTTGGCGGAAGAAACATGCCGAGGCGGAGCCCGCCGTGCCCGATCCCGAATATCCGGGCCTCTCGGCGGAGGGGGCCGCCGAGGTGCGCAGGACCGCGATGCGGGTTTTGGCGGGGCTCGGGGTCGAGACGGTCGTGAACGAGAACGGCACGATGCTGCGGGGGACGGACGGGGAGACGTTCGGCCTCGACAACCTCATGGCCCGCTGCGGCTACCTGCCCCAAGGCGAGTGGGCGGGCGCGATCGCCGAGCACTACGGGCGGATGATCGAGGCGCGGCGCGAGCCGTCCAGCGCCGAACTGGGCCTTCCCGAGCTGCTGGCGCGGGTCCGGTCGCGGCTGATGCCGCAGTCCCAAGTGGACGATTCTCCGAGGTATTTCGCCTACTCGTGGCCGGTCGCGGACGGCCTGGCCGAAGTCCTCTGCCTCGATTTCCCGACCACTGTGCGGTTCTTCGGCAGCGATATCCTTGAGAAACACCCTGGCGAGGACTGGCGGGCGGCGGGCAGGCGCAACACCGCCGCCGAGCCGGTCGAGGGGTCGCGGATGTTCGGCGAGGGCGCGGGGGCGTTCCACCTGGTGTACGGCGGGTCGCCGTTCCTGGCCTCCAAGCTCCTCGACCTCGGCGCGCTCGTCCCCGGCCATTTGCCGCCCGCGCCGCTCGGCTACGTGGTCGGCGTCCCGTCGCGGCATTACCTCGCGGCGCACCCGCTCCGCGACAAGGCGACGTTCTTGGAGGTGGTCCAAAAGATGGGCGCGTATTGCCAGCACGCCTCGGTGAACCACCAAGGCCCCATCTCCGGGGAGCTGTACCACTGGCGCGGCGGGAGCCTCCAACAGATCACCCGCGTCGACCCGGAGACCAAGGAGGGCTCGATCCGCATCGAGGGCGCATTCGCCGCGGCCTGGTCGGAAATGGTCTGAGCGCCTCGGCGGCGTGGAGGTCAGACGCGCCCGGTGCGCAGGGCTTGCGCGACATCGGGCCGCCCGTTGCGCTCGGCGAGGGCGGCGGCCTCCTCGACGTCGTACTCGATGGCGCGCTCCTCGGCCAGCCATCCGGACGCCGTTTTCCTGACGACGCTGTACCGGGCGTGCGGGGTGCCTGCCTCGACCTTGTGGGGGTGGGGCTGCTCGTCCCGGTAGGCGGGCCAGCCGACGCTGCCCGGATTGACGACGAGCGCCCCGCCCGGCAGAACGCGGGCGCGTTGCAGGTGGGTGTGCCCGCACAGGTACAGCGTGTGGCGCCTCGTGCCGGGCCCGAGGCGTTCGAGGACCTCCTCGTCGGCGGCCTCGCGAAGTTCTTCCTCGGTCACGGTGTGCAGCAGATAGGCCACGTCGTGGTGCGGGGAGCCGTGGAAGGCGAGCACCCCTGGCGATGGCTCGGCCAGCGCGGGCAGCGCTGCGAGCCAGGCGCGGTCGTCGTGTGTGAGCGTGCCCGCGGCCAGCCGGTCGGACGGGCCCATCGCCGAGGCGGGGAGGTCGAGCAGCTGCCGCTCGTGGTTGCCCCGGACCGTGACGATATCGGGCCGCCCGCGGAGCAGGTCGAGCGTTCCGCGAGGGTCGACGCCCCCGGACGCGATATCGCCGAGGTTCATGACGATATCCGCGTCCTCGTCGGCGATTGCCGCAAGGACTGCGCGCAGCGCGGGGGTGTTGCCGTGGACGTCGGAGAAGACGGCGAGCGCGGTCATCTGCCGATAGTAGCTGTGCGGGGCGGCGGGGGAGCGGCTCTTTTCGGCCGTCCCTGGCGGCCCGCCCGCGCGCGACGCGGAAACGGCCCCTCCTGTGGCAGAGACGATCATGCGGGGCTAGGATACTCAGGAACCGCGTTCGTCCGTGCTCATACGGGGATGTAGCGGTCAGCATAAAGGATGAAAGGCGAGGTGTTGGGGTGATCAAACCTGATCCAGAGGCGACGACGAAGTCGATCTCGAAACTGACGATGAAGGCAGTCGCTGCTGCGGCGTTCGCGGGGGTGGCCGTGCTCGGCTGCTCCACGGATGACAACAAGGCGCCGGAGACTCCTGCGTCCGAGGCCCCTGCCGCGCCGTCTGTCGAAGGCTCTGAGCTGCCTGTGCCGTCGGACGAGTCGGAGCTGCCTCCGCCTCCGGAGGCCTCGTCGCCCGCCGAGACCACGCCGCCCGCCCCGGAGGCCCCGACCCCGGTGCCGCCGCCCGCCGAGACTGCGCCGCCCGCTCCGGAGGCCCCCACGCCTCCGCCGCCGGTGTACACGCCGCCCCCGGCTCCGCCCGCGCCCCCCGCTCCGCCCCGGACGACGAGCGCCCCGCGCCCGCAGTCTCCGGCGACGACCGCGCCCGCGCACCCGAGCTCGCCGAGCTCGAGCGCCGCGCCGAGCCCGACCGCCGCTCCTGCTCCGACGACGCAGAACGGACCGGCCTTCCCGCCGCCGATCGAGGACATCCCGCCGCCGAACTGAGCGGACGGACGTCATGGGCGCCCTTTCGTTGATCGACTCGTGGCCGGTCGACCATGCCGCTGCGGTCGTGGTCGGACCTGCCGGAGTGATCAGCGAGCACGGCGAGGTCGAGCGTGGTTTCCCGCTGGCCTCGGTGACGAAGGTCCTCAGCGCGTCTGCTGCCCTGTTGGCGATACAGGAGGGCGCGTTCGGATTGGACGATCCGGCGGGCCCGCCTGGGGCCACGGTCCGGCATTTGTTCGCGCACGCCTCCGGCCTCCCGTTCGACAGCCGGGTGCCGTTCGCCCAGCCGGGAGCGCGCAGGATGTATTCGAACGCGGGGATCGAGGCTTTGGCGGAGCATGTCGCGCTGGAGACCGGCATCGGGTTCCACGAGTACGCGGCCGAGGCCGTGCTCGCCCCGCTCGGCATGGCAGGTGCGGTCTTCGACGGCTCGCCCGCGTGGGGGGCGAGCGCCAGTTGCCGCGACCTCGCCCGGTTTGCCCAGGAGCTGCTTTCCCCGCGCCTCCTCGCGCCGGAGCTGCTCGCCGAGGCGACGACGACGCAATTCCCCGGCCTCGACGGCGTCCTCGTGGGGTACGGCAATATGAAGCCGAACGACTGGGGCTTGGGCTTCGAAGTGCGGTCGGGGAAGAGCCCGCATTGGACGGGGACGAGGAACTCGCCGGAGACTTTCGGCCATTTCGGGGCCTCCGGGACATTCCTCTGGGTCGACCCCGTCGCGCGGATCGCCTGTGCCGCGCTCACCGACCGCGCCTTCCAGGACGGCGGGTGGGCGAAGCCGCTTTGGCCTGAGTTCTCGGACGCGGTCCTCGTCGAGTTCGCCCCCGGCGCGGTCGCGTAGGGCGCATCCGTCGCGCAGCCGCGCCCTACGGTCTGATAACGATTCTGGCGCGCCTTCGCGTTTCGTGTCATACTGGAATCGCACGCATGGCATTTACCGCTGCGGAGCTCGTTGGGGAAGACGAAGCTCGTCGACGCAGGAGGTAGAAAGTGCGCAATCAATTTCATAACGAAGCGCCCAATACATCCGCCCGGTCGGCAGGTGGAGTCGTGTACGTCCACTATGCGCCGACGGCGGTGTGCTCACATGTGGAGTGGGCGTTGACGACTGCGCTTGGCGCGCCAGCGGACCTTGTCTGGCGAGAGCAAGCCGCAGCCCCCGGAGCGCAGCGCGCCGTCGTGGACTGGCATGGGCCGGTCGGCACCGGAGCGCGGCTGGTCAATGCGCTGCGCCAGTGGCCGATGCTTCGTTTTGAAGTCACCGAGGACCCCAGCCTCGGCGTCAACGGGGAACGGTTCAGCTATGTTCCCGGCCTCGGGCTGTGGCATGGCGAGACCGGGGCGAACGGGGATGTCATCCTCGGCGAGTCGCACCTGCGGGCGCTCATGGAGCGCGGCAGGCGGGACGGCGGGTGGTTCGCGGCCCAGCTCGACGAGGCCTTGGGCAGCGCATGGGACGAGGCGCTCGAGCCTTACCGCGAAGGGGCGGCCGTGTCTTCGGAACGGACGCGTTCGGCGGTCTGAGCCGACGCGCCTTCGCGGAGCGGGCGCAAGCTCTCGGCCAGGCGGGCGATCGTTTCCCCGGCGACTGCGGTCGCCGTCTCATCGCCGATGAAGCCGGAGTTCACGAACGCGGCCAGCCCTTGCATCGCGGCCATGGCGGACAGGCCGATGCGTGTGGGATCGCCTTGGCGCGCCTCGCCCCGCTCCTGTGCCTTCGCGATCACGTCGAGCGGCGCCCGGAACGCGTGGTTCGCCGCGTCCGCGACAGACGTGTTCGCCGACTGGCAGTGCTTTCGGGAGAACATCACCGCGAGGAGCGCCGGATTCTCGATCGCGAACGCGAGGTAGCGGCGGGCGAGCTCTTGCACGCGTTCCACCACGGAGCCGGCGCTCGCCGATGCGAATTCCTCGCCGAGACGGGAGAACCCGCGCACGGCCAACGCGTCGAGCAAGGCCTGTTTGTCTTTGAAATGCCTGCTCGGCGCGGCATGGCTGACTCCGAGGTCCCGTGCGAGTTTGCGCAGCGACAGTCCTTCGGCCCCGGTCTCGCGGAGCGCGGCCTCAGCGCGGGCGAGCACGGCCTCGCGCAGATCCCCGTGGTGGTAGCGCGGTGTCGTCATGCCTGTAGTGAGATGCCCATAGTTGAGACAAGAGTCTAGTGGACGAACACCTGCCAGTGGTCATTGACAACAATGTTGTCAATGACTACTGTGTGACGCGGGCAACGAGAAAGGCATACCATGGCGAGCACGTTTCAGCGCATTCTCCAAGCGCACCAATGGTTGTACGAGAAAACGGACGGCTTGGTCGGCCACCGCCTGCTGTTCGGGATGCCGACGCTGTTGTTGCGCACGACCGGCCGCAAAACCGGGCTCGCAAGGACCAATGCGCTGTCGTATTTCACGGACGGCGAGGCGCGTCTCGTCGTGGCGTCCAACGGGGGATCCCCCCGCGCCCCCGGCTGGCTGGCGAACTTGCGTGCCGCGCCAGAGACTGAGATCCAGGTCGGCAGGCGCAGGCAGAAGGCGATCGCGCGGGTGACGCTCCCGGACGACCCCGACTACGCCCGCCGTTGGGCGTTGGCCAACGCGGGCAACGCCGACCGGTACGACGCGTACCAGAAGAAGACGAGCCGCCCCATCCCGATCGTGGAGTTGCGCCCGGCCCCCTGAGGCGAGAAACACGCAGCGTGAAAACGTGAAAGGCCCCGGCCGAAGCCGGGGCCTTTCACGTTTCTCGAAGCGATCAGGCTTTCCCGAACACGAGCGCGGCGTTGTGGCCGCCGAACCCGAAGGAGTTGTTGATCGCGTATTGGAAGTCGCCCTTGCGGCTCTCGCCGTGGACGACGTCCAGCTTGATCTCGGGGTCCTGGTTGTCGAGGTTCAGCGTGGGCGGGGAGATCCCGTCCTCGAGAGCCTTGATCGTCAGGATCGACTCGAGAGCGCCGACGGCGCCGATGGAGTGGCCGAGCGCGGACTTCGGAGCGTACACCGCCGCGTGGTCGCCGATGGCCCGGTTGATGGCCATCGCCTCGGCCGGGTCGCCGACATCCGTGCCGGTCGCGTGCGCGTTGACATAGGTGATGTCCGAAGCGGAGATCCCGGCACGCTCGATCGCGCGCCGCATGGCCCGCTCGGCGCCCTTGCCCTCAAGGTCGGGGGCGACCATGTGGAAGGCGTCCGAGGTGAGGCCGACGCCCATGAGCCGGGCGTAGATCTTCGCGCCGCGAGCTTTCGCGTGCTCTTCGCGCTCGAGGATGAGCAATGCCCCGCCCTCGCCGAAGACGAAGCCCTTGCGGTCCCGGTCGAACGGACGAGAAGCCGATTTCGGATCCTCGTTCTGGGTGGACAGCGCGCGCATCATCGAGAAGCACGCGATCGGAATCGCGTCGATGACGCCCTCGATGCCGCCCGCGACCACCATGTCGGCGTCGCCCATGACAATCATCTGCCATGCGTGCACGAGCGCCTCGGTGCCGGTCGCGCACGCCGAGATCGGCGTGATCACGCCTGCGCGTGCGCCGAGCTCGAGGCCGATCACCGCGGCAGTGCCGTTCGGCATGATCATCTGCACGGAAAGCGGGGACACTTTCTTGTACCCGCCCTCGCGCATCCGGTCGATGGTGTCGAGCATCGCGTCGCCGCCGCCGAGACCAGTGCCGATGACGACGCCGAGACGGTCGCCGTCGACCTCGGGCTTGCCGGAGTCTTCCCAGAGCTGACGGGCCACGACCACGCCGAGCTGCTGGGTGTAGCTCATCCGGCGCTTCTCGACCCGGCTGAGGGACTCGGTCGGGTCGAACTTGAGCTGGGCGCCGATCTGCGCGGGCAGCCCGTCGAGCGGGAGGCCGGTGATACGACCGGTCTCCAGCTTCTCGACACCGCTCTTGCCTTCGAGCAGGTTCGCCCACGTGGTGTCGATGTCGGGGCCGAGCCCGGACACGGCGTGCATGCCGGTGACGACCACACTCGGGAACCCTCCGTTGAGGGTGCTAGGAGCAGAGCTCATTTTGACCTCACTTAGCCTCGGCGGCCTTCTTGGCCTCGATCTCGGCCGCAGCCTGGCGGATGGCTTCCTTGGCCTCGTCGGAGTCCTTGCCGCCGTCGGCGACGGAAGCGCGGATCTTCTCGGCGACCTCGGGGTTCTCTTCTTCCAGCTTCTGGATGTAGGCAACCACGTCGCCGACAGTGCGCAGGGAGGTCAGGTCCTCGTCAGGAATGGTCACACCGTACTTGTCCTCGGTCTGCACCGCGATCTCGACCATGGAGAGGGAGTCGATGTCGAGGTCGTCGATGAAGGACTTCTCCGGGGTGATCTCCGAGGGCTCGATGCCGGTGACCTCTTCGATGATGTCGGCGATTCCGGCGATGATTTCGGCTTCACTGGTAGGCACTTGGCCGTCTCCTTTTTTCTACTGTCGTGGCAGGTGTTGTTGAGCTTTTGCTCGCTGCCGCTGTGGGTCAGGGGTGGCGCGAGCGCGTCACCCGAGTTCGGCGACGAGCGCCAAGTCTTCAAATTTCTTCACTGCGTGCGTGTTCACTTCGGGCAATTCCCGCTTCGCGATCGCGGAGAGCGTACCGGCTGGCGGCAGCTCGGTCATGGTTTCCACGCCGAGTTCGCGCATCGTGACCTGGCAGAGATCCCAGCGCACCGGGGAGGTGACCTGCGTGACGATCCGTGCGAGGACTTCGGCTCCGGTGCGCACGGCCTTGCCGTCGGTGTTGGAGAGCAGCGTCGCGACCGGATCGGCCGGGGCCAGCCCGGCGACCGCTTCCGCGACGGCTTCGCGCGCCGTGGCCATGTGCTCGGTGTGGAACGCCCCGGCGACCGAGAGGGGGCGGATCCGGGCGCCTGCGGGCGCGTTGGCTTTGAGCTCCTCAAGGGCTTCGAGCGAGCCTGCGGCGACGATCTGGCCCTTGGCGTTGCGGTTCGCCGGGACCAGGCCCAGCTCGTCCAGCCGGGCGAGCACGGCTTCCTCGTCGCCGCCGAGGAGGGCGGACATCCCGGTCGGCGAGATCGCGCAGGCCTTCGCCATGGCCCCGCCCCGAATGGCGGCGAGCTTCACCGCGTCGTCCGAGCTGATGACTCCGGCCACGGCAGCGGCGGTCAGCTCGCCGATGGAGTGCCCGGCGACGACGGCGTCGTCGCCGACGGCGAACCCGTCCTGGCTCAGCTTCTCCCACGCGAGGAGGCCGACTGCGACGATGAGGGGCTGGGCCACCGCGGTGTCGGTGACTTCCTCGGCGGAGGCGGCGGTGCCAAGGTGTTCAAGGTCGAGACCAGTCAATCCGGACCAGGTTGCGACACGCTCGGCGGCGCCGGGAACGGCGAGCCATGGCGTGAGCATCCCGGCAGACTGGGACCCTTGCCCGGGGGCAACTATTGAACGCATGAATTTAAGAAAACACTAAAGCTGGCTTCGTAGGCGGTGTGCGACATGACGAATTTACAGACGCTTATTTGTAGAGAACTACAAAGGACGTTATCAAAATGCGATAAAAAGTTATAGGTTTGCTATAAATCTTGCGCTGTCCCTGGTGGGAAGGCCGCGAGGCCGCTCCGCGTGTCGGCATTCAGCGTGTCGTTGTGGACGGCTGCCCACGTCGACGTGAAGCCGACGTCCTTGGGGCCGGGCGTCGCGCTGATCCTCGCGATGATGCTCGCCACGCGGAGCACGAACCCGTCTCTCGGGTCGGTGGGGTCGAGCCCGGTGACCGTCGCGATGCGGCGCAGGCGGTAGCGGACGGTGTTCGGATGGACGAAGAGCTCCTTCGCGCAGGAGTCGACCCCGCCGCCGGAGTCCAAATACGCCTCGAGCGTGTTCAGCAAGTTCGTCCCTGCGGCGAGCAGCGGGGCCACCACCTGGTCGGTGAGCGCCCTGGCTGCCGAGAGGTCGCCGTTGAGCACGCGCTCGGGCAGCAGCTCGTCCGAATGCGCGGGGCGGGGGGCGCCCCGCCACCCCGCGACGGCTTCGAGCGCGGCGAGGGCCTCGGTCGCAGATATCCTGGCCTCGGCGAGCGACGGCGCGGTCGGGCCGATGACCACCGGGGCCTCGTCGAAGAGCTGGAGCAGCTCGGCGAGGAACGCCTGGTTGGCAGGCAGCGAGCCGGAGATGACCGTGATGAGCTTGCGCCCGTGCACCGCCGAGAGCGCCGCCCCGGAATGGCGTTGGGCGATGTTGTGGATAAGGACGGGGATGCTCGTGGGGGAGTCGGCCCGCGCCGCGCCGACGATGACGGTCGCGGGCGCGTTCGCGTCCCAGTTCAGCGTCGCGGCCCTGGACTGCAGCTCGCCGCTCGCGTCGCCGCGCAGCACGGCGTCGACGAGGACCGCTTCGAGACGGTTGTCCCACGAGCCCCGCGCCTCCGCGGCCTCCGCGTACGCCGAGGCCGCGGCGAAGCCGATCTCCCGCCCGTAGCGCAGCACCGACTCGGTGAGGTTGATGAGCTGCTGCTCGTCTTTGGCGAGGGCGGGCAGGTAATGCTCGAAGTGCTCCAACGCGACCCGGATCATCTCGACGGTCTGCGACAACGTGATGTGCCGTGCGAGGTCCTGCGGGACGACTTCGAACGGCTGCAGGGCGAGCCGCGCCTCGGTGGCGGGGTTTTCGAGCCAATCCACGAAGTTCACCACGGCGGTCTGCACCACGAGCTGCACGTTCGCCCGCTGGTTCGTGTCCAGCTCGACGAAATACGGCAGCTGGTCGGCCATCGACCGGACCGCGTCGGTGGCCAAATGCCCGGAGAAGTGCTTGATCCTGCGCAGCAGGTTCTCTGGGAGCGGCTCGCGGTTCCGTTTTTTCGCCCGCCTCGGGCGCACGGAATCGCCCGGACTCGGGCTCACGGTAAATCCCTCACGGCTCAAAGGTTAGTGCTCATCGGCGACCACTGCCAACACGTCGTCGATGTGGTAGCGCTCGGCGGCCTGGACCGCGACCGAGCGGTCAAGGTTCCCGTCCTCGGCCAACGAGAGCAGCACGGCGACCACGATGGACTCGGCGTCGATGTTGAACACCCGCCGGGCGGCTTTGCGTGTGTCGGAGAAGCCGAACCCGTCCGCGCCGAGCGCGGTGAACCGGTTCTGCACCCACGGGCGGATGAGGTTCGGGACGGCCCTGGCCCAGTCCGAGACCGCGACCACCGGGCCGACGGCGGACTTCAGCGCCGAGGTGACGTGCGGGGTCCGGCGCGGCTGGTCCGGGTGCCGCAGCGCGGCCCGGTCGCTGCGCTCGCCGTCGTGGGCGAGCTCGCCCCAGCTCGTCACCGACCAGACCGTGGCGCCAACCTGCCAATGCTCGCGGAGCAGCTGCTGCGCGCGCAACGCCTCCGGCACGATGACGCCGGAGGCGAGGATGTTCGCCTGCAGGCCGGTGTCCGACTCGGGCTGGCGGAACAGGTACATCCCCTTGAGCAGGCCGTCGACGTCGAGGTCGGCGGGCTCGGCGGGCTGCGAGATGGGCTCGTTGTAGAGGGTGATGTAGTAGATCAGGTCCTCGCCGTTCGGGCCGTACATGCGCTCGAGCCCGCTCTTGACGATGTGCGCGACCTCGTACGCGAAGGCAGGGTCGTACGCGACGACCGCCGGGTTGGTGTGCGCGAGGAGCAGCGAGTGGCCGTCGGCGTGCTGCAGGCCCTCGCCGGTGAGCGTGGTGCGCCCTGCCGTCGCGCCGAGCAGGAAGCCCCTGGCCATTTGGTCGGAGGCGGCCCAGATGCTGTCGGCGGTGCGCTGGAACCCGAACATCGAGTAGAAGATGTAGATCGGGATCATCGGCTCGTCGTGCGTCGCGTACGAGGTGCCGACGGCGGTGAACGACGAGGTCGAGCCGCACTCGTTGATGCCCTCGTGCAGGATCTGGCCCGTCGAGCTCTCCTTGTACGCGAGCATGAGCTCCGCGTCCACCGAGGTGTAGAGCTGCCCGAGCCGGTTGTAGATCTTGAGCGAGGGGAACCAGGAGTCCATGCCGAAGGTGCGGGCCTCGTCCGGGATGATCGGGACGATACGGGGGCCGACCTCTTTGTCCTTGAGCAGCTCGCGGAACAGGCGCACCAAGGCCATGGTCGTCGCGACTTGCTGCTTGCCGGAGCCGGTCTTCAGCGCCGCGTACGTCTTGTCGTCCGGCAGGGCGAGCGGTTTGACGGTGGTGCGCCGTTGCGGCAGGAACCCGCCGAGCTCGCGGCGGCGCTCGACGAGGTACTGGATCTCCGGGGAGTTCGCGCCGGGGTGGTAGTACGGCGGCAGGTACGGGTCGCGCTCGAGGTCCGCGTCGGAGACCGGGATGCGCAGGGAGTCCCGGAAGTTCTTGAGGTCGTCGAGGGTCAGCTTCTTCATCTGGTGCGTGGCGTTGCGGCCCGCGAAGTTCGAGCCGAGGCCGTAGCCCTTGATGGTGTGGGCGAGGATGACGGTGGGCTGGCCCTTGTGGGCGAGGGCGCGCTGGTACGCGGCGAAGATCTTGCGGTAGTCGTGCCCGCCGCGCTTGAGGTTCCACACCTGCGCGTCGGTGTAGTCCTGCACGAGCGCCTTCGTGCGGGGGTCCTTGCCGAAGAAGTGCTCGCGCACGTAGGCGCCGTCGTTGGCCTTGTAGGTCTGGTAGTCCCCGTCCGGGGTCTCGTTCATGATCTTGACCAGCGCGCCGTCCTGGTCCGAGCGCAGGAGGGCGTCCCACTCGCGGCCCCAGATCACCTTGATGACGTTCCAGCCCGCCCCCCGGAAGAAGGACTCCAGCTCCTGGATGATCTTCCCGTTGCCGCGCACCGGCCCGTCGAGGCGTTGGAGGTTGCAGTTGACGACGAAGGTGAGGTTGTCGAGCGCCTCGGTCGCCGCGATCTGCAACAGGCCGCGGGACTCCGGCTCGTCCATCTCGCCGTCGCCGAGGAAGGCCCAGACGTGCTGGTCGGACGTGTCTTTGATCCCCCGGTCGTTCAGATAGTGGTTGAACCTGGCCTGGGCGATGGCGTTCGCGGGGCCGAGGCCCATGGACACCGTCGGGAACTCCCAGAAGCTGGGGAGCAGCCTCGGGTGCGGGTAGGAGGGCAGGCCGCCGCCCCGCGCCTGGTGGCTGTGCTCCTGTCGGAAGCCGTCGAGCTGGGCGGAAGGGATGCGGCCTTCGAGGAAGGCCCGGGCGTACACGCCGGGGGACGCGTGGCCCTGGATGAAGACCTGGTCGCCGCCCGAGGGGTGCGACTTGCCGCGGAAGAACCAGTTGAACCCGACCTCGTAGAGCGAGGCCGAGGAGGCGTAGGTGGAGATGTGCCCGCCGACCCCGATCCCGGGGGCTTGGGCGCGGTGCACCATGACGGCGGCGTTCCACCGGATCCAGGCGCGGTAGCGCCGCTCGATCTCCTCGTCGCCGGGGAACTCCGGCTCCCGCTGGGTGGGGATGGTGTTGACGAAGTCGGTGGAGGTGAGCGAGGGGACCGCCACGCCCTGTTCCTGGGCGCGCTCCAAAAGCCGAAGAAGCACGAACCGGGCGCGCTCGCGCCCTTCCTTGTCGACAAGTGTGTCGAGGGACTCAATCCATTCTTCGGTCTCTTGCAGGTCGTTGTCGACGAGGTACGAGGCGACGCCTTCGCGGATGACATGGTGGTTCTCGGTCACAGATGACCAGTCTAGTGGCTTGCCTATCAGCGTGCGCCGGGGACGAGCGGATCGGTAGACTCGGGAGCGTTGTTCGGCGGAAACCGACGAGGAGGAATTTTGGGGCACGAGGCGGTGATCGCCGAGCTTCTCGCGGCTGTGGCGGAAAATCCAGACGTGGTCGGGCTGCGCGTGCGGGCCGCAGGGCTTTTGGCTCAGGCTGGGCGGTTGCCGGAGGCGCTGCAGCAGTGCGTCGCGGCGGTGGGCCTCGACCCGGCGAATGAGAGCGCGCTGCAGATGCTGCAAGAGGTGTCCGCCAAACTCTCGGCCCCTGCGCCGCAAGACGGCCATGCGCCGAACGGCGGATTCGATTGGGCGGCCGCGGAGGAGCAGGTCAAAGAGATCGTGGAGCCCGCGTTCGTCTCGGACCCGCCTGGCTCGGCCGCCCTCCCCGAAACAGCTGCTTTGTCTCAATCGCCGACGGGCTGGCTTGAGCGCCCCGGTCTCACGCTGGACGACGTCGCGGGCATGGCCGAGGTGAAGGAGCGGCTCGAAGCGGCCTTCCTCGCCCCCATGCGCAATCCCGCGCTGGCGAAGGCGTTCGGGCTCAGCCTCAAGGGCGGGCTCTTGCTCTACGGCCCGCCCGGCTGCGGGAAGACGTTCATCGCCAAGGCGCTCGCGGGCGAGTTGGGCGCGAACTTCTACCAGGTCGGCATTGCCGAGGTGCTCGACATGTACATCGGGCAGAGCGAGCGCAACCTCAAAGACATTTTCGAGATGGCGCGGCGCAACACCCCGTGCGTGCTGTTCTTCGACGAGGTGGACGCGCTCGGGCAGAAGCGCTCCCACCTGCGGGGCGCCAGTTCGATGCGGTCGACGGTCAACCAGCTGCTCAGCGAGCTCGACTCGGCGCAGAACGACAACGACGGCGTGTTCGTCCTCGCAGCCACCAACGCGCCGTGGGATGTGGACGCCGCGCTCAAACGCCCCGGCCGGTTCGACCGCACCCTGCTCGTGCTGCCCCCGGACGCGGAAGCGAGGGAGGGCGTGATCCGGCTGCATCTGCGGGACCGGCCGCTCGCGGGCGTCAACCTCGACGCGCTGGTGCGGGCGACGGAGGACTTCTCCGGGGCCGACCTCGCGCACCTCTGCCTCACCGCGACCCAGCGGGCGCTCACGGACTCGTTGCGCGCCGGGGAAGTCCGGCCGATCGCCCAGAAAGACTTCGAGGCCGCGCTCAAAGAGGTCAAGCCCTCCACGGGCGAGTGGTTCGCCGTCGCGCGCAACGTTGCGACGCACGGCAATGTCGACGGGGCGTACGACGAGCTGGCGAAGTATTTCAAGCGGCGCAAAGGCCGATGAGCGCGATCATGGCGGGCGGCGGCGCGGCCCAGCGCGCGGCGGCGTTGTTGGGCCTCGGCCGCCATGCGCAGGCGGAGGCGGTGGTGCGCCAGGGGCTGGCGCAGGACCCGCACGACTTCCTGCTGCTCTCGCAGCTTGCCAGGAGCCTGATCGGCCAGGACAAGGCGAAGGAGGCGCTCGTGGCGGCGCAGGGGCTCGTCGCGCAGCGGCCGGACTCCGATGTGGCGCACCGGCTGGTCGCGATCGCCTACGTCAAGCTCCACCGGGGGCGGCTGGCCGAGGAATCGGCGCGCCAAGCGGTGGAGCTCGACCCAGAGGACGGGTGGAACCACTACGCGCTCGCGGCCGCGCTCATGGCGGGCCTTCGCCTTGGGCGGGCGAGGGCCTGCGCCCGGCGCGCTGTGGAGCTCGACCCCGAGGAGGCGGACTTCCATCTGCTGGTGGGCAAGCTCCACCGGTTCGGCTTCGCCAGGCGTGGAAGAGGGGCGGCGCGCGAGGCGTACGCCGAGGCGCTGCGCCTCGAGCCGGAGAACGCGGAGGCATTGCGCGGGGCGGCCGAGGCGGGCGCGACCGCGACCGGGTTCGCCCGGACGGTCGTCGGGCTGCGCCAGTCGTTGGAGCTGGACCCGACCGACCCGAAGCCCGCGTACGACGTGCTGGCAGGCGAGCTGCGCCGCGTGTTGTTCTGGCTGCGCGTGCTCGCGGTCGCCGTGTTCCTCGCACTGGTCTTCACCGAGGGGGGCCATGGGATCGATCCCGTCCTCGGCCGCCTCGGGGTGCTCGCGCTGCTCGCGGCCGGGTCTGGCTTCCTCTTCCGGACCGGCTCGCAGCTGTCGGCTCCGGACGGGCGGCTCGTCTGGCGGGCGCTGCGCCGCAAACCGGGGCTCATGGCCATTGCCGCGAGCGTCACGCTGTTCTTCGCCGCGAGCTTGCTTTGGGCCCTGACCGGGGCGGATTGGATGGAAAAACCAGTGATCTGGAGCTGGATCCCGGTGTTCGCGGGCATCGTGTTCCGCTATTACTGGAATCTGCTCCGACTGCCGTTCGTGCTGCTGTGGCTCCTCGCGCTCAAGCTCCGGGCGTGGTCGCCGGTTTGGCGGAATTCCGCGCCGCGCCCCAAAATTTGACGTACGTCACTTTTGTCCCCAGTTGACCGCTGGGCAAGGATAGAGCACGATCAAGTGAGACTTCGACATTCGACCATAAGGAGACAGACTGCCGTGAGCGCGGCCCAAACGAACGAGAACGCCGCCCAGAAGCTGGGCGTCGCCGCAGACATGGTGGTCCAAGAGTTCGGTTGGGACGAGGATGTCGACGAGGAGATCCGGTCGGACGTCCAGGACGCGTTGGGCGCGGACCTCTTGGACGAGGACGCGGGGGAGGTCGTCGACGTCGTGCTCCTGTGGTGGCGAGACGGGGACGGCGACCTGGTGGACGCGCTCGTCGACGCGATCGAGCTGTTGGCGGAGGACGGCTTCATCTGGGTCCTCTCGCCCAAGACCGGGCAGCCGGGCTACGTCGAGCAGAGCGAGATCTCCGAGGCCGCGCCGACCGCAGGGCTCGCGACGACCAAGGTGATCGGCCTCGGCGACTGGTCGGGCACCCGGATCGTGCAGCTCAAAGCCAAGGGCAACCCCAAGAAGTAGCCCGGCGGCCCCAGGCGGCGCCGAATTACCGGTAGTTGGTGAACTGCAGGGCCACGTCGAAGTCGCCGCCTTTGACCAGCGTGATGACCGCCTGCAGGTCGTCGCGCTTCTTGCTGAAGACTCGCAGCTCGTCGCCCTGGACCTGCACCCGGATGCCCTTGGGCCCCTCGTCCCGGATCTTCTTGCCGATCTTCTTGGCGTGCTCCTGGTCGATCCCCTGCTTGAGGGCGGCTTTGACCTGGTAGATCTTGCCGGACGGCGCAGGGTCGTCGAACTTCACGGCCTTGAGGGACAGGCCTCGCTTGATCAGTTTCTCCTTGAACACCTCGACGGCAGCCTTCACGCGCTCCTCGGTCTGCGCGGAGAGCAGCAGCGTCTCGTCTCCGGTCCACGCGACGGTCGCGTCGACTCCCCGGAAATCGAATCGGGTCGCGAGCTCTTTCGCGGCCTGGTTCACGGCGTTGTCGGCCTCTTGGCGGTCGACTTTGCTCACGATGTCGAAGGACGAGTCGGCCATAAGATATCTCCTGTCGGTCGTTTTGTGCAGGTCACAGGCTACTGCATGGATCAAGTGGCGTTCGGCCTGCCGCTCCTGCTAGTATCCTCTGCGCACCAGCGATGGTGCGAACCTGGCAGATTGCCCGAGCGGCCAATGGGAGCGGACTGTAAATCCGTCGCGCAAGCTACGTAGGTTCGAATCCTACATCTGCCACCAGCCTGGGCCTTGCGGCCCAGCGGATGTCAACTAAAAACTGCTAACTAAAGACTTGCCCCCGTAGCTCAGTGGTAGAGCACTTTCTTGGTAAGAAAGAGGTCGTCGGTTCGATTCCGCTCGGGGGCTCACCCGCGGGGCGTCGAGCGTCCGGCGCGGGGCAAGGCGGTGTAGCTCAGTTGGTAGAGCAAGCGGCTCATAATCGCTGTGTCGCCGGTTCAAGTCCGGCCATCGCTACGAGGGGCCCGCAGCCTTGGCTCAGGGCAGGCGGGCAAGCCCAAACCGGGGAACGCGCGCTCAGCGCGGATGACCGGTATCACGCGTTCATGTTGTAGGCTGTGCGAACCGGAGCCCCGACCGACACCAGCGATCGAGGCTCGGCGCAGGGCCTGCGACAAGACGCGAAAGCCCTACAGCCATAGAAATCCTCGCCATTGCGGCGACCCCGAGTAGATAGATTGGGCGAATGTCAGACACATTGGCGCGCGACGCCGCGCCGGTTCGCGATCTGTCCCAGTATGTGGGGCAGACCTACGTGTATCCGGATTACTACGAGATCAGCCGTGAGGCGATCCGGGACTTCGCCCGCGCCACCCAGAACTACCATCCGTTCCACTGGGACGAGGAGGCGGCGAAAGCCGCAGGCCATCCGAACATCATGGCTCCGCTCACCTTCGGCTCGGCGTTCGGCATCAAGATCCACGAGCGCATGTACCAATCCTTCGGCATCGTGCCGGGGCCGATGGTGCAGGCGGAGCAACGGTTCTCCTACCAGCGTCCGCTCTACGCCGGGGACCGCGTCCACTGCGAGGTGGAGATCCTCAGTTTCCGCAGCAGCCTTGGCGCGGACATCAGCGAGACCAAGAACATCCTGTCGGTCTGGGAGACGGGCGAGCCGATCCTGATCGGATGGACCAAGCTCGCCGGGCGGACCGGCTCTGTGCTTGGCGAAGAAATCGAGACGCTTGTGGATGAGGTGATGATGCATGGCCTCCCCACGGTTTGAGGACGTGTCGGTCGGGCTCGAGCTCGAGCCGAAGGCCTATCGGGTGTCCCGAGGGGACCTGGTGAACTACGCGGGCGTGTCAGGGGATCGGAATCCGATCCACTGGCACGAGAAAGTGGCGAATGCCGCTGGCTTCGACGATGTGCTCGCCCACGGCATGCTGACCATGGCCTACGGCGCGGAATACATCACGGGCTGGGTGGGCGACCCGTCGGCCGTCCGGGGGTACGAGGTGCGGTTCGTGAGCCCGTTGCTGGTCCCCGCGGACACGTCGACCACGCTGGAATTCGCCGGCCGGGTCAAGTCCCTCGACCCGGAGACGAAGACCGGAGTGGTGGCGCTCACCGCCATTGCGAATGAGAAAAAGATTTTCGGCAAAGCTGTGGCGACCGTCCAGTTCGCCTAGGGCGAAACGGCGCGATACCGCCCAGGTTCGGCGTTTGCCCAGCTTGGTCGTTTTTTCGTTGATCGAATGCGCGCCGCCCACGGCAATGTTAGGTGAGCCTTACTAGTAGATCGGGCCGTTTTGGGGGTACATTGCCCGACGTGCCAGAGACGAGTGAGAAGCCACGAGCCACGGAGAAAACGGTTCCCTACCCGGACTTCATCGGCAAGACGTACGTGCTGCCGGACTACTACGAGATCGGCAGAGAGCAGATTCGGGCCTTCGCCAAGGCGGTGCGGAACTTCGATCCCATCCACCACGACGAAGAGGCGGCTCGGGCGGCGGGGTACCCGTCGCTCGTCGCCCCGCCGACGTTCGCCTCGATCATCGGCCTGCTCATGCAGGAGGCACTGTTCGAGTACATCGTCACGGACTACGACTTGAGCCAGACCGTGCAGGCGGAGCAGCGCTTCAGCTTCAAGCGCCCCATCTGCGCGGGCGAGCGGCTCGAATGTTCGGTGACGATGCTGAACATGCGCCAGGCCGTCGGCGTCGACATCGTCGAGACCGAGAACATCGGCAGGATCTGGGGCACGGAAGAAGTAGTGTTGATCGGCTACACCAAGGTCGCGGGTTACACCGGGGCTGTGATGGAGGAGTCGCTCAAAGGTCTTGTGAGGGATGTGATGATGCATGGCCGTTCGATCTTTTGATGACGTCCAGGTCGGAGAAGAGCTGCCGGTCGAGCTGTACCGGGTCACGCGAGGCGATTTGGTGAACTACGCCGGAGTCGTCGGCGACGCCAACCCGATCCACTTCCACGAGGAGATCGCCCAGGCGGGCGGGTTCGAGACGGTCATCGCGCACGGCATGCTCACGATGGGGTACGCGTCCAGCTTCGTCTCGGCCTGGCTGGGCAGCAGCGCGGCCCTCATGGAGTTCGACGTCCGGTTCGTGAGCCCGGTCCTGGTCCACTCGACCAAGCCCGCCGAGCTGGAGCTCTCCGGCAAGGTCAAGTCCCTCGACCCCGAGACCCGCCGGGGCATCGTCCAGATTTCCGCCACCAGCGGCGGCAAGAAGGTCTTCGGGAAGTCCCTCGCCACGGTTCAGTTTGCCTGAGCCGTCCGGGTTCCTCGAAAGCCGATTGGTGTCAGAGGGGCTTTTCCGCTAGAATTACTGCCTTGGTGTTGAAGACGGTTTCGTGCTGGGCGCAAGTCGACGCGCGGAAGCGGACTCGATGCTGGCGGCTATCTGCGGCTGGCGTTTAGCCGGCTCAGAGGGGTGTAGCTCAGTTGGTAGAGCAGCGGTCTCCAAAACCGCAGGTCGCAGGTTCGAATCCTGTCGCCCCTGCATCTGGTCGCCTCGCCGGTCAACCGGCGGTCGAGCAAGCGTAGAACCTGATCGAGAGGAAAAAGTGAGCGAGCAAAGCCGAGCCTCCGTCGAAGACGGCGAGGTCGAAGCTGCTTCGGAGCCTGCTGATTCGTCGCACGACGAGCCGCAGGCCGCTTCTCGTGTTCCCGCGCGCCGGTCAGGTTCCGACGAGGACAACGACGACTTCGAGGACGAAGGCTCCGCCGCGCGGCCGACAGGCAAGCGGGGCAGGCGCAGGGCCTCTGCCGAGAATCGCGCGGAAGACGGCGAGCGCCGTCCCGCGAAGGACTCCAAAGAGGGGAAGAAGGCGAAGCGCTCGTCCGGCGAGCGCTCGCGCAACCCGTTCGTGGCTCTGGTGCAGTTCCTCCGCGAGGTCGTCTCCGAGCTTTCGAAGGTGATCTGGCCGCAGCGGCGGCAGATGGTCTCCTACACGCTCATCGTCATCATTTTCGTGGCTGTGGTCGTCTCCTTCGTCGCCGGTCTCGACATCGGCTTCGCGAAGCTGACGCTGTGGTTGCTCGGATAGGGCTGGCGCGGAGATCATGGAAAGGATTGAGTTTGTGACTGAGCAGAACGAGCAGGCGGAGCAGGAAGAGACCGTGGCCGTGGCCGACCAAACTGCGTCTGACCAAGAGGAATCGGTCGACGTGGCTGACGAAGCCGTTGCTGCCGAGGCTGTCGAAACCGAGGCTGTCGAAACCGAGGCTGTCGAAACCGAGGCCGTCGAAGCTGTGGCCGAGGACTCCGAGGAAGAGGACGAGGACCCGGCTGCCGCGCTGAAGGCGAAGCTGCGCCGCGCCCCCGGCAAGTGGTACGTCGTGCACTCCTACGCGGGGTACGAGAACAAGGTGAAGCTCAACCTGGAGAACCGGGTGCACAACCTCGACGTCGCGGACTACATCTTCCAGATCGAAGTGCCGACCGAAGAGGTCACCGAAGTCAAAAACGGCCAGCGCAAACTGGTGAACCGCAAGATCCTCCCCGGCTACATCCTTGTGCGCATGGACCTCAACGACGAGTCGTGGAGCACGGTGCGCAACACCCCCGGCGTGACGGGCTTCGTCGGGACGTCGCGCCCGACCCCGCTCACCCTGGACGACGTGGTGAAGTTCCTGCTGCCGCGCCAGGAGCCGAAGAAGGCCGCTTCCGCCGCGAAGGCGAAGCAGGGCGACAGTTTCGCGGCCGCTATCGCGAACGTCGCCGTGGTGGACTACCAGGTCGGCGAGTCGGTCACCGTCAACGACGGCCCCTTCGCCAACTTGGCGGCCTCGATCAGCGAGATCAACGCCGAGCAGCAGAAAGTCAAGGTCTTGGTCTCGATCTTCGGTCGGGAGACTCCGGTGGAGCTCTCCTTCAACCAGGTCACCAAGATCTAAGAGCAGGCCGCAGAGCACAGTTCAGGCATCACAGTTCAGACATAACGAGCAGTCAGTAACAACAAGGAGACAACAACATGCCACCCGCACCCGCCTCCGGCGGCAAGAAGAAGAAAGTCGCCGGCCTCATCAAGCTGCAGATCCAGGCAGGCCAGGCCGACCCCAAGCCCCCGATCGGCCCCGCGCTCGGCCAGCACGGCGTGAACATCATGGAGTTCTGCCGCGCCTACAACGCCGCGACCGAGGCCCAGAAGGGCACCGTCGTGCCGGTGGAGATCACCGTGTACGAGGACCGCTCCTTCGACTTCATCCTCAAGACCCCGCCCGCCGCGAAGCTGATCCTCAAGGCCGCGGGCGTCCCGAAGGGCTCCGGCGTCCCGCACCGCACCAAGGTCGGCCACCTGAGCTGGGACCAGGTCAAGGAGATCGCCAAGGTGAAGCTCCCCGACCTCAACGCCTACGACGTGGACCACGGCGCCCTGATCATCGCGGGCACCGCCCGGTCGATGGGCATCACGGTCGACCAGCCCGCGTAACGCCCCTGCCTGGACCAAGACAGCAGGGCAACTATGTGCCCGGTTGATGGGCATCACGCTCGACCAGGCAACATGGCAATCCAAGCAAACCAGTGGGAGAGCCCGCTTCGGCTCGTATGACCACACAACCTCCAACAAGTCAGGAAGTTCCACAATGAGCAAGCAGTCCAAGGCGTACCGCGCCTCCGTCGAGCTCGTCACCAAGGACGAGTTGTACAGCCCGGTCGCGGCGTTCGACCTCGCGAAGCAGACCAGCAAGGTGAAGTTCGACGCCACTGTCGAGGTCGCCTTCCGCCTCGGCGTCGACCCCCGCAAGGCGGACCAGATGGTCCGCGGCACGGTGAACCTGCCGCACGGCACGGGCAAGACCGCCCGCGTCATCGTCTTCGCGGTCGGCGAGAAGGCCATCCAGGCGGAGCAGGCGGGCGCGGACGCGGTCGGCTCTGACGAGCTGATCGAGCGCATCCAGGGCGGCTGGGTCGACTTCGACGCGGCCATCGCCACCCCGGACCAGATGGCGAAGGTCGGGCGTGTCGCCCGCATCCTCGGCCCGCGCGGCCTCATGCCGAACCCGAAGACCGGCACCGTGACCGCTGATGTCTCCAAGGCGGTCGCCGACATCAAGGGCGGCAAGATCACCTTCCGCGTGGACAAGCACTCGAACCTGCACGTGGTGGTCGGCAAGGCCTCCTTCTCCAAGGAGCAGCTGGTCGAGAACTACGGCGCGATCCTCGACGAGGTGACCCGCGCGAAGCCTGCTGCCGCGAAGGGCCGCTACCTCAAGAAGATCGCAGTGACCACGACGATGGGCCCGGCCATCCTGGTCGACCCGACCCGGACCCGCGCTCTGCTCGAAGCCTGAGTCCCGACGCTTAGCCCCGGCCGTTGGCCGGGGCTTTCGTCGTTTTCGCCTGTGGACAGCCGCACGCAGCTCGCTACTGGGCGAAGACGAGCAGGCGATTCTTGCGGAAGCGGGCGACCGGAGGAGGGAACGGGCAATGGCGCTTGGCCACGTGCCGATCCGGATGGAGATTCTCAGCGCCCGCCTTCTCCAGGAAGCCTTGACGCGGCAGGGCAAGCCCGGTGCCGGAAAAGGTCCGATACGACGCAGCGTGGGATTTGGATGACGCGCTCGACAGTCCGCGCCGCCAGAAGGCCCGCGCCGCAGCACAGGCCAGTTAGACGGGAGGCCTGCGGTCTTTCCATGGCTGGGCTTCTTCCAGCTGTGCCGCGAGACGGATCAGGAGCGGCTCGGAGCCGAGCGGCCCGACGAATTGGGAGCCGATCGGCAGCCCGTCTGCGGTCCAATGCAGCGGCACGCTCATCGCCGGCCGCCCGGTGACATTCGCGAGCTGCGTGTAGGGCACGGTCCGGTAGTTCGTCATGATGACTTTCCGGGGGACTCCGGTGGCGGCGAGCACCCGGCCGCCGCGCAGGTCGAGGACGCGGGCGGAGAGCGCGGCCAGGGGCGCGGGGGTGTCGAGCGAGCCGATCTTCGGCGGGGCCTCGGCGGCGGTCGGAGTCAGGAAGAGGTCGTAGCGGTCGAAGAACTTGGTGAGCGCCACGGTCTGCTCGTGCCAGCGCTGGCGCGCCCGGTGCAGGTCGACAGCCTTGATGCCCGCCCCCAGCGCGGCGAGGATCCGGTTGTCGACCTCCACTTGGGAGACGTCGAAGCCGAGCCGGGAGAGCTCGGCGAGGTTGAACGCGGCGTTGGAGAACCAGAGCGTCAGAAAGTCCTCGGCAAGCTCGGTCCAGTCGATGTCCGGCTCAGCCTCTTCGACATGGTGGCCGAGGGAGGCGGCGAGCTTCGCCGTCGCCGCAACGGCCGCGACCGCCTCCGGGCTCGCGCCTTCGGGGCGAAGCGGCGACCGGTGGCCGAAGCCGATCCGGAGTTTGCCGGGGTCTGCGCCGACCTCCTGCAGCAGGGGGCGCTGCGGCGTCGCGGAGAGGTAGGACCCCGACGGCTCGGCGGCGATGACAGCGTCCAGAAGGGCCGCGCTGTCGCGCACGCTGCGGGAGAGCACGCCCTGCGTTGCGTAGCCGTGGAACGTCTCCGCGGCCAAGGGGGCCTCGGGGACGAGGCCCCTGCCCGGTTTGAGTCCGAACAGTCCTGCCCACGAGGCCGGGATGCGGATCGAGCCGCCGCCGTCGCTCGCCCCGGCCGCGGGCACGATCCCGGCGGCGACCGCGGCGGCCGACCCGCCGGAGGACCCGCCGGGGGAGCGGTCCAGGTCCCACGGGTTGCGCGTCGGGCCGTGCAGTTGGGGCTCGGTGACGCCTTTGGAGCCGAATTCGGGGCTGTTGGTCTGGCCGAATGGCACGAGGCCCGCATCGAGCCAACGCGCGACCACCGGCGAGGTGGCCGGGGCGATGTGGCCCCGCAAGGCTCGGCTGCCGGAGTCGTCCGGCCAGCCCGCGATCGGTTGGTGCAGGTTCTTCAGGAGGAACGGCACGCCCGCGAACGGCCCGCTGAGCGTTGCCGCCGCGCGTTTGCTCGCCCACTCCTCATGCCGGTGGACCACCGAGTTGATCGTGCCGTCGACCTCGGCGAGCCTCGCGAGCGCGGCTTCGAGCAGCTCTGCGGCGGTGGTTTGTCCGGTCCTGACGAGCTCGGCGAGGCCGAGCGCGTCGTGCGAGGAGTACTCGTCGAAAGTAAGAGCCATACGCCCACTGTACTGAGCGCAGGGCGATGAGCGGCTAGACCAGAGCCCCGGCCCGCTCGAAGTTCGCGAACAGCGTCCGAGCGATGTCCGGCAAGAGCGCGGGCGGCAAGGAGTGGCCCATGCCCTCGAAGACGGTGAGCGTCGCGCCGGGGATCCACTTCGCCAGGGAGCGGCCGTTGCGGCAGGGGATGAGCGGGTCGGCGCTGCCGTGGATCACCGTGACCGGGGCGGTGATCCCGCTGTGGTAGCGGCGCAGGTCCCCGGTGCCGCAGATCGCGTCGAGCTGGCGCAAGAGGCCGGTCGAGTCGTCGCAGCGCCGGAACGAGGTCGCGATGGCCTCGCGCAGCTCGTCCTCCGGGTAGGGGTAGCAGGGGCCCGCGGAGTGCGCCATGGTGCGGACCTTGAAGTCGATCCGCTCCTCCAGCGTCGCGTCAGGATTGGGGGCCTCGCGCAGTTTCGCGAGCGTGGCGGGGGTCGGCGGCGCGAAGAAGCGCTGCACGGCGGTGGTGAACAACAGGCTGAGGCTCGCCGTCCGCTCGGGCCTGGTGCCCGCGAAGACCTGCGCGATCATGCCGCCCATCGAAGCCCCGACGATGTGCGCGCGGTCGATCTCCAGCGTGTCGAGGACGCCCTCCGCGTCGCTCGCCATGTCTTCGAGCGTGTAGGGGGCCCGGCTCACCAGGCCGAGCTGGCAGCGCAGCAGGCGCATCCAGCGCGGGCCGGGGGCCTCCTTGTCGCTCAGCTTCGTCGACAGGCCGACATCGCGGTTGTCGAACCGGACGACGCGGCAGCCTGCGTCGACCAGCATTTCGCAGAACACGTCCGGCCAGAACGTCAGCTGGGCGCCGAGCCCCATGATGAGCAGCACGGCCTCGCCAGCCGGGTCGCCCCAGTCCTCGTAGGCGAGCCGGACGTCGTTCACCTCGGCGAAGCCACGCCGCACTACGTAGGTGCGGGGCTCCTCGATCGTGGTTTGCATTATCGGACAGTCCTCACTATCATAAGCGGGTCGATCGGCGCAGCTGCTGAGCAGCCTGAACTGGTCGGCGAATCCGAAGAAGTTCAACCGAAGACCGCTAGGTCATCTGCGAGACAGCTTAAGTTAAGATTCCGTTCACCGTCAACGCGAGCGGAGTCACAACTTTGTTTCGAGGATCGAAGGGGCGTGTTGGGGCAAAAGCCCAACGTGCTGGCCAGCGCAGGGAAAACAAGCGTCGGACGTCCTCCTCGCGGGCGGTTTTGCCCGCTGAGAGCTGACGGCTGCCCCTTCCCCCGCGCCTCAGCCAGACATCTCCTCCAACCTCCTCCTCGCAGCGTGGCCGCGCGTTCCCGGTTGTCCGCTTGACATGAGAAAGGAGGCGACCTGTGGTCAAAGTTGAAAAGGTCGAAAAGGTCGCTGATATCGCCAAGCGGTTCGAGGAGGCGAATGCTGCCATCGTCACCGAATACCGGGGTCTGACGATGAGCTCGCTCACCAAGCTGCGCACCGACCTCGGCCGGGACACGACCTACCTGGTCGCGAAGAACACCCTGGTCAAACGTGCCGCTGCGAATGCAGGCGTCACTGGTGTCGACGAGCTGTTCTCCGGACCCACCGCGGTGGCGTTCGTGAACGGCGACATCGTCGAGGCCGCGAAGGTGATCAAGGGCTTCGCCAAGGAGAACCAGGCCCTTGTGGTCAAGGGCGGCTACTTGGACGGCGCGGTTCTGACCGAGAAAGAGGTCATCAAGCTTGCCGACCTGGAGAGCCGCGAAGTGCTGCTCGCCAAAGTGGCCGGCGCCATCAAGGGCGCGCTCGGCTCCGCGCTGGGCCTGCTCAGCGCTCCGCTGTCGCAGGTGGCACGCCTCTCGCAGGCGCTTGCCGACCAGAAGCAGCAAGCTGGCGAATAGCAACAGCATCGTTTTCATCCAACATCCGCAAGACCAGGGGCGTCGGGCCCCGATATAGAAAGGAAGGCCATCATGGCCAAACTCAGCACTGACGAGCTCATCGACGCGTTCAAGGAGCTCACCCTCATCGAGCTGTCCGAGTTCGTGAAGCAGTTCGAGGACGTCTTCGGCGTCACCGCCGCCGCTCCGGTCGCGGTCGCCGCCGCCCCGGGCGCCGCTGCCGCCGCCGGTGGCGAGGCCGCTGCCGAGCAGGACGAGTTCGACGTCATCCTCGACTCCGCCGGCGACAAGAAGATCCAGGTCATCAAGGTCGTCCGCGAGGTCGTCCCGGCCCTGGGCCTCAAGGAGGCGAAGGACCTCGTCGAGGCCGCCCCGAAGCCGGTTCTGGAGAAGGTTTCCAAGGAGGCCGCCGAGGCCGCCAAGGCGAAGCTGGAAGAGGCTGGAGCGACGATCTCCCTCAAGTGAGACGACGCTGGCCGAACGGCGCGCCCCGCAGTCGCGGGGCGCGCCGTTCGCGTTTCCGCCCCGCTTTGGCCGCCGAGACAAAAGCGTGTATTGTGCATCACACGCAGAGGCGTATGAGCATTGGCCAATAGGAGAAGCAGGGAACGTGGTAGGCTTGTGACCCGCCGGTCAGACGGCGTGTTGCGAGCCGCTGCACGGGTCTTCACCAGCGGAAAAGAAAGCATGAGGCGGTAGTTTGGGCGTCGAGGTGGTCGTCAAGGACCTGACTAAGTCCTTCGGTTCTCAGAACATTTGGCAGGATGTCACGCTCACGCTCCCCCCCGGCGAGGTGAGCGTGCTGCTCGGCCCTTCTGGCACGGGCAAGTCGGTCTTCCTGAAGTCGCTCATCGGGCTCTTGCGCCCGGAGCACGGCGAGATCATCATCGACGGCACCGACATCATGCGGTGCTCGACGAAGCGGTTGTACGACATCCGCAAGATGTTCGGCGTGCTGTTCCAGGACGGCGCGCTGTTCGGCTCGATGAACATCTTCGACAACACCGCGTTCCCGCTGCGCGAGCACACGAAGAAAAAAGAGGACGAGATCAAGCGGATCGTCCTTGAGAAGCTCGAGCTGGTCGGGCTCTCCGGCGCGGAGAACAAGCTGCCGGGCGAGATCTCCGGCGGTATGCGCAAGCGCGCAGGCTTGGCCAGGGCGCTGGTGCTGGACCCGGAGATCATCTTGATCGACGAGCCGGACTCCGGCCTCGACCCGGTCCGAACGACCTACATCAGCCAGTTGTTCCTGGACATCAACGCCGAGATCGACGCGACGATCCTCATCGTCACCCACAACATCAACCTCGCTCGCACGGTGCCGGACAACATCGGGATGCTCTACCGGCGCAACCTCGTCATGTTCGGCCCCCGGGAGGTGCTGCTCACCAGCGAAGAGCCTGCCGTCAAGCAGTTCCTCAACGGCCGCATGATCGGACCGATCGGCATGTCCGAGGAGAAGGACGAAGCGCAGATGGCCCAGGAGCAGGCCTTGGTCGACGCGGGCATGCACCATGGCGGCGCGGAGGAGATCGAGGGCATCATCCCGCAGATGCACGCGACCCCGGGCATGCCGTTCCGGCAGGCTGTCGCCCGCCGCAAGCAGCGGCTGCAGGGCATGCTCCCCTCGTTGCCCGCGAACGCGCAGGCCGCCATCCAGCGGAGCTGGATCGAGGCGGACGCCGCCGAGATCGAGGCGAACTCGATCGACGCCACCGTGCAGGCCGCCAAAGCCCAGTCGGTCGCGGACCAGGCGGTCGTGGCGCAGCAGGGCCAGGCTTACTGAGCCTGTCCGGGCCCTTGCGCGGCGCGCGGGATCGGGCCGTGTGCGCGGCACTTCGATTTCCGCGACCCCTTGCCCATGCCCGACCTCGCCCAACCCGGGCCGCGCCCTGAAAAAATGTGACACAGGCTATTCGCCGTGTCGCTTGACGCGGGACCGATCACCGTGCAAGCTAGACGGTACGCGGGGTGCCGGACCTGGTTTCATCGGGATTCGGGCGCTGACGCAAATCACACCAAGGGGGGTGCGGAGTGCCGCAATCTGTGGTACTCTGAAGCCTTGCGCTCGATGATGCACGTCCATTCACCGTTTTCCCTGTTGGGCTATCCCCAGGCCGCGCCGATGTTCGGCTCGGCGGCTCAAACAGGTCCGGAAGGCGGTCGCGTGGGAGGGGCAACGAGGAGCGCGCCGGAAACTGATTCAGCGGTCATAGCTGAGTGAATGAAGCGACGGCGACGGGCTCTGGGGCCTGCCGCCACAATAGTGCTGGAAGGACGCATTTTGGCAGTCTCTCGCCAAACGAAAGCTAGCCACCCGGGAGCCCCTCGTCGAGTCTCGTTCGCGAAGATCCGCGAGCCCCTTGAGGTTCCAGGCCTGCTGGATGTTCAGACCGACTCGTTCGCTTGGTTGATCGGCGCGCCGTGGTGGCGCGAGCGGTCCCTGGAGCGGGGCGAGCACCTCAACGGGCAGGGCAAGCCGACCTCCGGTCTTGAGGACGTGCTGAACGAGATCTCCCCGATCGAGGACTTCTCCGGCTCCATGTCCCTCTCCTTCTCCGAGCCCCGCTTCGACGAGGTGAAAGCCTCCGAGGCGGAGTGCAAGGACAAGGACATGACCTACGCGGCCCCGCTGTTCGTCACCGCCGAGTTCATCAACAACAACACCGGCGAGATCAAGAGCCAGACGGTGTTCATGGGCGACTTCCCGATGATGACCGAGAAGGGCACCTTCATCATCAACGGCACCGAGCGTGTCGTGGTGTCCCAGGTCGTCCGCAGCCCCGGCGTGTACTTCGACGACACCATCGACAAGTCCACCGAGAAGACCCTGCACTCGGTCAAGGTCATCCCGAGCCGTGGCGCGTGGCTGGAGTTCGACGTCGACAAGCGCGACACCGTCGGCGTGCGTGTCGACCGCAAGCGCCGCCAGCCCGTCACCGTGCTGCTCAAGGCCCTCGGCTGGACCAACGAGCAGATCGTGGAGCGGTTCGGCTTCTCCGAGATCGTCATGACGACGCTGGAGAAGGACAACATCGCGGGCACCGACGAGGCCCTGCTCGACATCTTCCGCAAGCTGCGTCCGGGCGAGCCCCCCACCCGCGAGGGCGCGCAGGCGCTCTTGGACAACCTCCTCTTCCAGGAGAAGCGTTACGACCTCGCCCGCGTCGGCCGGTACAAGCTGAACAAGAAGCTCGGCCTCACCGACGTCGTCGCCTCGCACGTCACCACGCTGAGCGTCGAGGACATCGCGGCCACCATCGAGTACCTGGTGCGCCTGCACGAGGCCACCCCGGGCATTCCGGAGACGATGACCCCGCCCGGCGGCGTCGAGGTCCCGGTCGAGGTCGACGACATCGACCACTTCGGCAACCGCCGCCTGCGCACGGTCGGCGAGCTGATCCAGAACCAGATCCGCGTGGGCCTCTCCCGTATGGAGCGCGTGGTCCGCGAGCGGATGACGACTCAGGACGTGGAGGCCATCACCCCGCAGACCCTGATCAACATCCGCCCGGTGGTCGCCGCGATCAAGGAGTTCTTCGGCACCAGCCAGCTCTCCCAGTTCATGGACCAGAACAACCCGCTGTCGGGCCTGACCCACAAGCGGCGCATCTCCGCGCTCGGCCCCGGCGGCCTCTCCCGCGAGCGCGCGGGCCTCGAGGTCCGCGACGTGCACCCGTCCCACTACGGCCGGATGTGCCCGATCGAGACCCCGGAAGGCCCGAACATCGGCCTGATCGGCTCGTTGTCGGTCTTCGCGCGGGTGAACCCGTTCGGCTTCATCGAGACCCCGTACCGCAAGGTCGTCGAGGGCAAGGTCACCGATGACATCCACTACCTCACCGCCGACGAGGAGGACCGCTACGTCGTGGCGCAGGCCAACTCGCCGCTCGACGACAACGGCAAGTTCCTCGAAGAGCGCGTCCTGGTCCGCCGGAAGGGCGGCGAGGTCGAGTTCGTCGCCTCCGAGCAGGTCGACTACATGGACGTCTCGCCCCGGCAGATGGTGTCCGTCGCGACCGCGATGATCCCGTTCCTGGAGCACGACGACGCGAACCGCGCGCTCATGGGCGCGAACATGCAGCGCCAGGCCGTGCCGCTGATCCGGAGCGAGTCTCCGTTCGTCGGCACCGGCATGGAGCTGCGCGCGGCGATCGACGCGGGCGACGTGATCGTCACCCAGAAGTCGGGCGTGGTCGAGGAGGTCTCCGCCGACTACATCACGGTGATGGCAGACGACGGCTCCCGCAAGACCCACCGCCTGCGCAAATTCGCCCGGTCCAACCACGGCACCTGCGCGAACCAGCGTCCCATCGTGGACGAGGGCCAGCGGGTCGAGAAGGGCCAGGTCCTCGCGGACGGGCACTGCACCGAGAACGGCGAGATGGCGCTCGGCAAGAACCTGCTGGTCGCGGTCATGCCGTGGGAAGGCCACAACTACGAGGACGCGATCATCCTGTCGCAGCGCCTCGTGGAGGAGGACGTGCTCACCTCGATCCACATCGAGGAGTACGAGATCGACGCCCGTGACACCAAGCTCGGCGCCGAGGAGATCACCCGCGACATCCCGAACGTCTCCGACGAGGTCCTCGCGGACCTCGACGAGCGCGGCATCATCCGCATCGGCGCGGAGGTCCGCGACGGCGACGTGCTGGTCGGCAAGGTCACCCCGAAGGGCGAGACCGAGCTGACCCCGGAGGAGCGCCTGCTGCGCGCCATCTTCGGCGAGAAGGCCCGCGAGGTCCGCGACACGTCCCTCAAGGTCCCGCACGGCGAGTCCGGCAAGGTCATCGGCATCCGGGTCTTCAGCCGCGAGGACGACGACGAGCTGCCTCCGGGCGTGAACGAGCTGGTCCGGGTCTACGTCGCGCAGAAGCGCAAGATCCAGGACGGCGACAAGCTCGCGGGCCGCCACGGCAACAAGGGCGTCATCGGCAAGATCCTGCCGATCGAGGACATGCCGTTCATGCCGGACGGCACCCCGGTCGACATCATCCTGAACAGCCACGGCGTGCCGCGTCGTATGAACATCGGCCAGATCCTCGAGGCGCACCTCGGCTGGGTCGCCAAGACCGGCTGGAAGGTGGACGACGCCAACGGCCTCCCGGAATGGGCGAAGAACCTGCCCGAGGACGCGCTGTCGGCGCCGCCGAACTCCCGCGCGGCGACCCCGGTCTTCGACGGCGCTCGGGAAGAGGAGCTGCAAGGCATCCTCTCGTCCACGATCCCGAACCGGGACGGCGAAGTGCTCGTCGGCCCGGACGGCAAGGCGACCCTGTTCGACGGCCGCTCCGGCGAGCCGTTCCCGCACCCGGTCGCGATCGGCTACATGTACATCTTGAAGCTGCACCACTTGGTGGACGACAAGATCCACGCCCGTTCCACCGGCCCGTACTCGATGATCACCCAGCAGCCGCTGGGCGGCAAGGCGCAGTTCGGCGGCCAGCGGTTCGGCGAGATGGAGTGCTGGGCCATGCAGGCCTACGGCGCGGCCTACACGCTGCAGGAGCTGCTCACCATCAAGTCGGACGACGTGGTCGGCCGCGTGAAGGTGTACGAGGCCATCGTCAAGGGCGAGAACATCCCCGAGCCGGGCATCCCCGAGTCCTTCAAGGTGCTCCTCAAAGAGCTGCAGTCGCTGTGCCTGAATGTCGAGGTGCTGTCCAAGGACGGCGCCGCGATCGAGATGCGCGACACCGACGACGACGATTTGGACCGGGCGGCCGCGTCCCTCGGCATCAACCTCTCCCGCCGGGAGCAGGCCACTGTCGACGACCTTGCCCGCTAACTCAAGAGCTGATAGATAGGAATACACGAGTGATCGACGTTAATTACTTCGACGAGCTCCGCATCAGCCTTGCGGGAGCCGACGACATCCGACGCTGGTCCTTCGGCGAGGTGAAGAAGCCGGAGACCATCAACTACCGCACCCTCAAGCCTGAGAAGGACGGACTCTTCTGCGAGAAGATCTTCGGTCCGACCAGGGACTGGGAGTGCTACTGCGGCAAGTACAAGCGCGTGCGCTTCAAGGGCATCATCTGCGAGCGCTGCGGCGTCGAGGTCACCAAGGCCAAGGTCCGCCGCGAGCGGATGGGCCACATCGAGCTCGCCGCCCCGGTGACCCACATCTGGTACTTCAAGGGCGTGCCCTCGCGCCTCGGGTACCTGCTCGACCTCGCCCCGAAGGATCTTGAGAAGATCATCTACTTCGCGGCGTACGTGATCACCTCGGTGGACTCCGAGATGCGCCACAACGAGCTCTCCACCCTCGAGGCGGAGATGGTCGTCGAGAAGAAGTCCGTCACCGACCAGCGCGACGTCGACCTCGAAGAGCGCGCGCAGAAGCTTGAGGCCGACCTCGCCGAGCTGGAAGGCGAAGGCGCGAAGGCCGAGGCGAAGCGCAAGGTCCGCGACGCGGGCGAGCGCGAGATGCGCCACATCCGCGAGCGGGCGCAGCGCGAGCTCGACCGTCTCGACGAGATCTGGACCACCTTCGTGAAGCTCGCCCCGCGCGACATGATCGTGGACGAGACCCTCTACAACGAGATCATCGACCGCTACGGCGAGTACTTCGCCGGAGCCATGGGCGCCGAGGCGATCAAGACTTTGATCGAGAACCTCGACATCGAAGCCGAGGCGGACATCCTCCGCGAGACCATCCGCTCGGGCAAGGGGCAGAAGAAGCTCCGCGCGCTCAAGCGGCTCAAGGTCATCGCGGCGTTCCAGGCCACGGGCAAGAGCCCGCTCGGCATGGTGCTCGACGCGGTGCCGGTGATCCCGCCGGAGCTGCGCCCGATGGTGCAGCTCGACGGCGGCCGGTTCGCGACCTCCGACCTCAACGACCTGTACCGCCGCGTGATCAACCGGAACAACCGCCTCAAGCGGCTCATCGAGCTCGGCGCCCCGGAGATCATCGTCAACAACGAGAAGCGCATGCTGCAGGAGTCGGTGGACGCGCTGTTCGACAACGGCAGGCGCGGCCGTCCGGTCACCGGGCCGGGCAACCGTCCGCTCAAGTCGCTGTCCGACTTGCTCAAGGGCAAGCAGGGCCGTTTCCGCCAGAACCTGCTCGGCAAGCGCGTCGACTACTCGGGCCGTTCGGTCATCGTGGTCGGCCCGCAGCTCAAGCTGCACCAGTGCGGCCTGCCGAAGCTCATGGCGCTCGAGCTCTTCAAGCCGTTCGTCATGAAGCGGCTCGTCGACCTCTCCCACGCGCAGAACGTGAAGTCCGCGAAGCGGATGGTCGAGCGGCAGCGCCCGCAGGTGTGGGACGTCCTCGAAGAGGTCATCGCCGGTCACCCGGTGCTCCTCAACCGCGCGCCGACGCTGCACCGCCTCGGTATCCAGGCCTTCGAGCCGCAGCTTGTGGAAGGCAAGGCCATCCAGCTGCACCCGCTGGTCTGCGAGGCGTTCAACGCGGACTTCGACGGCGACCAGATGGCCGTGCACCTTCCGCTGTCGGCGGAGGCGCAGGCCGAGGCCCGCATCCTCATGCTGTCCTCGAACAACATCCTCTCCCCGGGTTCGGGCCGTCCGCTCGCCATGCCCCGTCTGGACATGGTCACCGGGCTCTACACCCTGACCCTCAGGAAGGAGACCGCGCTGGGCGCCTACAAGGCGGCGGCGAAGGACCAGCCGGAGGAGGGCGTGTACTCGAGCCCGGCCGAGGCCATCATGGCCCTCGACCGCGGCGTCCTGTCGGTGCAGGCCCCGATCAAGATCCGGCTCAGCGAGCAGCGTCCGGAGGCGAAGCTCGAGGCCGAGCTGTTCCCCGAGGGCTGGACCCGAGGCCAGACGTGGACCGCTGAGACCACGCTCGGCCGGGTGATGTTCAACGAGCTCCTGCCGTCGGACTACCCGTTCGTGGACGAGCTCATGCTCAAGAAGCGCCAGGCGGTCATCATCAACGACCTCGCCGAGCGGTACCCGATGATCGTGGTCGCGCAGACCGTGGACAAGCTCAAGGACGCGGGCTTCTACTGGGCGACCCGTTCCGGCGTCACCGTGTCGATGGCCGACGTGCTCGTGCCGCCGAACAAGCGGGAGATCCTCGACACCTACGAGGCCCGCGCCGACAGCCTGGAGCGCAAGTTCCAGCGCGGCGCGCTCACCTCGGAGGAGCGTCGCGACGGCCTGGTCGAGATCTGGAAGCAGGCCACCGAAGAGGTCGGCGCCGCGCTTGAGGCGTACTACCCCGAGGACAACCCGATCATCACGATCGTGAAGTCCGGCGCGACGGGCAACATGACCCAGACCCGTACCCTCGCGGGTATGAAGGGCCTGGTGACCAACCCGAAGGGCGAGTTCATCCCGCGTCCGATCAAGTCCTCCTTCCGCGAGGGCCTGACGGTGTTGGAGTACTTCATCAACACCCACGGCGCCCGCAAGGGCCTCGCGGACACGGCGCTCCGCACCGCCGACTCGGGCTACCTGACCCGTCGTCTGGTGGACGTGTCGCAGGACGTGATCGTGGTCGAGTCCGACTGCGGCACCGAGCGCGGCATCAACGTCACCATCGCGACCAAGGGCCACGACGGCAAGCTCATCCGTGAGCCGCACGTCGAGACCAGCGCCTACGCCCGGACTCTGGCCACGGACGCCATCGACGAGAAGGGCGCCGTTGTCGCCGAGCGCGGCTCGGACGTCCGCGACGCCACCATCGACGAGCTGATCGAGGCAGGCGTCTCGCAGATCAAGGTGCGCTCGGTGCTGACCTGCACCACGAGCAACGGCGTCTGCGCGAAGTGCTACGGCCGCTCCATGGCGACCGGCAAGCTGGTGGACATCGGCGAGGCCGTCGGCATCGTCGCCGCGCAGTCCATCGGCGAGCCCGGCACCCAGCTGACCATGCGTACCATCCACCAGGGTGGTGTCGGTGAGGACATCACCGGCGGTCTGCCCCGGGTCCAGGAGCTCTTCGAGGCCCGCGTGCCCAAGGCGAAGGCCCCGATCGCGGAGGTCTCCGGCCGGATCCGCCTGGAGGACGAGGACCGGTTCTACCGGATCACGATCACCCCGGACGACGGCGGCGAGGAGGTCGTGTACGACAAGCTCTCGAAGCGCCAGCGGTTGAAGGTGCTCCGCGGCGCGGACGGCTCGGAGAGCGTCCTGCACGACGGCTCGCACGTCGAGGTCGGCCAGCAGCTCCTCGAGGGCTCGTCCGACCCGCACGAGGTGCTCCGGATCATGGGCCCGCGCCAGGTGCAGATCCACTTGGTCCACGAGGTCCAAGAGGTCTACCGCAGCCAGGGCGTGTCGATCCACGACAAGCACATCGAGGTCATCGTGCGGCAGATGCTGCGCCGGGTCACGATCATCGACTCGGGCTCCTCGGAGTTCCTGCCGGGCTCGTTGACCGAGCGCGGCGAGTTCGAGGCCGCGAACCGCGGCATCGTCGCCGAGGGCGGCGAGCCCGCGGCGGGCCGTCCGGTGCTCATGGGCATCACGAAGGCCTCGCTCGCGACCGACTCGTGGCTGTCGGCGGCCTCCTTCCAGGAGACCACCCGCGTGCTCACGGACGCCGCGATCAACACCCGCTCCGACAAGCTCATCGGCCTGAAGGAGAACGTGATCATCGGCAAGCTGATCCCGGCTGGCACGGGCGTCGCCCGCTACCGCCAGATCGAGGTCCAGCCGACCGAGGCCGCGAAGGCGGCGGCGTACTCGCTGCCGAGCTTCGCGGAGGGCTACTACGGCTCGGACGCGGACTACGGCGTGGACTACAGCTCCGCCCGTTACAGCCACTCCGGCCCCGCGGTGCCGCTGGACGACTACGACTTCAGCGAATACCAGTGACGATCTGATCCGATCGACGGAAAGGCCCCCGGTCCGCAAGACTCGCTCTGTGCCGGGGGCTTTTCCGTTTTCGAGGCGTCGCGGAAGACCGCCGCGCGCCGCCTCGTTCTTGTTTTGATCTTGGAACTGGCCAGTGGCGCATGAGTACGTTACGCTGCGTACATGGCAGGGTTCTTGGGTTTGGGCAACAAGCGATTCGTGGGGCTGTGCGTGTCGGCAGGGTTGTTGCTCGCAAGCTGCACGCAGGTGGTCAAAGGCAAGGGAGCGGCGGACGAGGTCGCGCTCACCTCGTACCTTGCGGCTTCTTCGTCCAGCGCGGCCTCAGTCTCGTCGAGCAAGGCGGCGGCCGCCCAGAAGGCGGTGTGCTCGCAGCTCATCATCGGCTATGTCCGGTTCTTGGTCGCCTGGAACGCCTTCGTCGACGCGCTGAACAAAGCGGGCACGGCGGAGAAGAACCAGATGGACGACCTCTTTGGCGCGATCGGGGACGCCTCGTCGCAGATGAAATCGGCGAACGCGGACTCCAGCACGGACATCGGCGGGGCGGCGAGCGTCTACACGGATGCGCTGGACAAACTGGCGGGCCTGCTCAAAAAGGGAAACGGGACCATTGAGTCGTTGAACGACGCCAGCCACCAGGTCACCTCTGCGAAGCAGAAGCTTCTGGACCTCTGCCCCAACTGACGGGCAGTCGCGCAAGGGCGTCGCATAAGGCCCTTCTCAGCCAAGCCGGGTACCATGCGGGGGACATGATTTTCGACCAGTCCGAACCTCAGCGGCGCCGTCTGCGCGCGATCCCGGTGATCTTCGCGGGAGTGGTTCTCGCGGCGGGCTGCACGGGCGGCGGGGCCAAGTCTCCTTCCGGGCACGACGGGCAAACAGGGCAGGCGAAGCCGGACGGCCCGATGTTCGCCGAATGCGCGGGCCTCACAACGCAAGAGGTCGCGGAGAAGCTCGGAGCCGGGAACTCCCGAGTCGAGTTCCGCAACTCGGTGACCTGCCAGTGGATCGTCGGGAGCTCGGTGCAAGCCTCGTTCACCTGGTACCGGGGCAGCCCGATCGGGCGAGAGGAGTCGTGGGAGGGGAAGACGCGAGACGACGTCCAGCACATCGCGATCCGCGGCTATCCGGGGTTCTTGATCTATCAGCCGGATCAGAACCTGTGCGAGCTGGGAGCGGATTTCGGCAACGACTTCATCGAGTGGTCCATTGAGCTGGGCGTGCAGCGCAGCGGCGCGCAGCAGCCTTGCGAGGGGACGCGCCAGCTCGCGGAGCTGAGCATCGACCGGGCGAAGAAATAACGGTGTCTATGAGAATGAAAGGCATGGCCTCGGCGGTCCGTCGCGGCAAGTTCGCCGGGGCGCTCGCGCTCGCGGCGGCGTTGGCCTCGGGCTGCGGCGGCGCCGGGGGCGGCGGGGGCCCGACCAACACCACAGTGCGCCAGCAGGACACGGACCCCTACGACAACCTCATGCACGAGTGCGAGCTGCTCAACCAGCAGGAGATGCTCGACGCGCTCGGCATGAAAAGCCGTGTCTCGGTGTTCAACGGCGCCGTGTGCCGGTGGAACGTGATCGGCGGCGGCGACCCGTTGGAGGTCACCTTCTACTGGTTCGAGACGGGCACGCTCGACCGTGAGAAGGAAACGCTGGAATTCCTGAAGTACGACAGCCAGTGGCGCGATTTCGACGGGCAAAAAGGCATCATCGCCCACCCGGCGAACGACACGTCGGTGTGCGGCACCGTCGCGAAATCGCAGAGCAAAGGCGTGATCGGCTGGTGGGTGCAACCCGCCTTCTCCACCGGCGGCGACAGCTGCGACAAGGCCGTGAAGTTAATGGAGAAGTCCCTCAACACTCGGGTTTAGCGGGGTCCACGCGGCGCCACACGGCGTTAGAGGCTGATCACTTTCACGGCGGCTTTGGCCTTGCCGTCCACGATGAACCAGATGTCTGCCTCTTTGTCGGAGACCACCGAGCTCAACGTCACTTTCTCGGTCGGCTGGACCGGAGAGATGTATTCGATGATCGCGCGATAACGCCCGGTGAGCAGGTCGCTCCCTTGGAGCAGGTGTTCGACGGCCTCCCAGTACGCGGCGTTGTTGACGTGCTGGAACTGGTCGATGTCGGTGGAGCGGAGCAGCCAGGGCGATGTCTCCGCGTCAGCCGACGGCTCCGACGAGAGGACGGGCTTCCACCGCAGGCGGTGGTTCTGCGTCGCCTGCCCGAACTTCTCCACGAAGTCGTCCGAGATGCGCGCAGGCCCCTTGGTGTCCTTGTTGAAGTTGATCCAGAAGGCCTCGGTCTCGAAATGCGTCCCCTTGTCCCCGACGACCTGGATGCGCACGTTGCACCAGAATTTCGCGATGCCCGAGCACCAGCGGCGCAATGTCAACGTCTCGCGCAGCGAGTCGACGGCGGGGGTCTGCGCCTCGATCACCGTCCGCTGCACCACCCAGTACGGGTGGATCTCGTCGAATCCGGCCGCGATCAGGTGGTCGAAGCCCAAGTCCTGCAGGTAGCGGGCCACCGAGTCGAGTCGCGCGCGCCGGTAGACGTCCACATCGCCGAGGCCTGCCTGCCAGGACTCTTCGAAATACAGCCGAGGGTCCTCGGGCAGCGGAGCCAGTGGTTCAGTCAGGTTTTGTTCGGTCAACGTCGACTCGCTCATAAGTGTTGGACGCGGCTTACGGAAAAGACGCGGTGGGGTCACGACGTGGAAAGCATACCTTGTCCCCGTGCGGCAGCTCCGGTGAGACATGTGCCCGGGCGGTAGTATCTCCACCTGTGGAGCAGGTCGACAGTCTCCGGCTCCGATGGAGCCGGCTCGCCGGATCGGGGCCCCGGACTGGCTTGGCGCTGATCATGCTGGCGGCCTCGATGTTCGGGGCTGTCGTGCTGCCCCAGCTCTCCGCCCCCGCGGCCAGGGCCGAGCCCGTGGAATACATGGTGCCGACTCCGGAAATGCCTGATGTCAAGGTCCGCGTCTGGCGGGCGGCGGGCGGCTCGAAGAAGTCCTTGATCCTCCTCGACGACTTGCGGGCCTCGTCGGACCGCAGCGGGTGGGAGCAGAACACCGACGCGGAGAACATCGCGCTGAGCGGCATCAGCATCGTCGAGCCCGTCGGCGGGCAGGCGAGCTTCTACACCGACTGGGATTCGAGGAGCAATCTCAACGGCCAGCAGTACCGCTATCTCTGGGAGACCTTCCTCGCGGTCACGCTGCCGAAGTTCCTCGCCTCGATCGGCCTCGACTCGAAGAACAACGCCATCGCGGGCGCGTCGATGGGCGGTGGCGCGGCCCTCGTCCTCGCGGCGAACCACCGGGACCTCTTCGCGTTCGCCGGGTCTTTCTCCGGTTTCGTGAACGTGGGCGCCCCCGGGGCGCGCGAGTCGATCCGCGCGATCATGCTGGGGGACGGCGGCTACAACAGCGACAGCATGTGGGGCCCGCCGTGGAGCCCGCGCTGGCTCCAGAACGACGTGGTCGCGCGGGCCGAAGACCTCCGAGGGGTGTCGATGTACATCTCCGCCGGGGGCGGCGGCACGACTTCGTTGGACTCGTCCAATTCGGGCATCGACACGCTCAACGCGCAGATGCTCGAAGGGATGGCCAACTCCGAGGCCCTGGCGCTGCAGCGCCGGTTCGACGAGCTCGGCGTCAAAGCGTCCTTCGACTTCACCTCGGAGGGCACGCACACGTGGCCGTACTGGAAGGCCGAATTGTGGAAGGCCCTGCCCAAGATCAGGCTCGCCCTCGGCGTTTGAGGCCCTGGTGTCTGAAACGTCACGGTTCTCTGTGACTCTCCTGGGAATCGTGCTCTGTTCCACGGATTCACCGTTTATACTGACTAACTTGTAACCTGTCGCGCGACACCAAGATCGCAGATCAAGCAGCTTCCGGTATACATCCGGACTCGATAACCGACATAGGTTCGTTGAATTTGCCGTTCGGCGGTCATGGCTGGCAGTATGGCCGGCGACCGCGAAAAGGTTTGAGACATTTCGCGAAAGCGTGTGGAAAGGAAGAGCATGGAACATCGCACCGGTGTGCTGAGACTGTTCGCGGGGGTGATGGCCGTTGCTTCTGGGTTCAGCCTCGCCTACGCGCCGCAAGCGAGCGCTATGGAGGACCCGGGCCCCATTCCCTCCGTCCAGTCCGCGCCCAACGACCCGGGCCCGCTCGCGGGCGTCCAGGAGTACTACGTCCCGACCCCGTCGATGCCGGATGTGAAGATCCGCGTGTGGAAGGCGTCCAACGGCTCGAAGAAGTCCGTCGTCCTGCTCGACGGCCTGCGCGCCACGAGCG